>NZ_PDZF01000013.1:0-88025 GCF_002743425.1 Sporosarcina sp. P7 | reverse complement strand
AAATCGCTCAACCACTTCACGTTTTGTTTCTTCTGAATATACTCTCGTTTTCTCCGCCATCTTCTCAACCCCTTATCTATATGAATTGTAGAAGTGCGCTTTATAATTTGTCTACTTTGAAGGTAGTCTATCAACACGCGTAACGCGCTCAATGCGCGCGTCCACCCGCTCATAATCACACGTTAACCGCTCTATCGCATCATCACCACATATACATAAACACAAACGCAACATCGAAAGGGGATTGACCATGTACGTTTCAATGCAAGGCGGCTGGATGGAAGTCATCTGCGGCAGTATGTTTTCAGGTAAATCGGAGGAGCTCATTCGTCGCATTCGTCGGGCAGAATTTGCCAAACAAAAGATTGCGGTATTCAAACCGGCAATTGATGATCGGTATAGCGAGGAAGCAATTGTCAGCCACGACGGTGCATCCACTATCGCCAATCCTATTTCCAAGGCGAGTGAAATACCGAACCTCGTATCAGATGATTTCGATGTGGTCGCCATTGATGAAGCCCAATTTTTCGACCAAGATATTATTGAGGTCGCGATCACACTCGCTGATCGCGGATTTCGCGTGATCATTGCAGGACTCGATCAAGACTTCAGAGGCGAACCATTCGGACCGATGCCGGAATTAATGGCAGTGGCCGAACTGGTGACAAAACTCCAAGCGGTCTGTACCGTTTGTGGATCACCTTCAAGCCGAACGCAACGACTAATAGATGGACAACCCGCATGCCAAGATGATCCAATCATTCTTGTCGGTGCATCCGAAGCATACGAACCACGTTGCCGCAAGCACCACGAAGTGCCCGTCAGTCGTGCGCAACATGTAAAATAAACATATTTCCGTCTATCCTTGAGCAACAAAGGATAGACGGTTCTGCTATATACTAGTATATAACCCATAATTTCAGAAGAGGTGAACCAACTATGTTCGATAGACTGCAAGCAGTGGAAGACCGTTATGATCGACTCAATGAACTACTTAGTGACCCCGAAATCGTCAATGATCTGGATAAATTACGAAACTATTCGAAAGAACAATCTGATTTACAAGACACGGTCGAAGTATACCGTGAATACAAAAATGTTTACACTCAATATAACCAGGCGAAAGAAATGCAAGATGAGCCACTTGATGACGAAATGAAAGAATTAGTCAAGATGGAAATGGATGAACTCGAAGACCGTATTGAGTCTCTTGAAGAACAATTAAAAGTATTGCTGATTCCGAAAGATCCAAATGACAATAAAAGTGTCATCATGGAAATCCGAGGCGCTGCAGGTGGAGACGAGGCGGCCTTATTTGCTAGTAGTTTATATCGTATGTATACACGCTACGCGGAAATGAATCACTGGAAAGTCGAGGTCATCGATTCTTCGCCAACTGAACTTGGCGGTTTTAAAGAAATTATCTTCATGATCGATGGCAAAGGGGCTTATTCCAAGTTGAAGTACGAAAATGGAGCGCATCGCGTGCAACGTGTACCGGAAACGGAATCGGGTGGGCGAACACATACGTCGACTGCTACCGTTGCGTGCTTGCCTGAAGCAGAAGAAGTAGAAATTGAGATTCATGATAAAGATATCCGTACCGATACATTCGCTTCATCGGGGCCAGGTGGACAATCCGTCAACACGACCATGTCTGCAGTGCGCCTTACGCATTTGCCGACGGGTACGACAGTATCGATTCAAGACGAAAAATCTCAAATTAAAAATAAAGAAAAAGCGATGAAAGTCTTGCGTGCGCGTGTCTACGATAAGTTTATGCAAGAAGTGCAAGCCGAATACGATGAAAAACGGAAAACTGCCGTTGGATCAGGGGATCGTTCAGAGCGTATTCGCACATACAACTTCCCGCAAAACCGTGTGACTGACCATCGAATCGGTTTGACCATCCAAAAACTCGATCAGATTATAGAAGGGAAATTGGATGAAGTAATCGATGCGTTGATTATAGAAGAACAAGCACACCGCTTAGAAAGTTTGGATCGCAATGACTAAGACCATTCTTGAGTCTGTGCAACAAGCGCAGCGATTATTGCGAGAACGCGAAATGGACACGCATGCAGCTGAAATAGCGATGCGTTTTGTCACAGGAATGAGTCAGGCTAATTATTTAGCCAGTTTTCGTGAACATATTGCGGACGAAACGTCTTCGCGATACTTAGCAATCATCACAGAATTATTGACTGGTAAACCCATTCAATATATTCTCGGTGAAGAGTCCTTTTACGGCTATTTATTTGAGGTCAATGAACACGTCCTGATTCCACGTCCTGAAACGGAAGAGCTCGTCCATTATGCATTGCAAAGAGCGAATCACTTATTCGAAGATCGAGTCATTCAAGTGGCGGATATTGGAACGGGAAGTGGGGCGATTGCGGTCGCCTTCAAAAAAGAACGACCGACTGCAAAAGTAACAGCCACTGATTTCAGTGAAACGGCGCTTGAAGTCGCAAAACGCAATGCCGAGCGCAATGAAGCGGATATAACTTTTATGCAAGGGGATATGGAAGAACCGTTGAAATCGCAAAAATGGGATATCATCCTATCCAATCCGCCGTACATCGCGGAACATGAAAAATCTGTTATGTCGCCAACTGTTTACGATTTCGAACCGCAAACTGCGCTGTTCGCCGAAGAGGAAGGTCTCTATTTCTATCGCAGACTAGCGGAAAACTTGTCGCCTCTGATGAATCATCCTGCACTCATCGGTTTTGAAATCGGCTATCAGCAAGGAGCTATTGTACAAGAATACTTACAAAAATCCTTTCCGGAAGCGACAGTGGAAATCGTTCAGGATATCAATAAAAAAGATCGAATGATATTTTGTGAGATTCGATGAATAAAATCTCCTCCTGCGGGTCAAGATAGAGTGCAGGAGGGGATGACATGTTACAAGATTATCCGATGAACCAACAACCGAATCAAACTTCGAAACTATTGGCGTTTATAGAATTTGTACTTATATTACTTACTATTCAAGCGGTGTTACTTGTATTCGGCCAGCAGGTAGCTACAAGTGAAGCGACGCAATTTCGCATTCTTGCAAACTCTAATACTGTAGCAGATCAACAAGTGAAACAAGATGTACAGGAGAAAATTGCACCATTACTTGAGCGGGCGATCAATCAATCGACAAACGTGCAGCAAATAAATGACAAACTTCAACTGTTAGAGCCAACGCTTCTTGAAATTGCAAAAGCGGAAGTGAATGGTGCGCATGTAACGCTTGAGCACAGTGCCGCAGTGATTCCACCGAAACGGGTTGGGTATTTCATTCAGCCGCAAGACGTTTACGATGCATATGTTGTGAAAATCGGAGCGGGTCGGGGCGATAATTGGTGGTGTTCATTGTTTCCGAATGTTTGCTTCCCTGAAGAAGCGACAGTGAGTGAAACAGAAGAACAAGAACCTGTTACATTCTTCGTTTGGGAGTGGATAAAGTCGCTGTTCAAATGAACATATTCACATTTATTGTGGATAAGATAGATAAAATGTGTATAAAGAGGGGTTGAGCGAGTGGACACTACACGGGAAATAGTGGATAACCTAGTGGATAACGATAGAATCTATGAACAAGCTGTGGATATCCTGAATTCCGGGGGGATCGTTGCCTTTCCGACTGAAACAGTTTACGGTTTAGGAGCCATTGCGACAGATGAGCAAGCAGTACAGCGGATCTTCGAAGCGAAAGGAAGACCTTCAGATAATCCGCTGATCGTACATATTGGGAACCAGTCAGACATTGAAAAATACGCAACCGATATCCCAGAAATTGCAAACATATTAATGAAAGCATTTTGGCCAGGACCATTGACGTTAATTATGGAGAAAAAGCCTGGAGTCATTGCAGATGTCGTCACGGCTGGACTTAGTACAGTAGCCATCCGCATGCCGGACCACCCAATAGCATTGGCATTACTGCGCAAACTGGAACAGCCGTTAGCGGCACCGAGTGCAAATCGTAGCGGAAAGCCAAGCCCAACGGAAGCGGATCATGTCTATCACGATTTAATCGGTAAGGTTCCGTTGATTTTGGATGGTGGAGAGACAGGGGTAGGCCTTGAATCCACCATTTTAGATATCACGGTTACACCGCCTGTCATTTTGCGGCCGGGCGGTATTACGAAAGAGCAGTTGGAGGATTTGATTGGCACAGTCCATACGGCCACGTTACCTACAGATCAAACGTCAACACCACGTGCCCCGGGGATGAAATATGTTCATTACGCACCTGAAGCACCGCTATTTATCATCGAGCCGAATATGGATTCTATTGCGCATGCGCTAAAAACCATTCATCAACAAAATAAACGTGTTGCAATTATCGGACCTGATGAGTTATACACAGAACAAGCCGATTGGTACTTTTCCACAGGCTCCGTCAATAGTCGTGAAGCGATGGCATCGAGTCTCTATAAAGCGATTCGTCAGTGCGACAATACAGAGGCAGATATAATTCTCGCCATTGAGACCGATCATTCGGGTATCGGTGCAGCGGTTATGAATCGTCTCGATAAAGCATCAGACGGCAAACGTTTCGCCGAATAACATTTCGCTAATGATGAATAGCCTCCTTCAGCAACCGCATAGAATTAGTAGATGCGAGACGTGCGAGGGGGCTTATTTTTTGATAGAAATCATAGCGGCTATCGTTACAACAATCGATATTCTAATCGTCTATACATTTCTCCAACTGCGGCGGGGTCGATTGATGATCTTGCTGTGGACTACTATACTGAATATGTTGCTGCCACTTATCGGTTTCTACGCAGGGGAATGGGCGATGATCTATTTCGCGGGATGGGGCCATGCGCTCTCGAGTGTACTGCTTTCACTCATCGGACTTCACATTCTTCTCTTGGACAGCGATGAACCGTCAGTGGTCAATAAAATCTCCCCGTTTTTCTTAGCGCTGATCGTCAGCGTGGATGCATTCGGGGTGAGTGTGACATTCGGTATGATGCAGCTGAATAAATGGCTGTTTATTTTCGTATCAGGCTTCTTTTCTTTTACGTTTTCGGCTATTGCTTTCTTGTCCGCAGGCCGTCTGCGTGTAATTAATGGTACATTTATTCGAAGATTGGCAGGTATCGTATTTATCTGTATGGGTGTATTGTCCTTTGTTTATTGAAAATAGTGTATCTTTTCTCTCATAAATCCGTTATTCTGTAAAGTAGGTGAAGAAAATGAATATTTATTTTATTTGTACAGGCAACACATGTAGAAGTCCTTTGGCAGAAGCGTTAGTCAATCATGCCAATGTGCCAGGTATTACCGCGAAATCAGCAGGTATTCATGCGATGGATGGCTTGCCGATTTCCGCGAACTCCGCACAGTTGCTGACGGAAGAAAAAATCCCTTTTACTCCATATTCTAATGAAGTCAAGTCTGCTGATATGGAGTGGGCGGATATTGTTCTAACGATGACAGCGAATCATCGAGATTTCCTGCACAGTCGTTATCCTGCAATGAAAGAAAAAGTGTTTACATTAAAAGAATACGCGGGTACAATGACAGGTCTTGATGTACATGATCCATATGGTGGGGATTTGGAAACTTACCGCACCACATTTCATGAGCTGACTACACTCATTAACTCCGTCATCCGACAACAAGCGGAGGGGAACTTATGAACGAACCGAAAAAAGTAGGACTACGGGCGAAACTCGTCTTATTTATTGTAATTCTTGCAGTCATTACGTATACGACAAGTGCTGTATTCATTAACTGGGTACAGCCAACTTTCTTTCCAAATGTACGGCCATTCGTTTTTCAACTGCTTACATATGCGATGGGCATTATGTGGTCAGGTATTTTAGCGGCCATGTTCAGTACTATTTTGACCAAGCCATTGCAACGTTTGGAAACTGCCGCTATGAAGGTGGCGGATGGGAAAATCGGTACGGACATTCAGTTGCCGAACTCATCGGATGAAATTCATTCCGTCTCCAAAGCATTCCAGCAAGTGGTTGTCAATTTACGTAACATAATTGAACAAATCGAATCCAACTTTCAAGCTACTGCCCAATTTGTCGATGAATTGACGAATGAGACAAGCGCTGCGTCCGGCCAATCCGATGCCATTGCGCGCACTATTGGAGAAATTTCCAATGGCGCAGAAAACACATCGGAGTCGATTCGAGAAACGGTCAATGCGATTGAAGATATTCGTCAACTGGCCGTGGAAGTCAATCATCGAGCGGGACAATCATCTGAGCAATCAAAAGTGATGTTAAAAGAATTACACGCGACAACGGAAATTTTCCAATCGGTATTAGCGGGAATTCATCAAATGAGCAATCAAAGCGAGCATTCATTGGAAACGATACAAGTACTAGATGAAAATGCGCATAAGATCAGCGAAATCGTGGAACTTGTCGGCAACATCGCGGGGCAGACAAACTTACTGGCGCTAAATGCTTCTATAGAAGCGGCGCGGGCGGGAGAGCATGGTAAAGGCTTCGCTGTCGTGGCAGAAGAAGTTCGTAACTTAGCAGATGAAAGTGCAAATGCCGTCCAGATGATTTCCGGACTTGTTCAAACGATCCAATCTGACGTCAAACAAGTCGTAGCGGAAATGAAGCAACAAGTAGAAACGGCATCCACTGAGGCTACACGTGCGACGAAAACAAATGAAAACGTTGAAACGATGACCGCCACCATCCAGACGATGGCGCATTATGTAGAAGAAATTGGCCAAATCGTCAGCAACCAAATGCAGACGATCGAGCTTACGGCCAAGCAGTCGTTAGAGGTAGCGACGATTGCAGAGCATACTTCAGCGGGAGCAGAAGAAGTTCGCGCGGCCACGGAAGAGCAGGTAGCGTCTATAGATCAAACGAAGAATAAGGCGTTAGAGCTGAAGGAGCAATCGGAAGAGTTGTATAAAGTGATCCGGAAGTTCGACCGAACGCCCGTGTAATAAATCATAACGATGCTGAGGTATTTTACACTCTGGATCGTTTTTTTTATTTGTGAAGCAGGGGTCAAGGTGCTTGCGCAGATCGGAAAGGTGAAAAATTCCGAATTAAGCGCCTGATTTTCTGCTTACAATGATGTGAATACGACTTCATAGACCTAAAACACGTACGATTATTTCACTTTATTCATAAAACATTCGTCTTTATGACAAAACTTCAACGTTTCAAAATGAAAATTTCAAAAAGAGTACAGTAAAACCGATGATTTTTTTATGGAACAATGATAGAATAAGCGATAAGTAAAAATAGAAATGAGGGTGCGCAGTGAAAGTTGCAATTTCTTCAGACCACGGAGGCAACCATCTCCGAAAAGAGATCACCAATCTATTAACCGAACTCGACATAGAATATATCGACTACGGACCGGATGCCGACACTTCCGTCGATTATCCAGACTATGCAGTACCTGTAGCGAATGACGTCGTAGCGGGGAAAGTAGACCGCGGAATCTTGATTTGCGGCACAGGAATCGGCATGTCCATTTCCGCCAATAAAATCAAAGGAATCCGTTGCGCGCTCGTTCATGATGTATTTAGCGCTAAGGCAACACGCGAACATAATGATTCCAACATGTTAGCAATGGGGGAACGCGTTATTGGACCAGGGCTGGCAAGAGAAATCGTTAGCGCTTGGCTTGAAACAGAATTTGAAGGCGGCCGTCACGAGCGCCGTATAAATAAAATGATGGAACTTGAAAAGAACTAAAGAAAGTAGGTGGAACAAGTGGATGCCATTCAATTATGGAAACTGCAGCTAGAACAAGCATTGACCGAATTTGCCGAACAAGCACCACCTGCCGAAGGGACGATTTTCGTCGTCGGCTGTTCTACTTCTGAAGTGGCAGGTGCGCGCATCGGCACGAACGGCGCACTGGAAATAGGGGAGGCTTTATTCGCACCGCTCCAAGCGTTCGCGGATAAATATCATGTACATTTAGCTTTCCAAGGCTGCGAGCATATCAACCGTGCAATCACATTGGAACGCAAGACGGCGCAGCAATTTCATTTGGAACCTGTATCCGTCGTGCCTGTTTTTAAGGCGGGCGGCTCGATGTCTACCTATGCATACAAGCAATTTAGCGATCCCGTCGTAGTAGAATCGGTGCAAGCAAATGCCGGCATCGACATCGGACAAACATTAATCGGCATGCAAATGAAGCCAGTTGTAGTACCGATCCGCACGTCGATTGATAAAATCGGTGAAGCGGTCATCACACTTGCGACCACTCGTCCAAAATTAATTGGCGGAAGTCGTGCGAAATACGAATAAACCGTGTACAATACAAGAAAATATAAAACTATCAGAAAAAAGGGGATACTATCCAATGGACTTAAGCAATGTACAACGCAATGATGAAGCAGTTTATGAAGCAATCATGGCTGAAAAGAACCGTCAAAACTCGAACATCGAATTAATCGCATCTGAAAACTTCGTAACGGAAGCAGTAATGGAAGCACAAGGATCCTACTTGACGAATAAATATGCTGAAGGATATCCGGGCAAGCGTTACTACGGCGGATGTGAGCACGTGGACGTAGTCGAAAACATCGCACGCGATCGCGTTAAAGAAATTTTTGGCGCGGCATATGCAAACGTACAACCACACTCTGGCGCACAAGCCAACATGGCTGTATACTTCACAGCGCTTGAGCCAGGCGACACAGTTCTTGGGATGAACCTTTCCCACGGTGGCCACTTAACACACGGTTCACCAGTTAACTTCTCCGGAAAGCTTTATAATTTCGTAGATTACGGTGTAACAAAAGAAGAAGAAGTAATCGACTATGAAGATGTGCGCCAAAAAGCGCTTGAGCACAAGCCGAAGATGATCGTTGCGGGTGCAAGTGCATACCCACGCGCAATCGACTTCGCAAAATTCCGTGAAATTGCGGATGAAGTCGGCGCATACTTGATGGTAGATATGGCACACATCGCGGGTCTAGTCGCAGTAGGCGAGCATCAAAATCCAGTTCCACACGCACACTTCGTGACATCCACAACGCATAAAACATTGCGCGGACCACGTGGCGGTATCATTCTATTAAATGAAGAAACAGCTGAAGAATTTGGCAAGAAAATTGACAAAACTGTATTCCCAGGCGTTCAAGGTGGTCCTTTAATGCACGTCATCGCTGCAAAAGCGGTAGCGTTCAAAGAAGTATTGGATCCTTCATTCAAAGAATATGCACAACAAGTAAAGAAAAACGCTGTAGCATTAGCTGAAAAACTACAATCAGAAGGTATCGACGTCGTTTCTGGCGGTACAGACAACCACATCGTGCTTGTGAAGCTAAAATCACTTGATCTAACAGGTAAAGTAGCAGAGCACGTATTGGACGAGATCGGTATTACAGTAAATAAAAACACGGTACCATTCGACACAGAAGGTCCATTCGTCACTTCTGGTATCCGCATCGGTACACCGGCTGTTACTACTCGTGGTTTCGTAGAAGAAGATATGGTGGAAGTGGGACGGATCATCGCAACATTATTGAAAAACCACGAAGACCCATCAGCAAAAGAAGAAGCACGCAAAGCTGTTACAGCTCTAACAGATCAGCACCCTCTATATAAGTAAGAAAACTAACGCCTTGACTTGTGTCAGGCGTTTTTTTATGTGGAGGCGGGTGTTTATGAGCGGATATTGGGGGTGATAGAGCGGGTGAGCGTGTGGATAGAGCGGTTAGACTGGTTGATTGAGCAGTTAAGCAGGAACATAGAGCGACTTGGCCGTCTTATAGAGCGTTTAAGCGGAAAGATAGAGCGGCCTGTCCAGTTTATAGAGTGCTTAAGTGGAATAGAGCGGTTTGACCGTCTTATAGAGCGTTTAAGCAGAAACATAGAGCGGCCCGGTCGTCTTATAGAGCGCTTAAGCAGGAAGATAGAGCGGTGCGACCAGCTTATAGAGCGCTCAAGCAGGAAGATAGAGCGACCAGACCAGTTTAAAGAGTGCTTAAGTGGAATAGAGCGGTTTGACCGTCTTATAGAGCGTTTAAGCAGAAACATAGAGCGGCCCGGCCGTCTTATAGAGCGCTCAAGCGGGAACATAGAGCGGTCCGACCAGCTTATAGAGCGCTCAAGCGAAAAGATAGAGCGGCCAGACCAGTTTATAGAGTGACTAAGTGGAATAGAGCGGTTTGACCGTCTTATAGAGCGTTTAAGCAGAAGCATAGAGCGACCCGGCCGTCTTATAGAGCGCCTAAGCAGAAACATAGAGCGGCCCGACGAACTTATAGAGCGCTCCCCAAAGAAATATGATTCTTCACAAAACTAAATATTCTTCTCGCATTATTTTCATTACGACAAATCACACAAGTTCACTGCGCTTGACGATCGATTTCTGTTATAATGTACAAGATATTCCGAAAAGGAGCGATACCAATGGGAAAAGTACATGTATTTGATCATCCATTAATTCAACACAAACTGACGTTTATACGAAAGGCCGATACAGGAACGAAAGAATTTCGCGAGCTTGTGAACGAATTAGCCACACTTATGGCATTTGAAATTACACGGGATCTTCCAACACAGGAAATTACGATTCAAACACCTGTTTGCGAAGCTAAATCTCGTATCTTGGCAGGGAAAAAATTGGGGATTGTTCCGATTTTACGTACGGGCATTGGCATGGTAGACGGCATCATCGATTTAATTCCGGCTGCAAAAGTGGGACATGTTGGATTATTCCGCGACCCAGAAACGTTAAAGCCTGTTGAATACTTTGTAAAGTTACCTTCTGACGTGGCGGAGCGCGAATTCATCGTAGTGGATCCGATGCTTGCGACAGGGGGAACGGCGGTCGAAGCAATCAATTCGATGAAAAAGCGTGGCGCGGTGAACATTAAATTTATGTGTTTAGTCGCTGCTCCTGAAGGCGTCGAAGTGCTGACGGAAGCTCATCCGGACGTAGACGTGTATATTGCAGCACTTGACGAAAAGCTGGACGAACACGGCTATATCGTCCCTGGACTAGGTGACGCGGGTGACCGTTTGTTCGGCACGAAATAATGGAGGGATCATTCATTGACTAAGAAATGGAAAGTGATGACGATATTCGGTACGAGGCCGGAAGCTATCAAAATGGCGCCGCTTGTTCTTGAACTAGAAAAGCACCCCGATGAAATCGAATCCATCGTGACAGTCACTGCGCAGCATCGTCAAATGCTGGACCAAGTGCTGGAAACCTTTAACATCACGCCAGACTATGATTTGAATATTATGAAAGACCGTCAAACACTCATTGACGTGGCAACACGCGGCCTTGAAGGTTTGGATAAAGTTATGAAAGAAGCGCAACCGGATATCGTGCTTGTCCACGGCGATACATCGACGACGTTTATCGGGAGTCTCGCTGCGTTTTATAATCAAATTTCCGTTGGTCATGTTGAAGCAGGATTACGTACGTGGAATAAGTTTTCGCCGTATCCTGAAGAAATGAATCGCCAACTGACAGGTGTTATTGCGGATCTTCATTTTTCGCCAACTGAAAAATCAGCGCAAAATTTACTAGATGAAGGTAAAAACAAAGAGCGCATCTATGTCACAGGCAACACGGCAATCGATGCGTTGAAAACGACGGTAGATCCTAAATACCATCATCCGATTTTCGATCAGCTTGGAGACGATCGTTTGGTGCTATTGACGGCACACCGACGTGAAAACCTCGGTGAACCAATGCGCAATATGTTCCGTGCAATCAATCGTTTGCTCGACAAACACGATGATATCCAAGTGATCTATCCGGTACACATGAATCCAGCTGTACGTGAAGTGGCGGATGAACTGCTAGGCGACAACGACCGCATTCATCTAATCGAGCCGCTAGAAGTGTTGGACTTCCATAACTTCGCAGCGCGTTCGCACATCATCCTCACAGATTCAGGCGGTATCCAAGAAGAAGCACCTTCACTTGGAAAACCTGTCATTGTATTGCGGGATACAACCGAGCGCCCAGAAGGGATCGATGCGGGAACACTGCGCTTAGCGGGAACAGAAGAAGAAAACATCTTCCAACTATCCGACGCACTGTTATCCAATGACGCGGAATACGAAAAAATGTCCAAGGCCCACAACCCATATGGCGACGGCCACGCATCCGCACGAATAGTAGAATCTCTTCTCAACTATTTACATTCACTATAAGACTCAAAACAGCAGAGAACTTTCATCTGCTGTTTTTTCTAGTGTGCAAATATAAGCTATTAGGAGAAAAGAGGGGAGGGGTTCGGGATTGAAGTGGTTGGAAGTAAATAATCCATTGTCAATAGTACGAGAACTATTGTTATCTATTGAGATCAGTTAAACTCAACTTCCGACTAAACTACAAGCCTAACTTCATTGAACTAAGAAAAGTACCACCCACTTTCACTGCAAAGGATTGGCGCGTAGGAGGGGCGACTCCCGATGGATCAGCCCCGACAGGTGAGACAACCAAAAGGAGCCTGCGACTTGGTTGGCTCACCGCGGGCCCATGGGAAAGCGTCCCCTCCGAAGCTCCAATCCCTACCCCCGACACCTCGTTGCCATTTCATAGTAATAAAACAATGTCCCCCAGAACATTTCAATCTAAAAACACAAGCAAAATTCCACTCTAGAAAAAACGATAAAACTACCATATAAAGACAGAAAACAAATATGTCGAATGTTTGACAAAGAGAACGCATTGTGAATTTATTCACCTGAATCAATTGACATAAAAAACCCTCTATTGTATGCTAACAAAGGGTAAGATTGATAAGGAACTCATACATAAATTGAGTACAGAAATCATGTTTCGTAGGTTTCAAGTCTTCACTCGGAAGCGCTAGTTCCTAACACATTGTCGACGTCGCACATAGCAACGTCACCTGGTGGACGGAAAAGGCGATTCACTTACAATTTCCAGATTTCTTCACAAGGAATCTATGTCGTTGAAAAATATCAAAACGACAAAGACTCAACACTCGACACAAGTCGGGAATTACTGAACACTTCAGACGCTGTAATCCAAAATACGAATTGGGAGAATAAACAATGCAAAGTATGCAGGAAATTTTCAAACAGCAGAAGAAGAGTTTCTTTTTTTTGCTTGCATTGTTCGTGCTCGGTTGGTTTTTCTTGGACTACCGGACAATCTTCGCTGGGCTCATCTTAGGTTCACTTTTCGGTATGTATAACTTTTGGATTCTCGTTCGACGGATGGAACGGTTTGACCGCTCTATCGATGAAGGGAAGCGAGCGAAGTCATTAGGTATGGGCTTACGTTTTGCATCAGGTGTAGGGGCTACGGCCATTGCACTCGTTATGCCGGAGGAGTTTGATCTGATCAGCACGGTAATCGGGTTAATGATACCCTATGCATTGCTGTTTACTGGTCATCTGCTGTTCCAATGGAAGCAATGACACTTTACTAGCAAGGGGAGGTGAACAAAAACGTGAATCATGAAAATCCACAGTTTATTTTATTCGGAATCGGGTTTAACCCATCGAATATACTGATGTTGTTTGTAACGTGTCTGATTGTCTTCCTGATTGCAGTTGCATCTACACGGCGGCTTCAAATGAAACCTACGGGTATGCAGAACTTCATGGAGTGGGTCATGGACTTTGTCAAAGGCATCATCAAAAATAACATGGACTGGAAAACGGGAGGCCGCTTCCACGTACTAGGTATCACTTTAATCATGTTTGTCTTTGTTGCAAATATGATTGGACTTCCATTCGCAATCGTATGGGAACACCAACTTTGGTGGAAATCACCGACAGCCGATCCAGTTATCACGTTAACCCTCGCTGCTACAGTTGTTGCGTTAACGCATTACTATGGTGTGAAACAGCTCGGAATGGGCAAGTATTTGAAATCATACTTCCAGCCAATTCCATTCTTGGCACCACTAAAGATCATTGAGGAATTCGCAAACACGTTGACACTTGGTCTTCGTCTTTACGGTAACATTTTCGCAGGTGAAATCTTGATTGGTTTACTTGCAACATTGGGTGCTTCAAGCATCTTCGGTCTTGCCGGAGCTGTTATACCAGCACTTGCATGGCTCGGTTTCTCGGTATTCATCGGGGCGATCCAAGCATTTATCTTCGTTATGTTAACGATGGTCTATATGGCTCACAAAGTCAGCACAGATCACTAAACATATATTTACCCTGTAATCAGGGAACAAAACCACAAAGAATATTAGGAGGAAATACAAAATGGCAGGTATGGGTTTATTAGCAGCAGCTATTGCAGTTGGTCTAGGTGCACTTGGTGCAGGTATCGGTAACGGTTTAATCGTTTCTAAGACAGTTGAAGGGATCGCTCGTCAACCAGAAGCACGTGGCGTTCTACAAACAACAATGTTCATTGGTGTTGCATTGGTTGAGGCACTTCCAATCATCGCAACTGTTATTGCGTTTATCGTAATGAACAAATAATATTTGTGTTATATGGCGAAGCATGCAGTCTCGGTCTTCGCCATTGCTTTATGTCAACATTTAAACAACTGATAGGTCTGAATAATAGAATGTTCCAATTAGAGTAAGAAACGAAAGAGTCATGAGCTCTTGAAGGGAGTGAAACAATCGTGTTGGATACCTTCGTCCTCTTATCAGCAAACGCTGACGCAGGATTTTTAGCAAGTTTAAACCAACGTCTAAATTTAGGCGACATTATCGTCACTGTAGTATTTTTCACGATTCTCATGGTACTTCTAAAGAAGTTTGCATGGGGTCCGTTAATGGGCGTGATGGATCAACGAGCGCAATTAATCGCTACGGAGATCGAACAAGCCGAAGCAAGTCGTCAAGAATCTGCAAAGCTTCTTGAAGAGCAACGTGTTCTATTAAAAGAAGCACGCGAAAGCGCACAATCTATCGTAGAGAATGCGAAGAAACAAGGTGACACTCAACGTGAAGAGCTGATTATGGCTGCACGCGCTGAAGCTAACCGTATGAAAGAATCTGCAACTCTTGAAATTGCTACTGAAAAAGAGAAAGCAGTTGCAGCAGTTCGCGAAGAATTCGTATCTCTTTCTATCTTGGCTGCGTCTAAGGTTCTTGGGAAGGAAATTTCTGAGGAAGATAACCGCGCATTGATCGAAGAAACGATTGTGAAGGCAGGCGAAGGGCGATGAGCCAATCGGTAATCGCAAAACGCTATGCCGTTGCATTATTTGAAGCAGCGCAGGAAAAGCAACAAACGCTTTCCGTGCAAGCTGATCTAAAAGAATTACAAAAAGTATTCGCTGATGAAAAACAATTTGACGAGTTATTAATTTCGCCAAAGTTTTCTATTGAGAAGAAGAAAGAATTGATTGGGCAACTTTTCAATGGAGCAAACCAACTTGTATTGAACACTCTATATGTGTTGATCGATGCAGGCCGTATTGAAGAAATAGGCAATCTAATCGAAGACTTCCAGGAACTCGCTAACGAGGCTTCCGGAGTTGCCGAAGCGAAAGTCTACTCTACTCGTTTGCTTTCAGTTGAAGAAAGTACAGCTATCTCTACTGCCTTTGCGCACAAAGTAGGAAAACAATCATTGCATATCGAGAACATCATTGATCCAAGCTTGATCGGTGGCATTCGCCTTCAGATCGGCAACCAAATTTACGACAGTAGTGTCAGTGCAAAGCTGGCGCGTCTGGAACGTCAATTAATCAATTAATTTGAATTAAGAGGGGTGACATACATGGGCATCAAAGCTGAGGAAATTAGCGGTCTGATCAAACAACAGATCGAAAATTATCAGTCTGAAATGGAAGTAAGTGAAACAGGTACTGTAATCCGTGTAGGTGACGGTATCGCACTTGCTCATGGCCTCGACAATGTCATGGCGGGGGAACTTCTTGAGTTCTCTACCGGCGTAATGGGTCTGGCACAAAACTTGGAAGCGAACAACGTAGGTATCGTTATCCTTGGGCCATACACAGACATTAAAGAAGGCGATGAAGTTCGTCGTACAGGCCGTATTATGGAAGTACCAGTCGGAGAAGAATTGATCGGACGTGTAGTCAATTCACTTGGACAACCAGTTGATGGACTAGGTCCAATCAATACAACAAAAACTCGTCCTATCGAAAGCCCTGCACAAGGGGTTATGGCGCGTAAATCAGTTCACGAACCATTGCAAACAGGAATCAAAGCGATTGACGCTCTAGTTCCAATCGGTCGTGGACAACGTGAATTAATCATCGGTGACCGTCAAACAGGTAAAACGACTGTTGCAATTGACGCAATTCTAAACCAAGCGGACCAAGACATGATCTGTATCTATGTTGCAATTGGTCAAAAAGAATCTACTGTTCGTGGAGTTGTTGAAACTCTACGCAGAAACGGTGCACTCGATTACACAATCGTCGTTACTGCATCTGCATCAAGCCCGTCGCCAATGCTATTCTTGGCACCATATACAGGCATTTCGATGGCAGAAGAATTCATGTTCGAAGGCAAGCACGTGCTAATCGTTTATGATGATCTATCTAAACAAGCAGCAGCTTACCGTGAACTGTCCTTGCTACTTCGTCGTCCTCCAGGTCGTGAAGCATATCCAGGGGATGTCTTCTACCTACACAGCCGTCTACTTGAGCGTGCTGCAAAGTTGAATGACGAACTAGGAGCAGGATCTATTACAGCATTGCCGTTCGTTGAGACACAAGCGGGAGATATCTCTGCTTATATCCCAACAAACGTAATTTCTATTACAGACGGACAAATCTTCTTGCAGTCTGACCTATTCTTCTCAGGTGTACGTCCAGCGATCAACGCCGGTCTTTCCGTATCCCGTGTTGGTGGATCAGCGCAAATTAAAGCAATGAAGAAAGTTGCCGGTACACTTCGTTTGGACTTGGCAGCATTCCGTGAATTAGAAGCATTCTCACAATTCGGTTCGGATCTTGATCCTACTACGAGAGCGAAACTGGACCGCGGTCACCGCACAGTTGAAATCTTGAAGCAGGACTTGAACAAGCCGTTGAAAGTCGAATACCAAGTAATCAGTCTATATGCACTGACACGCGGTTACCTCGACGATATTCCAGTAAGAGACGTATTGCGTTTTGAAAGTGAAATCACTAGCTGGTTAGAATCCAACCATACGGAAGTGTATGATCATATCCGTACAACGAAAGATCTTCCAGCTGATGACGTAATGAGCGCAGCGTTCAACGAATTCAAGAAAAACTTTGTGACTTCTGAAGCTTAATCTTATCTGATACTCAGAAAAGGCCTCCGGCGGATGTCAGGGATTTTGTAGGGAGTTAATTGCACAAGCGCAATTCAAAATCCAGACGCAATCACGCCGAGGCGAGATTGATTGAACTTGAATGGATCTTAAAATAAAGGTGGTGAATAGCCAGTGGCGTCCTTACGCGAGATAGAAAGCCGTATTGCTTCAACAAAAAAGACGAGTCAAATCACGAGAGCGATGCAAATGGTATCTGCTTCCAAGCTGAACCGTGCTGAAGTCAATGCGAAGAAATTCGTACCTTACATGGATAAAGTAGAAGAAGTGGTGGGTGCTATTGCAGCCGTAACGAAAGATTCTGGGCATCCTTTATTAACTGCACGTCCCGTAAAGAAGTCTGCGTACATCGTAGTGACTTCTGACCGTGGACTTGTTGGTGGATATAACTCGCACATTTTCCGTGCCGTTACCCGTGCAATCGAACAACGCCATAAATCGAAAGATGAAGTGGTCATTATCGCGATCGGTCGTAAAGGCTATGAATTCTTCGGCCGTCTGGGCTTCCAGATTGAAGAAAGCCTGATCGGACTTTCGGATCACCCTCGTTTTGAAGAAGTAAAAGATATCGCGAATCGGGCTGTTGGCATGTTCACAGAAGGCGTTTACGATGAAGTGTTCTTGTATTACAACCACTTCATCTCCGCCATCTCCAACGAAGCAACTGAACGTAAATTGCTTCCACTCACAGATATTTCATCTGTATCCGCTTCATCATCTTATGAGTTCGAGCCTTCAGCAGAAGCGATTCTCGAAACACTTCTCCCGCAATACACGGAGAGCCTCATTTATGGAGCGGTACTCGATGGAAAAGCGAGCGAACATGCTTCCAGTATGACAGCGATGAAGACGGCGACAGACAATGCGTCTGACCTAATCGATTCGTTAACATTACAATTTAACCGTGCTCGTCAAGCAGCGATCACTCAGGAAATCACTGAAATCGTAGCCGGCGTAGCAGCACTCGAATAATAGATTTGAAACAGTAAGACAGGAGGGAAAAGCATGAGTAATGGACATATTCTTCAAGTTATGGGTCCAGTTGTTGACGTAAAGTTTGAAAACGGACAACTTCCAGAGATCTATAACGCATTGAAGGTTAATATCGATCGTTCCAACGGAGTGGTTGAAGTATTGACTTTAGAAGTAGCACTTCACCTTGGTGATGATGCAGTTCGTACGATTGCGATGTCCTCGACAGATGGTCTGAAACGCGGTACGTCAGTTATTAATACAGGCGCACCAATTTCTGTTCCAGTCGGCGACGTTACACTCGGACGTGTATTTAACGTACTAGGTGAGGAAATTGACCTGCGTGAGCCAGTTCCTGCTGATTCACAACGTGACCCAATTCACCGTTCTGCACCAACATTCGAATTCCTTTCTACTGAGGTAGAAATTCTTGAAACGGGAATTAAAGTAGTTGACTTGCTTGCACCATACATCAAGGGTGGTAAAATCGGACTCTTCGGTGGTGCTGGAGTTGGTAAAACAGTTCTAATTCAAGAATTGATCAACAACATCGCACAAGAACACGGTGGTATTTCCGTATTCGCTGGTGTTGGTGAGCGTACACGTGAAGGAAATGACTTGTACTTTGAAATGACAGATTCAGGCGTTATCAAGAAAACGGCAATGGTATTCGGTCAAATGAACGAGCCACCAGGCGCACGTATGCGTGTAGCACTTTCTGGCTTGACTATGGCTGAATATTTCCGTGATGAACAAGGACAAGACGTTCTATTGTTCATCGATAACATCTTCCGCTTTACACAAGCAGGTTCTGAAGTTTCTGCACTTCTTGGACGTATGCCTTCTGCGGTTGGTTACCAGCCGACATTGGCAACGGAAATGGGTCAGTTACAAGAGCGAATCACTTCTACAAATAAAGGATCGGTTACTTCGATCCAAGCAATCTACGTACCAGCGGATGACTATACGGATCCAGCTCCGGCAACAACTTTCGCTCACTTAGATGCAACTACGAACTTGGAGCGTAAACTTTCAGAGATGGGTATCTACCCAGCTGTTGATCCACTAGCTTCTTCTTCACGTGCATTGAGTGCAGAAATCGTTGGACCGGAACACTACCGTGTAGCGCGTGAAGTACAAACAACTCTTCAACGATACCGTGAATTGCAAGATATCATCGCAATCTTAGGTATGGACGAGTTAGATGAAGATGACAAGCAGGTCGTTGATCGCGCACGTCGTATTCAGTTCTTCTTGTCACAAAACTTCCACGTTGCTGAGCAGTTTACAGGACAAAAAGGTTCTTACGTTCCAGTTGCTGAAACAATCAAAGGCTTTGCTGAAATTCTAGAAGGTAAGTATGATCACTTACCGGAAGATGCTTTCCGTTTAGTTGGACGTATCGAAGAAGTTATTGAAAAAGCAAAAGCAATGGGTGTAGAAGTCTAAGAAAAGGGACCAGGAGGGAAAAAAATGAGTAAAATCAAAGTGAATATCGTCACTCCCGACGGCCCTGTTGTTGAAATGGATGCGAACATGGTGATTGCAGTTACCGAAGCTGGTGAGATCGGGGTTCTACCCGGTCACATCGCGATGGTCGCGCCACTTCAAATTGGTGCACTTCGCCTAAAAACAGATGGCAAAACAGAAACAGTCGCAGTCCACGGAGGCTTCATCGAGGTCCGTCCTGAAGTTGTCACTGTATTGGCACAGAGTGCGGAACTGGCTGAGTCCATTGACATCGCACGTGCAAAGAAAGCTGCTGAAAAAGCTGAACAAGATCTTCAGAATAAAACTGACGCCCTTTCTCAAAAGTTAGCAGAGCTTGATTTAAAACGTGCAATCAACCGCATGCAAGTGTATGAACAACGTATTTAATCTATAAATGAAATGGGCGGACAGACGATCTCTGTCTGCCCTTTTTCTCTATATTCTAGAAAAGAGGAGTGGAAACGATGGACAGCATGCTAGGGAGCAATCCATTACTCGCGATCGTATCGCATATATTCTTCATCGGCATTAGTTTCGTCGCTCTACAAGCAATCTTGCCAGAAAACATCATACGGAAAAATCGCGTGTTCCAAACACAACTTTTGTTTATTTTGTTAAGTATTGCTATCGGCTCCACCGTATCAAAATTCTTTTTAGACATATCCTACTGGTCAGGAAGATGGGCAACTTGGTTTTGATTTCCTTCAGCTGAAGCTCTATCGGTACGACCGACGGATTACAGAACTCTAGCTGAAGGAAATTAAAACGGAAGTTCAAGATATGGTGTAGTTTTTTTATATGAATAGGTAAAACGTATAGAAATCACTGCTTGTCAACAACTGGGACGTACATCTCGAAACGCTATCTATTTTGCTTAAACTGTAATATACATGTAATAAAAATATCTCCCACTGCGTGTAAAATGTAGAATTAACGGGTAATAACGGTAATGTGGCTAAAAATGAATGATCAAATGCAATCACTTTGTGTCAGTTCTCCACATATACTACACCACGAAAGAAATAACACAAAACTGCGCCGGAAGTTACTTGTTTAGTAAGGTTTTACAAGGTACAATAATATATGTTTTATATGTGGAATTTGAATTTACAATTGAACTGCAACACCAATGAAAATGTTTATAGACGATTATTGATAATAGGCTGTGGGTGAAGGATAAATTGGACTCGGAGGGGCTACTGGTGGAAAAAATTATTATTAACGGCGGACGGACTTTGCAAGGGAACGTACGTGTAGAAGGTGCGAAGAACGCGGTATTACCGATCTTGGCTGCTGCTTTATTAGCATCTGAAGGAGTGAATGTCATTCGTGACGTTCCAAATCTATCAGATGTACGGACGATTAATGAAGTGCTTAAAAGTTTAAACGCAAAAATCACGCATGATCCGGAAAAAGGGGAAGTCATCGTAGATTCACGTGGAAGACTAGCAGACGAAGCACAATTTGAATTTGTACGTAAAATGCGCGCATCCATTTTAGTAATGGGACCGTTACTAGCGCGTAACGGATTCGCGCGTGTCGCATTGCCAGGAGGCTGTGCAATTGGTTCAAGACCTATTGACCAACATTTGAAAGGCTTCGAAGCGATGGGAGCAGAAATTACATTTGGACATGGTCATGTGGAAGCGAAAGTAAACGGTCGGTTAAAAGGCGCGAAAATCTACTTAGATTTCCCAAGTGTTGGCGCAACAGAAAATATTATGACGGCTGCTGCTCTTGCTGAAGGTACAACCATCATCGAGAACGCTGCCAAAGAACCTGAAATCGTCGACTTGGCGAATTTCATCAATGAAATGGGCGGTAAAGTAGTAGGTGCGGGTACGGATAATATTCGTATCGAAGGTGTAACGACAATGTATGCATCGACTCACCATATTATTCCGGATCGTATCGAAGCTGGGACATTCATGGTAGCCGCAGCCATTACAGGTGGAGACGTGACAATCGATAACGCAGTACCTGAACACTCTACGGCATTAATTTCCAAATTGACGGAAATGGGCGTAGAAATCACTCAGTTGGATGAAGGAATTCGTGTGAGAGCGAATCATCCACTTAAGGCAGTCGATTTGAAGACTATGCCGCATCCAGGTTTCCCAACGGATATGCAATCACAAATGATGGCATTGATGTTAACAGCTACCGGTATTGGTGTGTTAACGGAAACTGTATTTGAAAATCGTTTTATGCACGTTGAAGAATTCCGCCGTATGAACGCGGATGTAAAAATCGAAGGACGTTCTGTTATTGTTTCAGGCCCTTCAAAAATCCAAGGTGCGGAAGTCGCAGCCACAGACTTGCGTGCCGCTGCATCACTCATCCTAGCCGGACTCGTAGCAGAAGGCGTGACACGTGTGACTGAATTAATTCACTTGGATCGCGGTTATGTAGATTTCGATAAGAAGCTCAAAGCACTAGGCGCAGACATAACACGTGTCTCAACTGAACAAGAAGTTACGGAATCTCAATTAGTATAATGATCGAAGCCATGAACAGTTCGCTGTTCATGGTTTTTTCATTCTCCACGATGAATACACAATCTCCTGACAACATATAGTCCAGTATGTACAAAAAACTATTGCTTTTATTCATCATTCTCACATTATTTTTTATTCCCGTTCTAGTAAGACAAGCGCCAGAGTTCAAACTGGTAGACCAACGAGAGGAGAAGTACTGCGATGTGCTGATCACAGTCATAGGTGTGGACGAGCCGATTCCGCTTGAAGAGTATGTGGTCGGAGTGGTAGCAGGTGAGATGCCTGCTGATTTTCATCCAGAAGCCCTGAAAGCGCAAGTCATTGCAGCCCGCACATATGCCGCCAGAAACACCGATAAAGGAATCAAGCCGATTGCTAAAGACGTCTCTGCGCAAGTTTACCGTACGGAAGCCGAACGTAAAGAGCGCTGGGGCAAGTCATTCAAGGACAATGAAAAGAAAGTTCGCCAAGCTGCGAAAGAGACGCAAGGCCAAATTATTGTGTACGGGGAAGAAATCATTTCCGCCATGTTCTTCTCTACATCTAATGGCAAAACGGAAGCCGCACAAAACTTCAGCGGCAATCCGGTCGAATATTTGCAGAGCGTTGAAAGTCCTGGTGAAGAAGAGGTAGCACCTACTGTGGAGCGCAAGCAAGAACTAACATTGACCGAGTGGAATCGGAAACTTGGTTTCAACTGGGGAGCCAATCAATTTCGCGAGCTGAAGCTTGTTCGTAATCAAACCGGACGTGTTCAGAAAATCATTTCAGGACAATATGAAGCGAGCGGACGGCAAATTCGAGAAAAACTACATTTGGCTTCAACCGATTTCAATATTGCGTATGACATCAACAATCAAATCGTCCATGTTACGACCGTTGGCTATGGCCATGGCGTCGGGATGAGTCAATACGGTGCAGAAGCCTTCGCACAAAAAGGATGGACTGCAGATCAAATTGTGTCGCACTATTATACAGGCACAAAAATCCAAAAAATAAATTTACCTGAAGACCGATGTTTAAAATCCTCGTAACTTGCAAAGAATGCAAGTGAGGTGATGAATATGCGAGAAGAAAAACCAAAGGCCCCTTCTCAGGAGAACAAGAAAACGAAGAACGGCTGGTTCTGGCCTGCCATTTATACGAGCGTAGCGCTTTTATTCATCGGCATGGTATGGGGATACACCGCATTGACGACGGAAGATTCTGTCCCGTCTGAAGTGGCAAAAGTAGATCAGCCAAAAGAAAGCGGTACGGTAGAAACAAACGCAACAAAAGAAACATTGAAGTATCCATTCGATGAAAGTAAAGTAGAGCAAGTCGCCATCTTACAGGAATTTTATGATGCAGAAGCAGACGAAGCAGTGCGTGAGAAAGCACTACTCGTATTCAACCAGACGTACGTCACCAGCAAAGGACTTTCCTTCGCAATGGATGGTGAACCATTCGAAGCCGTAGCGGCAATGAGTGGAACAGTCGAAGAAGTCATCGTGGATTCATTCAAAGGAACAGAAGTTAGATTGAAACACGCGGATGGTAAGACGACGATATACGGTTCATTAACAGGCGTACTCGTTAAAGAAGGCGACGTCGTCCAACAAGGACAAGTGCTTGCCACGACAACTCAGAATGAATGGAACCCTGAAGCAGGCGTCCACTTGCAATTTGAAATCCAGCAAGATGGCGTATCTGTAAACCCACACGATTTCCTAGCATTTTAATACGTATCACTCAAGCCATTCCAGCCCCCGGAATGGCTTTTTTCATATGTTGATACATGTTCGCATAGACTACATTAGTCAAAGGAGTGAATAGAGAAAGGAAGAGGGCGTGCACGAGCAAATTAGAAAACGCTGCGTACGACTGGGCAAGCTACTGATCGAGACCAACTTGACAGTGCGCGCGCTAGCCACTGCGACCGGCTACTCCAAAAGCACGGTCCACAAAGACTTGACCGAACGATTGCCAAATGTAGATCCATGCTTGTCACGGAAAGTCGCGGAAATTCTGGCCTACCACAAATCCATCCGCCACCTGCGCGGAGGAGAAGCCACCCGTCAAAAATGGAAAAATGAAACCGAAGCACAAAAAGCAGATGCCTAGCCACACTGAAAATGAAGCCGTAATATACTGTACCTATACAAACAGCCTAAAATTATGAAAAGCTATCCAGAGGAATGTATCTGGATAGCTTTTGTTTGATGGATTGTTTTTGGTGGGTGGTGGGTGGGCCGCTAAATGTGTTGTTTTACCCGCTCAATCGTGCGTGCTATCCGCTCTATGTAGGTCCGCGAGCGCTCAATGCGTTTCCTTACCCGCTCAATCCGACGCGCTATCCGCTCTATATATTTCCGCGAGCGCTCAATGTGTTTCCTTATCCGCTCAATCGGACGCGCCATTCGCTCTATGTAGGTCCGCGCGCGCTCAATGTGCTGCCTCACCCGCTCAATCGGACGCGCCACTCGCTCTATGTAGGTCCGCGCGCGCTCAATGCGTTTCCCCACCCGCTCAATCGCCCGCGCCATCCGCTCTATGTAGGTCCGCGCGCGCTCAATGCGTTTCCTCACCCGCTCAATCGCCCGCGCCACCCGCTCTATGTAGGTCCGCGCGCGCTCAATGCGTTTTCCTCACCCGCTCAATCGCCCGCGCCATCCGCTCTATATATTTCCGCGTGCGCTCAATGCGTTTCCTTACCCGCTCAATCCGACGCGCCATCCGCTCTATGTATGTCCGCGCGCGCTCAATGCGTTTCCCCACCCGCTCAATCGCCCGCGCCACCCGCTCAATCCATGTCCACGTCCGCTCAATGCATCACCCCACCCCCAAATCACCCACCCCCCAATCCAAAAACATGTATAATAAACACCAACCAAAGCAAACGGGAGGAATGCATCATGACGAAAAAATATATTCTGGCGCTTGATCAAGGTACGACGAGCTCACGTGCAATTTTATTCGATAAAAAGGGCAACATCTTCCACACGGCGCAACAGGAATTCACGCAGTATTTTCCGCAGTCTGGCTGGGTGGAGCATAATGCGGATGAAATTTGGAGCTCGATTCTTTCCGTCATCGCGGCGGTCATTTCTGAAAAAAACATCGCGGCCACGCAAATTGAAGCGATCGGTATTACCAATCAACGCGAAACGACCGTCGTCTGGGATCGGCATACTGGCGTCCCCGTCTACCATGCGATCGTATGGCAATCCCGCCAGACAGCTGACATTTGTGAAGAACTAAAAGCAGCTGGACATCATGATGTATTCCGTGCGAAAACGGGCTTACTGATCGATTCGTATTTCTCCGGGACGAAAGTGAAGTGGATATTGGACAACGTAGAAGGGGTCCGTGAAAAAGCGAACAATGGCGACTTGCTATTTGGCACTATCGATACGTGGATCATCTGGAAACTATCCGGCGGCGAAGCGCATGTAACCGACTACTCCAACGCATCGCGTACACTTATGTACAATATTCATGACCTGCAGTGGGATGAAGAACTACTCAATATTTTAGACATACCGAAAGCGATGCTACCAACCGTCTGCGAATCGTCTGAAATCTACACGCATACTGACACCAAGCACTTTTTCGGTCACGCAGCACCGATCGCGGGCATTGCGGGTGATCAGCAGGCGGCTTTATTCGGTCAGGCGTGCTTCGAAAGCGGCATGGTGAAGAACACGTATGGTACCGGTTGCTTCATGCTAATGAATACAGGAGATAAGGCCGTGACGTCTGAAAACGGTTTACTGACGACCATCGCTTGGGGAATCGATGGGAAAGTGGAGTACGCACTGGAAGGTAGTATTTTCGTTGCGGGTTCCGCGATTCAATGGCTGCGAGACGGACTGCGTATGTTCCGTAATGCGTCGGAAACCGAAAGCTATGCGAAGCGCGTCCAATCTACTGACGGTGTCTACGTTGTACCGGCATTTGTTGGACTCGGCACACCGTACTGGGATAGCGACGTCAAAGGTGCCGTATTCGGCTTGACACGCGGTACGACGAAGGAGCATTTCATACGGGCGACACTTGAATCACTCGCGTATCAAACGAAAGACGTGCTGGGTGCAATGGAAGCGGACTCTGGGATTTCATTGAAAACGTTACGGGTTGACGGGGGAGTAGTGAATAATAATTTCCTCATGCAATTCCAGGCAGATTTACTGAATGTGCCAGTCGAGCGTTCGACGATCAATGAAACGACGGCACTTGGTGCGGCCTATCTTGCGGGGCTAGCGGTAGGGTTTTGGAAAGATCGCAAGGAAATCGCAGAATACCGACGTCTCGACCGACCTTTTGAGCCTAATATGGAAGAAATTGTACGTGAAGATCTCTACAAAGGGTGGCAAAAAGCCATTCATGCAACGATTGCTTTCAAATAAATCACAAGCCGCCGCTAACTTGCTGGCGGTTTTTTGTTTTGGCGACTGTCCCCGAATACTGCCAAATAAAGTAGAAATATGATATAATAAACAGCTAATGAGTGTTATCAGACAGGACGTACGAGGAAGGGGTCGAGGTCACGATGTTTTCAAAAGATATTGGGATAGACTTGGGTACCGCCAATGTATTGATAGTTGTGAAAGACGACGGTCTCGTCATCAATGAGCCGGCTGTCATTGCGATCGATAAACGTACCGATGAACCTGTGGCCTTTGGTGTAGAGGCTTATCAAATGATTGGTCGTTCACCGGAACATATTCAGATCATACGTCCAATGAAAGCTGGGAACATTGCGGAATTCGAAATGGCCCGTGTGTTGATCAGGCACTTCCTTGAAAAAGCGCTAGGAAAGAGCCGGCGTATCAAACCTAACGTTACGATTTGCTGTAAAACGGATACGACGCGAGTGGAAAAAAGTGTGATCCGCCAAGTGGTGATGGGAGCCGGAGCCAGACAAGTCGTCATTGAGGAAGAATCGAAAGTGGCGGCGATTGGGACAGGTATGGATATATCTACGCCTTCAGGCAATATGATAGTCGATCTCGGTGCAGGCACGACAGATGCTTCCGTTCTTTCAATGGGAGAAATTGTCTCATTTGAGAAAACAAAAATCGGTGGACTTCATTTTGATCAGTGCATCATCCAACATATTCGAAAAAAACATCATGTGTATATAGGGGAAAAAACAGCAGAACAAGTAAAAATAAATATGGGTCTTGTGTTAACGGATGGAGAGAAACCGAACGCTATGAACGTACACGGTAGCGATCTCGCGACAGGTATTCCGAAAACAATTGAAGTGACGGCGGAAGAGATTCATCAGGCATTGCGTTTACCGATTAGTAAAATCGTGGAGACGACAAGGAATGCACTGGAAGAAACACTGCCGGAGCTCGCTGCGGATATTGCACAGCGTGGCATTCTGTTAATTGGTGGCGGCGCATTGCTACCGGGAATAGATACGTTATTATCCGAACATCTCCAAGTTCCGGTATTCATTGCAGAAAATGGGCTCACTTGTATTATAGATGGAACGGCCTTGCTCATGGAGTGGGATGGTAAAAGATCAACACGCATAATTTGACCTACCATCAGGCGGTAAGTAGTGTATACTAAAAACAACGATTATTCGACATGAATATGCAAAGGAGTGAAATGAAATGTTTCGTGGTTTTTATACAGTAGGATCAGGCATGATTGCACAGCAGCGCCGTACAGAAATGCTATCAAATAATATCGCGAACGCCAACACGCCAGGCTATAAGGCGGAGCAGTCGACGATTCGTGCATTCCCTGACATGTTGATGTCTCGCTTAGATTCGATGCGCGTGCCGACGGAAAAAGGCTTGAACTTTAGGAATCTATCCAAAGTAGGCGAACTGTCGACAGGTGTTTATATGCAAGAAACTTTGCCATTATTTGCGCAAGGACAGTTGCGTGAAACGGAACAGAAGACTGATATCGCATTAGTGGATGGACCGATGGAAGTAAATGAAGAGACAGGTGTTGCAGGAACCGTATTCTTCACGCTAGAAGGCGAGAACGGCGGTCAATTCTACACACGAAACGGCAATTTCACTGTCAATGCAGAAGGGTACCTAACCAATCCATCCGGCTTATACGTCCTTGACGATGCGGGCAATCGGATCGAACTGACAAGTGATGATATTCGCGTGACGGATTCAGGAGCGATCTTCGCAGGCGAAACGGAAGTCGCGACACTAGGTATTGCTTACTCTGACGGTCCGGACACTCTATCCAAACAAGATAACGGACTCTACACGACAATCGACGGAAATGCGTTACCAACTGGCGGTACGTACACGTTGCAACAAGGGTTTCTTGAAGATTCCAACGTCGATGCCGCGCGCTCGATGACGGATATGCTGACAGCCTACCGTGCCTTTGAAGCCAATCAAAAAATCCTGCAAGCCTATGACCGCAGTATGGAAAAAGCAGTCAATGAAGTAGGACGAGTCAATTAATGTCTACATATAGAAGCATGCGTAAAGGAAGTGACCTGTAATGATTCGCACAATGACCACAGCGACGAATACGATGAACCAACTGCAACACCGTCTCGACTTGATTGGCAACAATTTATCGAATGTCGGAACTCATGGATACAAGTCTTCGGCCGCTACATTCCAGGAACTTTTATTCCAACAAATCAATAACGACAAAGCCGATCAGGCCGAGCGCAGCTCAGATTTCGGAATTCGAATGGGCACCGGCGCGCACCTTGGTAGCCTGCAGATGAACTGGAAAGTAGGCTCTGTCCAACTAACGGACCGTCAGCTAGACTTTGCGTTAACGGAGCCGAAACAACATTTTAATTTAATACAGCCGACAGACGGCGGAGAAGAAATCATTTATTCACGTAAAGGAAATTTCTACTTATCACCGACTGCAAATGGCAATAATGCGCTAGTTAATGAAGAAGGACTCGCAGTAGCAGATAGCGCTGGCCGTCCAATCGTCATTTCAGGACAAGCGACCGATTATCAAATTCGTCCGAATGGTGTATTGCAAGTCACGACACCACAAGGAACGCAGGAATTTAATCTAGGTGTCACCGTCTTAGAAAAGCCTGATTCAATGGTTCAGCTTTCGGCAACCAGCTTTGGTTTGCCCACAGATCTAGCGGCAATCGGACTGACAGCAAATGATTTATTGACGGAATTGACAGGTGCTGGACGAAATCAGATTGGCTTACAAAATCAAGCGCTCGAAACTTCCAACGTAGAGTATGAAAAAGAAATGGCGGATTTAATCTCGACGCAACGTGCCTATCAATTCAATGCGCGTTCCGTAACCATGGCGGACCAGATGATGGGCTTAATTAACGGCATTCGCTAACGCGTGCAATAGGAGTACTTACTATGACAGAAAAAAATTTCAAAAAAATAACAGAACCACTCTCACCGGTGAAACCATTCGAGCCCTTGAAGACTCCGGAACCGACAGAAATGGAAGATCCGATTGAGCTTACGGAAATAGATCCGGTAGTTACATCTGGAATGGATGAAGTGGCCATAACGCTTGCAGAGCCTCCTACGATAGACGAAGAACTTCCGGAAGATATTCAGTCGATAACGGAGACCGAAGTGCTAGAAGAAGCTCCTGGTGCTTCAGAAGAGGTAGTAGAACAAACACCTCTAGTCGAAACGGAACCTGTAGAAAAACTACCTGCATCAGAACAAACGGACGCGACATTTTGGACGAAGATCAAGACAAAATGGTCACGTAAAGAACGTTCTAAAAAGGCTACAAAACCGATAAGCGAAATGCGCTGGGTTCAAGTGCGCATGATTCCCATCTGGCTGCGGCTACTACTGATACTGTTGTTGATTGTCTTAGCGGCCATAGCAGGTACAATGGTTGGTTTTAGTGTAATCGGTGACGGCTCAGCAGGCGATGTCTTCAAAAAAGAGACATGGCAGCATATTTTTGATATCATGAACGGTAAATAAGGAAAGAAACATCTGAATTCTTCAGAACCTCTGGAATAAAGGAGACAAATTTCATGCTAAACGCTCAACAAATACAAGAAATCATCCCGCATCGCTATCCATTCTTGCTCGTCGATCGCATCGAAGAACTCGAAGAAGGCAAGCGCGCAGTCGGGTTAAAAAATGTTTCAATTAATGAAGACTTCTTCAACGGCCACTTCCCGGGCTACCCGGTTATGCCAGGTGTCTTAATCGTGGAAGCGCTCGCCCAAGTAGGCGCGGTCGCTTTACTCAAAAAAGAAGAAAACAAAGGCCGTCTAGCGTTTTTTGCCGGCATCGACAACTGCCGTTTCAAGCGTCAAGTTATACCAGGCGACACGCTTCGTCTCGAAGTAGAAATTGTCCGCCTGCGTGGAACAATTGGTAAAGGAAAAGCCATCGCAACCGTCGAAGGCGAAGTGGCATGTGAAGCAGATATTACGTTCGCACTCGGACCCGTCCAAGAGCAATAACATCATGATGCCGTACTAAATATTGATATAATAATCATTGGAATGCCAGTATGGGCATACAGTGGGAGGGTATACTACAGCATGTTAAAAAAGCTTTCTCCAAATATTAAGAGCAGCATCACTCGTTCCATTTCTCAATCATTCGAACAATATATGAGTGAAATCGGCTGGTCTGCAGAAGAATATAACATCGAACAATTTTACGCGAACTGGCGGGAATACATTACGACCAAAGCACTTTGGTACGACAAGATTCCTGACGACGTCAAAGTAGATCCCGATTTCCATAAAGAGTTAGCGGAGCGCGTGGAGGAAGTACTAATTCGCATCCTCAACGATCCACCAACGGAAGAGCAGATCGCGCAAATTGAAATTTTACAACAAAATCTCGACACCTATTATGATTATGGCTGCAAAGCGGAAGCCGTATACGTTCAAAACGTATTGGAAACCACATCAGGTCATACGAATAATTAAAACGAATAGTTCTCTCCTTTCCGCACAAGCTATCGATGAACATACCAAAACGTATGGTTCACAGCTCGTAAAAAAGGAGGGAATTTTTTTATGATTAGAAAAGCTCTGCCCGTAGTTTTTGCTTCCGCACTCGTTCTAACCGCATGTAACACAAACAACGGTGCACTACCAAGCAATAACGAAACGCCGATGCAGGAGACGGAACGTAACAACACGCCTAACGGTGACGAACGCATGGGCCCAAATCTCGACGGTCTTGACGACAACAATGACCGTGGCATCATAAACGGCAACGGTGATGGCATCATGGAGGACACGCGCGAAAGTCTAGATCGAACCCGTGATGAAATGATCGATGACAACAACGATATCAATGGCGCTCGCGACGACAAAAATCTCGACGGCAACATGAACGGTAACGACGCGGCTCCAGACGGCGTATTGCGCGATGAAAATCGTAAAGTACGATGATTCCCACCTTTATAGAAACGGCCCTGCATATTGAATGCTTGGGCCGTTTTTATATGGGTTGTGTTCAATGCAAGTCTGCACGCGCTCAATGTGTTTCACCTGCTCAATGTCCCGCGCTATCCGCTCTATGTAGGTCCGCGAGCGCTCGATGTGCTGGTTTACTCGCTCTATCGCTCGCGCTGTTCGCTCTATGTAAGTCCGCGTGCGCTCGATGTGCTGGTTTACTCGCTCTATCGCTCGCGCTATTCGCTCTATGTAGGTCCGCGCGCGCTCAATATGCTGGCTTATCCGCTCAACGCGCGCTATCCGCTCTATGCAGGTCCGCGCGCGCTCAATATGTCATGTTACCCGCTCTATCGCTCGCGCTATTCGCTCTACATAAGTCCGCGCGCGCTCTATATGCTGGCTTATCCGCTCAATGAAGCGCGTTATCCGCTCTATGAGTCCGTACACCCGCTCTATATCCACCAAACACAAAAAAAGCCACCCAAAAAAGGGTAGCCCAACCATCACAACTTCGTCTTCTCATCCATCTCCATATCGCGCTTCAACTTCGGTCGATCCCACATGGCCGTTTGGAATTGCTCGAGCAACGCATCGCCCTCCAAACCTTCATCCAACAACTCCTCAAGCAGATATTCCGGATACTTCGAGCGGACGCGCTTCAGACGTCCTTTCATCAACACGGAAATCCGGTCACCAATCTGACGCCAGTTTTCCACCGCTACGTCGAACGAAGCGGGCTCATTACCAGGGTACGAAATGACAACGCGTACGGTCAGCAACGTCTCCTCGGCTTTCCACTTTTCCATAATATCCTTGTACTTGGCATCAATGAACAGCTCAAGCACCCACAAACGGTGACTGTTCTCCTGGTTGATGATAATGCCGTCAAACAGTGGAAATGCAAGCACGCCGCTCTCTTGAACCACTTCCACCGAAATCATCTTAAACGTCTTCAATCCCATCACCTCGGTACAATTTTCCCAAGTATAGCATAAAAATCTTAAAATACTCGAGAATTCAATAATGCCATTTACCTCGTTACATAGAAATCGCTTACTACCGCGAAAGTCTAAAAATCCCTTCGAATGAAAATTGAAAAACTACGCCGAAAATCGCATTAAAATTCAATTTTGCCACTTTGCCATAATGATCCCATGTAGATTACGATAAGGGCAGCACAAAGAAAGGAGGAACAAACTCGTGAACCAAGTGGCTTTAGTAGGGCGCATCACCAAAGACCTCGTATTAAAAGAACACTCGTCAGGACGTGTCAATACTACGTTCGCCCTCGCAGTCAATCGCAGCTTCAAAAACGCAAACGGGGAAATAGCAACCGACTTCGTGCCGTGCTCCGTCTGGGGACGATCCGCCGAAAACCTAGTCCGTCACTGCGGCAAAGGATCGCTCGTAGGCGTCAGTGGAAGCATTCAGACCCGGAACTACGAACGGGAAGACCGATCGAAAGTGTATATCATGGAAGTCATGTGCAACGACATCCGCTTTCTTTCGAAGTCATCCAAACCTCAACAGTCAGAAATGAAAACGCAGTCATCTACTGAGCCCGAACGTTTTGAAGAAGCGAAATCAACCGAAACGGCACTACCTATTTTCTAACAATATCTAAAATGAAAGGGGAAGTTACAAAGGCAGATCCGCCGTCACACATCCGTTGCTGATCAATTCCTGAAAAGAGATGGATGACACACAATTGAAGAGATATGAAAAAAGAGAAAATCACACGACACTACAAGCATATTCGCCAACTAGCATGACTCGGCAGAAGCAAGAGCGGGTGGGGACTCGATCCTCTGTGATGCCGGGAGTACATTCAGCATAGGAACTGAATCAATTTTACGCCAACTCATCCGTCGCCCGTTTTTGTCGGAGACCACTTCCACTTGGCGGGCTGACGGAATACATACCCGCTCATAGAAAGGATGAAGCCCACATGCACAGCACACCTACAGTCGCGCAGAAACAAGATATTCAGCGTCTCGAAGACCAGATTGGCCAGCTGATCCGCATTATTGCCAACCTGAACGAGCGCATCAATTACCTGGAAACGATCAAAACAAACCCCTTTCTCATTCCCTCCGATGTACAATGAACGCAAAAAGACCTGCATCACATTTCGATACAGGTCCCAGTGATTACTATGTTAATTAAACGTCAGCAAATCCTCGAGCTCTCGATCATTGAGCTCGGTCAACCATTGACTCGAATGAATCAAATCAGCTGACAACGCTGCTTTCTCGACGAGCATCTCGTCAATCTTTTCCTCGATCGTCCCAACCGTTACAAATTTATGCACATGCACGAATTTGGTTTGCCCGATACGGTACGCACGATCCGTTGCCTGGTTCTCCACAGCCGGATTCCACCAACGGTCTGCGGTGCAATACGTGATTCGCCTGCGTCAAATTTAAGCCGGTGCCCCCAGCTTTTAATGACAAGATGAATATCGGGAACTCTCCGTTTTGGAACGCCTCGACCAATGCATCACGTTGTCCTTTCGGCATACTACCCGTCAAGAATGGCACGTCAATCCCGTGTAGCTCGGACAAACACTGACGGATCATCTGCCCCATGCCAATATACTGCGTGAAGATCAAGCATTGCTCACCGTTCACCGCAATCTCCGCTGCCATCGAAACGATTCGCGCCATTTTATTGGATCGCTTCGTCAACTCGGCAGCAGGGGCTGGCGGTTCTTTCAGGAATAATGCCGGATGATTACATAATTGTTTTAAACGACTGAGCATCTTCAAAATCAAGCCTTTGCGCTCAAATCCTGTCAGAGTTTCGAGTTTGAATTTCGTCTCCGAAACAAAACTCTCATACAATGCCGCTTGCTCAGGAGTCAGTGGGACATATTCATTTTGCTCGAGCTTCTCAGGTAAGTTCAGACGCAATTCCGGATCATTTTTCGTCCGGCGCATCATGAAAGGCTGAATTCGAGCACGCAATTTCCGTTTCTCCGCTTCAAGATCATCACGCTCAATCGGCACGATGAATTCATCGTTAAATTTACGGAAGCTGCCGAGATATCCTTTATGAATGAAATCAAAAATGGCCCATAACTCCGATAAACGGTTCTCGATCGGTGTACCGGTCAATGCGATATGATGCACACCGCGTAACTTCCGGATCGCCCGTGACTGCTTCGTCTGCAAGTTCTTAATATTTTGTGCTTCGTCAATAGTTACATTCGCAAACTCATACATCGACAGCATCTCGCCATCTTGCGTGGCGGTACCATACGTCGTTAAAACGATATCCGCTTGACGCTTGCTCATAATATCCGCAAACTGTTCCTCACGCGCACGATTCGTCCCGTAATGTACATGTACCGTCAGAGAAGGTGCGAAACGTTCAAGCTCCTTCTGCCAGTTCCCCATAACACTTGTCGGGCAAATGATCAGCGAAGGGGAGTCGGTTTCGGGTAAATTATGCACATATAGCAAATACGTGATGAGCTGTACGGTTTTACCAAGTCCCATATCATCCGCCAGCACTGCACCGAATTTATTGTCGCGCATGAAATGGAGCCACTCGAAACCTTCTTGCTGATACGGACGCAACTCGGCATGCAATGTCCCAGGTACCGGAACGGGCGGCAAACCTTTCTTGTCATGCAGCATATTCATCACGTTACGCAAAGATTGCTGCATCGAAAATGCTACTAATGGATCGTCTTCTTCCTCTTCATCATAGACAGGCACAATTTCTTCCGGCACTTCATTGAACAGCAAATCCTTCACTGTCCATTCACCATCGTCTACTTGCTCCATCAACTCACGAATCCGTTTGAGCCATGCCGGATCCAAATGGAACCACTCATCGCCTGCGCGAATGTACTCGCGGTTCTCATCGACCATCTTCTGGAACTGATCCTTGTCGATCTTTTCCCCAGCAAGTGAAAACTGCCAATCAAACGACAACACTTGATCGAGACTCGCTGACGAACGATACGACTGCATACCGGCAGACGTCCGAATCTTCAACTTCGTCTCTGTCACGGTCTTTAACCAAGCCGGTAGTATAACCGGATAATCAAACGCCTGACATAGTGGCAGATCTTCCTGAATGAAAATCCGCACTTGCGCATCATTTAGCGGCACATGCATGAACTGCCGCGGTTCATACCATTCGACGGAACGGAAAATCCCGACCATTTCGGATTGACGCTCTTCAATATCCTCCGCGTACGGCTTACGTTTTGCAGGTAAAGCATTTTCGATCGATCCTGCTATTTTGCCGATCGCTGGCGACCACTGTGCACCGCGATCACTAATTAGAATCGTCTCAAGCAACCAATCCGTCTCATCGATATCCGGCTCCGTCAAACGAAGTGCTACGCGGAACGGTAACTTCGATTTTTCGGTATTCGGCCATCCATACTGCTGAAAGTGCGGCAACAAAGCAGGGAAGTCTGCCATCGAGACACCGAGCGTCGCCAACTGTCCACGCATCGCAAGCGAGATATACCGTCCCGCCTGCTCGGATAAATGGGTCTTGTCGAGATTAAACGACAATCCAGACTCACTCGCTTCAACATATGAAAACAGCGCAGGGTCTTTCCATAACGTCGCTGCTTCGCGAATGTCTGTAAGTATTTGTTGATCGTTAGAAGTCGCACCAGAGTATTGCACGTACGGATGGCTACCAGCCGAGAACAAGCGCAGCAATATATCAATTGATACATTGAGCCAATTATCACGCTGCTCCACCAACATGCCGTACATCGTAGGTTCATCCGAATAAAATAAATACGACACCAGCATATCCGCATCGATCTTGCGCGTTTCACCTGCGACGTTTGCAGACACGATGAACATACCATCTTGTCCTTCTTGTAATGTTAACTCTAATGAAAGTTGTAAGATGTTCGAATCGGTCATAGAAGTAGATTTCCTTTCTCCATCTCTTCCATCAGTGCACGCAGACGTGGAAATTGCTCGCGGACTGTATGGACATAGCGGTTCCAAAATTCATTGCGGCCATCGCGCTTCGCAGCCGTCTTCATTTGCTTCCATAAACGCACTGCACGGCGATAGCTATCTCGATTTTTCTCTTTGACTAATTTCAAAGCTTCAGCATGCATGAGAGGGAACACCGCTTGCGAATCTTCCGCAAGTGCTGTTTTCATCGCCGAACTGTCGATCATGTCGACTGACCCGCGAGTCAAATGCATAAGCGCAGCCCATTCAGCATAACGATTGCGCTCGAATAAAAACTTGCCATACGCACGACTGGCTTCCGGTCCATACGATTGAAATAGTTGGTCGCGCTGTTCTTCTGAAACATCGGACAGCGCCAGCAACTCGTCGATATCTTCGGCAAAAGCCGAACGGTTACGCGTCGCAAGTTGCTGATAATGCTCGGCTAAATGAGGAAGCAATTGCAGCATAATCGACTGCACGATATCAAAATCCTCATCTTCTTTCGCATAGAGCGCAAATGCCAACCACTGGGGAACAGCGGTAGCATCTAGAGTATTCAGTTCCTCATCGAGCTCGTCAAAACGTCCCGACGTCAAATAAAGAAATGCACGGAATAATGGCGCGTCTGCTGCCGTTTCCATTTGCAGGCGTTCAATCTCCTCTGTCAATTCGGCTTCATCGGAATACAGCTCAGTATAGACAAGACGGAACGCTTCAAAACGCTTCGAGAATAAACCATCTTCGTCCATTGCGAACGAATGAATCAAATCTTTGAGCTTCGTGTGAAAGGCGTCCGTCTCAAATAGACGTGATTTCGAACTCAACTGTTTGATGCTAGCTTTCATTTCGGACATCTGCTCATTAAGCCAAATCGTCAGCTGCCATTTGCCGTAATGATAGGAATCGTTCGCCGATAGTTCGTTTTTAAGGAAAGGCCATGCTGCTCGCAATAAGGTTAGTTGATAATACAGCGAAAAGAGCGGCTTCCATTCCCATTCAAAAGGAGAAAGCCGCGTCTTCTGGTGTTCAATTTTGGAAGCGTAATGCAAGAATCCAGTCGGTCCGTCACTCGCATTCAACTCGCTAAGCGGCTTCACTAATACGGATAATGCGTTTAACCAAGCTTCCGGTGTTCGTTCATTGATCGACAATTGTGTCTGCACAGTTCCTGACTGGCGCCACGTATTCAGCCAATCGGACAATGAATGAAACTGCGAGTACAAATGAAAGACGACCGAGATCTGATGCGCACACCAGTCTCCGTCGGCACATGTGCAGTACGGCTCCATCGTCATGAAAGAAAGACGTGCGAATTCCGACTCTGTACCCGAAATATTTGCCATTAAGGATTTCTCGGTTTCGGTGTAGCGATACGCACCGATTGCGTTCATACGTACAAGTGAAGCGGCTTTGCGTATTATTTCCGCCTGTGCAGGGTCAGACGGCTGAAATGTATGTTTAATATGATTCATGAATTCTTCAATTTGTGAGTCGTGCATATTTGCGATTCGTTCAATAGTGATGGCCACCGAATCCACTCCTTACTTAAGCATTCCTCCTATTATACCGTTTTTATTGGTCCTTTACCACAACTTGAGGAGCAGAAAAACAATCAGTTTTCATTTACCTGTTTGATTTTCGAATAACTGCATGAAGTTCAACATGCCTGATAGCAACAACTGGCGGTTTTCGTAGTCCAATGAATTTGCCCGTAAAATAAATTCTTTCAACAGTGGTTCGTTTTCAATTAGCGGGCCGTACTGCGTTAGAAACCCTTTTTCGTATGTGGCGGTACTGTCGAGTGTCTGGCTCGAAAAAGGACGCACTGTCTTTAACGGTTTGTCCAGAATCATGGCAAGTAATACATCATCCGGTATGTTATAGATTTTCTTAATGAGCGGCACCAAATCAATCGGGAAAACTCGTTCACTCGATTCGTATCTAGACATTGTCGCACCATCGACTCCAAGATCCTCAGCCATTTGTTTTTGTGAAATATGTAAATACTCATCGCGGTATTCTCGTAATTGTGTTCCAAAACTCATTTTCATCACCCGTTTTTCTCGCCATCGTATAAGAAAATAATCCTGTATTTCGTGAAATTGTCATTTAGGCAATGCAAATTGACAAAATAGCAACTTCGAGGCTTTTCTACAATATTGTGAGAAGATTGTGGTAAAAAAGAGAAAGTAGGCGAAAGCGATAGAAAAAGTGCAGTTGATTTTACACTTTCCCCAATTGCGGCACCGTTTACAAAAGGCGGAACCCGTTAGCACAAGTGAACCACGTTTCTTCGAATCTCTCGAACAGTACTCCGAAAAATCCGTCCATGATCCAAATGGGAAAGTTTCATATTTATATAATGTCATGCATGAGGAGATGGTATTCGAACAAGTCATCATCTCGTACGCAAATAGCCAAATGATTTTTTCTTACGAGAAAACGAATGTCGATGCAAGCGAACAATTACTGGAACAATTGAAAGAAAGAAACATCGAGTATCAGCCGGTGTCCAAAACTTTTCTAGTGGGGCGTGATGAATAACCCAAAAGGCAGCGTGATTCACCGCTATGACCGTTTTCTGAAAAATTCTCTTGGTATATTAGATGGTTTCCGACTCATATCATGCACAAAATCCTCTTCGATGTGATATATTAATAATAATCGGAAAATTCAAATTAATGAAGAGGAGGGGGAAGAAATGCTAGTCATACAGCGGATCAAGCCATTTTTCACCAGTAAAGAAGAATTTAACTTACGCCTTGTATTCGCTTATCAATATTTCTCTATTAAGCGAAATGACGAGGTGTTCCAGTTTATCCCCGCAGAAGGGAAGGAAATCGTTGTAAATACGAAAAGTTTGCAGATTGAAAACTTAGGAGAAGTATTCGTCTTTCAGCGAGGTAACAGATTTATACGAATCCCACTTTATCAATTATTACTAGTTTCCGATTTACATTTGCATTTGTCGACTATACTCGAAGGAGCGATGGAATTGGAAGGCCATCTACAGGAAGAGTACATGCGTGAAGCGGACGGTTTGGTGGAGAAGTTGGAGCAAGATAATTGGGAACGAATGGTAGATTATGCACTAGAAACGAAAAACCAGCTCTTGTTCAAGGAGTTGATGGAAGGACTGCGAGTGATTTGATCATCACACTAAAACGATAAAAACACCTCAATTGGAAGCACATCTATGTGCGTCGACGTTGAGGTGTTTTTATGTGCGTTGTGTTATGCGTTTTCTCATAATGTAAGGAAATGGAGCGCCACTACGAATAGTCCCGATCCGCCCAGGCCTAGTGCAAAGTCCTGCCATGTAAACTCAATCGTTTTGTCCAAGTTCATCGCTCATCACTCCTTTATGTAATAAGAGCCATCTGACCCTATTACTTCCTATTATATCCTATTTCTTTAGATTAAAAACATTCAGACAATTAAATGAATCTTATGAACTAGGGGATTTTTAAGTGGTTAAGGGATGACGGGGTGTTGGGGTAGGGATTTGCGCTTCGGAGGGGACGCGTTCTGGAGGGCGTGCGGTGAACCACACCGCTCCGCTTTGCTTCGCCGGGTGTTTCACCTGTCACGCTGATCCTCCCAGAGTCGCCCCTCCTACGCGCAAATCCCTTGCAATGTGTGTGGGTGATAGTTATTGCAGTCGTTGAAGTTAGATTTTTAATTGAATTTGAATTGAACTAGAACTTGAACTATGTTCATAGGCAACACTAGTTCACCCACTATTTCCAGTGAGTCATCTACATACATCCACCATAAAAGTAGGATTGGAGCGGAAGATGGGGGCGACTCTGGGAGGATCAGCGCGAGTTCGAGACCCCGCAGGGAGCGTAGCGGACGAGGAGGCTCGGGCCGCGCCCTCCAGAAAGCGTCCCCCATCTGCAGCGGAAATCCCATGCACTACACATCTTCGCTCTCTATTTTTCTTCAACGACACTACCAATTTCCTCAACAATACAAGACATTCGTTGCAAATTCGTCATTTTTTGATAAAGTAAGAGAGATAGAAACTGATATAATCAGTCGAATAAGTTGGAGGCAAAGGAGAAGTACATATGTATTCTACTTACGGTTACTGGCGTTCACTAGTTTATCCTGACCGACTTGCTGTTGATATTGGGCAAGGAACTGTCACTGGATTCAAACGCCGTGTGTTTAGCGTATTCATCTTGGGCATCATCCTGTTCGTCCTCCGCGATATGTGGGGCATGAACACGGGGACGATGACGTATCTCTTGGCGAACGGTTCGCTCGATGAATTCACCATCGGCCGCATCACCGCATTAGTCGGCGCCATACTCTGGGCCATCATCTACATGTCGTTTCATTTTTGGGGTGTCGCATGGATCTTAAGCATGCTGACGAAAATTCCATTTAAGCCATTGCTGAAGTTACAGCTAGTGGTCACGGGATTATTACTAATCGAAAAACTCATCAATTTCCTGATCTTCGCGGTTGCTGGAAAAACAGCAGCGGTTTCGATTCTTTCATTCGGACCCCTCGCGGTAACGTTCCTGGATAATTGGTATATCATTCTTTTCGTCAATCAATTGACGATTATCTCTGCATTGATCGTGGCGGTTCAGTATCGCTTCATCAGCTTCTCGAAAGTGGAAACGTCACTTGTCGGTGGAGAAGTTATAGAGCATAAAGGTATTCGCAAGCATGCGTTGTGGATGTTGATCGCATTGCATGTGGTCTTTGCATTGATCACTGCGGCAGTCGGCTTTGCTCCGATCGAAAAAATGTTGAACTTGTTAATGATTGGGGGACTATAAGATGAAAGTACAAAACATCATCGTGACGGTCCTCGTAACAGCGTTCCTAGCATTGAACACGTATTTGGTGTTTGCTGAAAAAAGTGTCATCCCGAAAGCGCAGTACGTCAGTGAGTACGAACGGTTATCTGCGGATGATTACAAGAAAGAGCTCGATAAAGAAGGATTCATTTCACCGAAAGATTTGCATACTATCTACCTAAAAGACGACCAGACAATTGAATCATGGCTCGTTCAAGAAGGAGAGACAGTGGATTTTGGAACGGAACTCGCTTCATTGAAAGTGGATCACATCGATTCCAAACGCAATGAATTAGAATCCGAACTGACCGCGTTGCAAAATCAGTCGTCTTCGATTTCACAAACGATCAGTAATTTGGAGTATGAACAGTCCTCAGCGGGCGGTTCGAAAAACGACAGTGATTATTATGATACGAACGACGAGAAAAAAGTGCGTGTCAATTTGAATGTGGGCATTGAAGTGAGAGAAGACGGAGCGTTTGCGCAAGCGATTGCGGCAGCAGAACGGGATCTCGCAGAAGTGCAACGGAAAACGGAAATAGTCGAATCACAGCTCGCAGAATTGCCGAATGAATCCGCGTTGACGAGTCCAGTAAGCGGCTATGTCGTCGCAATCAAACGCGATAGCGAGTCACCGTCGATCGATATTTACAGCACCGACCAAACGATTGTCACGTATGTACTCGACAATGAATGGTCACACGTGGAAACGGGCGCACCGGTAACGATCCAGCATGACTCGATTCACACACCGTTCACACCGAAAGTCGATCCAAATCAACAACCTGAATCTATGGAAGATGGAGTTGGCAGTGGAAAAGGTAAATCAGTCGCGTCTCTATCTGCTGACGGAGTACCACCGAGTACCGTACCTTACTACGATCCGAAAACGGAAATCGATGGGACGGATTCGGAATCACCAGCTGTGAATTCGAACGCTCCTGAAGAAAACTTCGACGGCACTTCCGGCAACCCGGACGGTTCGCTCGACCAACCGGACACACCGGTATCTTCACCGGACAAGAGCATCGATAGTTCGAACAATAATAATTCAGGTACGGAAAACAAACCGAACACGGAGACACCGCCATCCACAAGCACTCCGAATACGGATAGCACAACCAATCCCGATACAACACCTGAAGCAACACCGAATCCAGATGATACAACAAATCCGGACGGAACGATTTCTAATCCAGAAGTCAATGATTCACCTGAAGGTAAGCCTGAATTAACGAATAAAGAAAAGAAACTCGCTGAAATCCAGGAACGTATCGCGCCAGACTATCCAAATGACATCTCCACGATTAACGGAGTCGTCGTATCGGTATCCAAAGTTCCTGCGAAAGAGGACGAATGGCTAGAAGCGTATAAAGCACTTGGCAACACACAAAAAGACAATCCACTAGCTTATTACGAAGTACGCGTTGCACCGTACGACGAGCAAATGGACTTGCCATTCGGCACGAACGTCAACACATTCATTCAAACGAATGAAGCCAACCAAGTGGTCAGCGTCAAAACGAACTGGCTGACAGATAAATACCAAAACAGTGCAAAAGTTTGGACGCTAGACACCAATGGACGAGCAGTCCAAAATACCGTCGAAGCGCCATTCACTTCACTCGATCGAACAGTCCTCACAACGGGCGTCGAACCAGGAGTGATCGCACTACACAACGATGATCTAGACAGCAGCCTCGAGCACCAAGCCGTCTTCCACCCACTTCCACTGTATTTACCGGAATGGGAAAAGTGGAAAACTACGCCTTGGCAAAACTATGTACGGTATTTGATTAAACGATAAAAAACTGCCCTTCATTGGGCAGTTTTTTTCGTGGTGGCGCTCTATGAAAGTACTTAGTCGCTCTATCTTCCTGCGTAACCGCTCTATATCCACGCTAAAACGCTCAATGTCCACGCACAAAAGCTCTATAAGGCCATTTGTCCGCTCTATTGCGACCGACAAGCGCTCTATCCAGCCAATCAAGCGCTCATACGCCTTATTACATTCTGAAATAAGGCAAGGCAGGGCCGCGCCGCTCATACTATCTGGTTAAGCGCTCTATCGCCTTGGCTAACCGATCAATGTCTACGCTCGAGCGCTCTATCCATCCATCTCTCCGCTCTATCACGGCCGACAAGCGCTCTATCCAACCCATCAAGCGCTCATATGTCTTGTTACATTCTGAAATAAGGCAAGGCAGAGCCGCGCCGCTCATACTATCTGTTTAAGCGCTCAATCGCCTTGGCTAACCGATCAATGTCTACCCTCGAGCGCTCTATCCGTCCATCCCTCCGCTCTATCACGGCCGACAAGCGCTCTATCTAGCCACTCAAGCGCTCATACGACTTATTACATTATGAAATAAGGCAAGGCAGGGCCGCGCCGCTCATACTATCTGTTTAAGCGCTCTATCGTCTTGGCTAACCGATCACTGTCTACGCTCGAGCGCTCTATCCGTCCAGCTATCCGCTCTATCACGGTCGACAAGCGCTCTATCAAGCCCATCAAGCGCTCATAACCCGTAACATCCACATGACTAAAGACATATTTTTAAACAAAATTAAAGCATATCTCACTTTTTAACCCCGCAAAATTGAATTCTCCCTAACAAATCCATCGCAAAATTCAATTTCACCCCCGAAAAACTACTCGAAATCGAATTTCTCCTAATACTTCCCAATTCCTAACCCTCTTGCTACAATGTATATACGCCACAACAACCCATACTAGGAGGTGAAACCATATACTCTACAAAACTCGCACAATCCCCAAACTGATCCTCGGCCAACAGGCGCTTCTAAAACGCTTACCAGTTAATCACGACAAGTATGAAAAAATCCGAACTGACTTTTACAATGGCAAAGCCGGCTACGGTGGGGAGAGGGAATTCGACTACCAATTACGAGACTTCATCCCGCCGTATCCGCACGCAATCCTTCACGACATTTTCCTGAAACACGAGCATGCCTATTTCCAAATTGATTCTATTTTGATTACCCCGAGCGTCATTATCCTGTTCGAAATCAAGAACATCGCAGGTAAACTACACATTAAGCAAAATCCGACCCAATTTATCCGTGAATCAATTAACGGAGAACGCACCGTTCTGAGAAGCCCAATCGAGGAAATGGAACGCAAAAAACACTACTTCGCTAGCTGGCTGCGAGCGCGTCACATCGACATCCCGCTCGTCGACTACATCGTCTTCGCCTACCAAAACGAACTCACCATTGAAAACACATCGTCCCACCGGCTCGTATTTTCCTATGAAATCCCGAACCGCCTTAGGAACATGGAAATGAAGGATGTAATTTTGAGTGCAAATCAGATCAAGAAATTGGCGAATGAACTTCTAAACACACACCGCCACTATGATCCATTTCCGCTAATCGAAAAATATGCACTTTCCATAAAAGATCTGGCAACCGGTGTCGCGTGCCCGAATTGCGAACAACTGACGATGGTGTGGCGGACTCGAAGTTGGCAGTGCCGAGCGTGTGGCCATATCGACCGCCATGCCCATCATGCCACGCTAGCGGAATGGTACTGCATCGGCGGCGCGCAACTCACCAACCGGCAATTTCGCCACTTTACCAATATCCACTCCCGCCACGTAGCGAAACGAATGCTAGCCAACCCCTTCACCGAAATGTCCGGCAAAAAGCGCAACGCCATCTACCAACTCTCCCCGCAACTTCTCAAAACGGAAAATCAAAATTTGTAAAAGCAACCAAACCAGCGCATAAGCTCTTCATGCGCTGGTTTCTTAATGAAATCGAATAACGCGCCCGCTCAATGTTTCGAGCTATCCGCTCAATCTTCACGGGCCGCCGCTCTATAAACCTCGTGCAGCGCTCAATCTGCCCCAATAACCGCTCAATCAAGCTAATGCCCCGCTCTATGTAGTCCAATATCCGCTCATACCCACAGTCGAACTACGCATAAGAAGTTCCCTGCTACCCAAAAATTCTGCGTGCTCAATGTTTCGTGCTATCCGCTCAATCTCCATGCTCAACTGCTCTATCTACCTCGTTCAGCGCTCTATCTGCCCCAATAACTGCTCAATCGAGCCAATGCTCCGCTCTATGTAGACCAATACCCGCTCTATCCCCAAGGCCGAACCGCCCATAAGAAGTTCCCTGCTACCCAAAACCTCTGCACGCTCAATGTTTCGAACTATCCGATCAATCCTCACGCGCAACCGCTCTATAAACCCCGTGCAGCGCTCGATCTGCCCCAATAACCGCTCAATCCAGCCAGTGCTCCGCTCTATATAGACCAATATCCGCCCAATCCTCACCACTCAACCGCCCATAATCTCCCATAATCCACCCCCAACCCCGAAAAAACAAAATGATCTAACAAATTTCAACAATACCTCTACCAAAGCACAGGCCAAATCCCGTATACTCTAACAAAAGGGGGACGTTTATATGAATCTATCTCGCGACAAAAAAATATTCTTAAGTACTATGGCGATGGCCGTGGCGGTGTCTGCGGTGGGAGTATCGGTACCGGTGCCGGTGGAAGCTGCGAAACCGAAGGCGTTTAAGGATGTGCCGGAGAAACATTATGCTTACGATGCGGTCATGTATATGGCGGCCAATGAAATTATCAAAGGTTATGCCGACAATACGTATCGTCTGAATAAACCGGTCACGCGGGCTCAGGCGGCTAAGATGATCGCGGTTTCTATTGGGGCGAAACCGAGCCATGCATATAAAATGGACTTCAAAGATGTAACGAAGGACAACGGGTCGTATGATCATATTCGTGCGTTGACGCAGCGAGGGCTGTTCAAGAATGCGGATCAATTTAATCCGAATAAACCACTAACACGCGGACAGATGGCGAAACTACTAGTCCTTGGCTACCATATTGTCACGGACGACAATGATTTCATTATCTTTGATGATGTCCAGAAGAGCAGTGGGGCATATGCATACATTATTACGATTGCCGAACTCAATATCACCACGACGCGTCCGGGTGGGAAGTTTAATCCGAATGAACCTGTTACACGGGGCCAAATGGCAGCTTTCTTGTACCGCACGATGCAATTCGATGAAAATCGCAAAAATGGTCTGATTACATATGATAATCAAAAGAAAGGCTATGTCGATCAAGATCAAAAATTGATTAAGCCGAACCCTGATAATCAGAAGCCAGCACCTGAAAAGCCAAAACCAGTACCACCGAAACCGGCACCGGCACCGCCAAAGCCAGCACCGGTACCGCCAGCATCAAAACCGGAGCCACCGAAGCCTGCACCTGTACCGCCAAAACCTGAACCTGAACAGCCTTCATTAGCGGCACAGGTGATTATCAACGTGAACGTTAAACGACAAAATTCTAAAATTGGCAATCTACGAGCGGATCCAGCACTTAACCGAATTGCTAGCGCAAGAGCGGAAGACTTGGCGAAGCTCGGGGAACTATCGCATATCACGCCGACGTATGGCACAGCTGTAGAGATGCTTGAGAAATTTGATTATAAATGGACGGCATATGGTGAAAACATTGGAGCTGGTTTTCATGATGCGCTTGAAATTACGAACGCCTGGTTAGCGTCTCCTGCGCATAAGGAAAATCTATTAAGCCCAATATTTACGCATATGGGAGCAGGCACGGCACCCGATTCAAATGGTAAAATCTATTGGGTTACACTATATTCGAAAAAATAACTATAGGTAGCCGCTTAACCGCTGGCGTATAGGGTATAGTGGAAACATACATACTTTTACCAACCCCACCGAATAAAGGAGGAAGCGCAATGAAACAAACCCTTATTGCAGTAGTAGCTGTTTTCGCTTGGCTCTGCTTAACACCCGCCACCGAAGCCGCGACTCTTGACGAAGTGAAAGAAATTGTTGAATTGTACTATTATGGCGAGAAGCCTACGAATCTTCATAATGCGAGAAACGTTACAGAAGTCGTACGTCAGCTCGATGAATACTCGGTGTACATGACGCCCGCTGAATATAGTGACTATCTCAATCAATACGCAAGCGCTAAAGCACCGGCACAAGTCGCTACTCTTGCGGCGCCGCACAATCCGGACAATGTGAGTTCGAATATGATGTACGGAAATGTCGGATATTTGAAAATCAAGGCATTCTCTGCGCATTTACAAGAAGACGTCAATGCTCATTGGTCACGTTTGAAAGCGGCGGGAGCGAAGAGATTGATTCTTGATTTACGTTTTAACGGTGGTGGCTACGTAGACAGCGCCGAACAATTACTAGGCTTCTTCCCGAGAGTAAAAGAAGCGTATAAACTGCAAACGCGCATGGGGACACAGGCAGGCAAAGTCGTCCCAGCGAAAAATCAATTCCCGGTAGACACGTACGTACTGGTCAACCGATACTCGGCTTCCGCTTCTGAAATTGTGGCAGTCAGCCTCAAAGACCAAAGCGCGGCGAACATAGTAGGGGAGACGACAAAAGGAAAAGGTAGCGTTCAGTCGTTATTTGAATTAGAAAACGGCGGCGCACTGAAACTCACGACGGGTCACTATACAGGACCTAAAGGAACACCGGTGCAACATATAGGCGTCGAGCCGAATATTAAAATGAAATCAGGCACGGAGCACGCAGGCATGCACAAACGCCTTGTCACGTCTGACTTGGCCGCGCGAGGCTACCAGTTTACCAAAGGACCAACAGGCGTAGCGCAGTCAAAAGTGTTCAACGTCGAGTTCACGCAGAAAATGAACTTTGGGCCAGCGAAAGATTTCAATAAGATGGAACTTGTGAAGTTTGGAAGCGTCTCTATACAAACGGCTAAAAAGGCTAGTAATGATAAAACGATGACGATTCAGCCAGCGAAACCTATGGCGCTTGGAGCGGAGTATATGCTCATTGTTCACCCGGGCATAGCAGGGGCTAACGGGTTGAGTGTGGTGAAAGGGACGTATACGCCTTTTACTGTGCAAGCACGGGCGCTGGTACGAGCTAAATAAATTGGTGATGAGGAAGAGAAGTTGGTATACTGTATAGATGGAGTAGGGGTGGGGGCAACGTGGATCGACGCTGCAGGCGGACGCTTTCCCATGGGCTCGGCTTGAGCCGCTTCCTACGCTTCGCTTCGTCCAGGGTCTCAAGGCTTTCGCTGATCCATCGGGAAGAGCCGTTACGAAGAACGGCTTTTGCGAGTAAAAGCGCAGCGTTAGGAGCACATCTTTGCACTCGCCGCCTTCCGCTTACGATCCACTGTGTTTCTTTCTGGAGATTGTGCGGAAGTGCCAAAACAAAAGTACTAATTATTATATAATCTATCTATATAGAACAAAGGATGAAGAGATTCATCCTTTCTCTTTGAATTTAAATATGTTGGGCTCTTGAATTCTAAAGTCTGAAACTTACGATCTCAACATAAAGATAAAAGTGGTAGCTTTGTGCCACCACACCATTAATTAGGATCGGAACGGCAGGCGGCGACTCCCGGAGGATCAGCGTGCGCCTTGAGATCCCGCAGAAGCGAAGCGCACGAGGAAGCTCAAGCCACGCCCTCGGGAAAGCGTCCGCCTAGAGTGCAGATCCCAACCCCAACCCAAAGTCCAGCCAAACTTTTACCAACCACAACCTAAAACAAGAAAGCGAAGGTATTATACACTATGGAAAAGAAATTATGCGTAGTAGGCCTAGGTTATATCGGTCTTCCAACTGCCGTGATGTTCGCAAACAGCGGCTTGCAAGTACACGGCGTCGACCGTAATGAACACGTCGTTCAACTGATCAACAATAAACAATTACATATAGAAGAAAACGGTTTACAAGAGCGTTTGGAGAAGGCGGTAGACGATGGACATTTCCAAGCCTCTACTACACCAGTAGAAGCGGAAGTCTATATCATCGCAGTCCCGTCACCGATCAATCCGGACAATACAGCGAACTTGGAATTCATCCGTGCGGCGACCGCATCGATTGTGCCGTTCGTCAAGAAAGGCGCACTGGTGATTTTGGAATCAACAGTTCCACCAAAGACTGTCGAGAACGTTATGTTGCCTGAATTACGTAAAACGGATCTGATTATCGGAGAAGAACTATTCGTCTCTCACTCACCGGAACGCGTGATTCCAGGTAAGATCTTCGAAGAGCTAGTACAAAACGACCGCATCGTTGGCGGTATCAATGCGAAATCAGCTGAAATGACAAAAGAGCTTTATGAAGTGTTCGTCAAAGGAACGATCCACTTAACAGACGCTACAACAGCGGAATTGGTTAAAGTAATGGAAAATACGTACCGTGATGTCAATATTGCCTTTGCCAATGAACTCGCAAAAATTGCGGAAGGTATCGACGTGGACATTTGGGAAGCAATCAAGTTTGCAAACTTCCATCCACGTGTCAATATCCATACGCCAGGTCCAGGCGTCGGTGGTCACTGTATCGCAGTCGATCCATGGTTCTTAGTGGAGTTGGCACCTGAAAAAGCAGATATTATCAAAAAAGCACGTCTAACAAACGATGGCATGCCGATGTATACAGCGAAACGCGTACAGCGTTTGCTTCAGGAATATAATATCGAAAACGGTAAAGTAGCGGTTCTAGGTTTGGCATTTAAAGGGAACGTCGACGACATGCGCGAAAGCCCGTCAACGAAAGTAATTGATTCGTTGCAAGACTTAGGTCTAGACGTCGTTTCATTCGATCCACATATCAAAGAATTACAGCATTCGACGCAAGTGGCAACGCTTGAAGAAGCAATCGGCACAGCGGATCTTCTTCTATTAACTACGGACCATGACCAATTCAAACAACTGAATCCGGCAGACTTGCAGACGAAACAGCCAAGACCGATTATCTTGGATACGAAGAACGCTCTCCCGGCAGATGCATGGGAAGAAGCGGAATATCGCTTCTTCAAATTAGGAGATGGCAAAAAAGAGGGGCAACTATACAAATGAAAGAAGAAATACTAGGCGTCTCCGTCAATACCGAGAACTATGATGATCTCATTCCAAAAATCTTTGAGAATATCGAAGAAGGAAAGAAATCACTCATCGTCGCGATCAATCCGGAAAAGCTCATGAAAGCTAAAGAAGATCCAGAACTGAAGGCATTGCTAAATCGTGCGGAATTCCAAATCCCGGATGGCATCGGTGTCATATTGGCATCCAAGCTGAAAAAAGGTCAGATTCGTTCCCGTGTTACTGGAATCGACATGATGGATCGCGTCGTACAGGAAGCCGCTACACGCGGAAAGCGCATTTTCCTCTATGGCGCGAAACCTGGCGTGGCGCAAGAAGCCGCGGCGAGATTGCAAGTCATGCATCCGAACATTCAAATCGCTGGCGTCCAGCACGGCTATGAAAAAGACGTACAAGTCGTGCTCGACACGATTAATCAAGCAAAACCGGATATATTATTTGTGGCGATGGGTTCACCGAAGCAAGAGCAGTGGATTGAACAACACCGCGATCAGCTACATCCGATGTTGTTTCAAGGAGTAGGCGGATCATTCGACGTACTGGCGGGCAATATCAAACGAGCCCCGGCAGTGTTCCAAAAGGCAGGGGCGGAATGGTTGTATCGATTATTGCTTGAACCGAGCCGGATTAAGCGTCAAATGAATTTGCCGAAGTTTTTGGTGGAGGTGTATCGGAAGAAGTAAGGGGTTGGGGATTGGCGCTTCGGAGGGGACGCTTTCCTGAGGGCTCGCGGTGAGCCAACCAGGTCGCAAGCTCCCTTTTGGTTGTTTCACCTGTCGAGCTGATCCTCTGGGAGTCGCCCCTCCTACGCGCCAATCCCTTGCAACGTGAGTGGGTGATACTTATCGATCTTCATTGAATTTAGGATTAGTATTGTACTAGAATTTGAACTTGAACGTAACCAAGCCCGAAGATCACAATAAATAACACACTATCTGCAGTAAGTGGTTCATGTACCTCCACTCTCAACATAGGTTAGAAGCACCAGTTAAGGCGTTCAAGAGCGCTTCCCCCGCTGGAGCTTCCATCCTAAACCTCAAACCTCTCTCTCTACTATTCCAAAGCAAATCTACTAATAACTTTAACCTACTAACAAAAGTTAATTAAGAAATTTTCTACTAGTTAGTTACTATCTTGTAATCTAGTAGATTAGGTGGTAGAATACGAAGTTGTAAGGGTAATTTTCTCTTTAGTATATAGCACAGTACGTGCAAAGCGTTACGGTTGGTTGACCGCAAACAAAAAGGCTTGAACAGTTCCCATCTGTTCAAGCCTTTTTGTTTGGCAAAAATCCCTTGCATGCCCAAGATACTCTCTTTTTAAAACGCTTTGGAAAATACTTGTATTTTACTATTCTTTCGATACAATAGTAGACGGGACATAAATATTTTGTCGCACCGTGCTATTAGACTAGTATATTATCCAAGATTCAATTGACTTTTAGCACTTTCTTATCTATACTTTAAGTTGTAATGCCTACTACTTTCATACATAGGTAGTAACTGGCAAAAACAAGAGATATTACGAGGAGGAAATTATTTAATGGCTAACCAACCAACGAAATACCGTAAGTTTGTAGTAGGGGCTGCTTCAGCTGCACTAGTAGCATCAGCAGTAGCACCAGTAGCAATGGCTGCAACTTTCACGGATGTAAAAGACAACAACTCACACAAAGAGGCAATCGACGCTCTTTCTAATGCAGGTGTAATTTCAGGTTATGAAGACGGAACATTCAAACCTAACAAAACACTTACTCGTTCTGACGTAGTAAAATTGATGGGTAAATGGTTAGTATCTGAAGGTTATAAAGTGCCTACAGACTACAAAACTAAACCACGTTTCTCAGACTTGAAGACTACATCTAACGATGAGCTTCTACAAATGTCTGCACTAGTTTATGACAACGGAGTATTCGTTGGTAAACCAGACGGTTCACTTGATCCAGCAGGCGACATCACTCGTGAAAACATGGCAATCGTTCTTGTTCGTGCATTCGACCGCGTACATGACGTTGACCTAACATCTTACGTGAAAGACCAAGATTTCAAGAAAGACGTTACAGATCTAGGTAAAGCGAAAGCTGAAGCTCGTCCTGCTATCGACGTTCTAGACTTCTTCGACATCACAAACCCAGCTGCACCAGAATTCAACCCTAAATCAACAACAACTCGTGGACAATTCGCTTCATTCCTTTACAAGACTACTCTAGTAGACTTCGGTCAAATTGGTGGCGGAGTTGTAGCTCCTGGAGTTGCTTCAGTTAAAGGCATCAACGCTACTACAGTAGAAGTAACAATGAAGGACAAAGTTGAAAACATCAACTCCCTAAACTTCTCAATCGATGGTTTGACTGTAGCTAACGCTGCTGTAAAACAAACTGACGACAAAACTGTTGTATTAACAACTGCTGTTCAAAAAGGCGGAGAAAAGTACACAGTTACTTTGAATGACAAAGCAATTGGTTCATTCACTGGTGTTTCTGCAGTAGTTCCTGAAAAAATCAGCCTTACTCAAAAGTCTTTACAAGGTAAAGTTGGACAACAAGTAATTCTTTCTGCTGACATCGGCGTTAAAGAAGCAGGCGTCCCTGTAACTTTCAACGTAAGCGCTGGAACAGATACTACATTGAATCCACAAATGGCAGGCGAAGCAGTTACTAATGCTGATGGTATTGCAACTTACTCATATACACGTTATGCAGGTACTACTGATACTGTAACGGCTTATCCTACGGGAGCTCCAAATGTTCGTTCATCTGCGAAAGTTTACTGGGATTCAAGCATCACTGTTACTGAAGAAACTATTGGTAACGTGTTAGCAAACGGATCTAAAAAAGTATATAAAATTAAAACAGATACTTGGAATACAGAAGGTACTGGAGCGGCAGCATATAATTATGTGAACGTAGCATTTGCTGAAAACGTTGATGTATCTCCTGATAAATTAGTCCGTGGTGCAAGTGTAATCGATACTGGTGTATCTACAAACGCACTATATCCTTCACAAGTTACAACAGGTGGCGTACAAGAGGTACGTGTGAAAGTTGACGCAAAAGGCGAAGCTACATTCACAGTTACAGGTAATAATGCTTCAGTTACACCAGTTGTATTTGTTGACAAGTGGACTAACAGCGCTGATCGTGGCAAGTGGAATGCAGACGAACTACAAGCTGTAGCACCGACTGTTAAATTCGAATTGAACCACACATTAGGTTTAACTGTTAAAGCTGAAGGTGTTCAAAATGCAGCTGCACGGAATGCTGACGGTATCGGTGAAGGTGGACGTAAGTACACTGTAACTGTTACTGATAAAGACGGTAAAATTGCTCCAGCTGGAACAAAAGCATATGTTACTTTTGAAGAAGGTAACTATAGCACTGATAAATTAGCATACATTAAAGGCGCTAACAACAGCCTTGTAACTGCTAATAAAGCAGCTCGTTATGAAATTGAAGTAACTGACAACAAAGGCGAAGCGACTTTCACTATCGTGGGTGATCGTGATGCGTTTGCAGCACCAACAGTATACCTAGAAAACGGTAAAGAATTTGGATTGGATAAAGCTGATTTACAAACAGTTGGCGAAATGACTTACTTCGTTAATGCAGTATTTAACAATGCAGAATTGAAAGTTGTTAATGATGATAACAAAGAAGTTACAACACTTCCAAGCACACAAAAAGCATACTTTAACTATAATTCGGTAGACCAAAACGGTTTCGATTACTACAAAGGAACTGGTGCTTACGAAGTTTCTTATGAAGTAACTGCAAACTTTGCAAATGTAATTGTTTCAGGTAACGGATTAGCTCCGAAGACAGTTAAAGCTGGTACAACTGAAACTGTAAAAGTTAACGCAATAGCTGGTAAGGCTGTACTAATTGTAGATTCAGCTAACGTTGCATCTAACGTAACTGTGAACGCTTCTGCTTCACAAGTGAGCCTACCGAACAAGACAGCTTCAATTGCATTCACAAAAGGATCTCAGGTACCTGCAGTTTATACAGGTCAAGTAGATAATATCAACACAGTTGACAATAAGTTGAAATTTGTTGGATATGACGCAATCACTTACTCTACTGCATCATTCAAGAATGAGAATGGCGTTGTTATAGATGAAGCTGCTTTTGAATCTAAAGTGAATTCTGCTTTGTCAGCAGGCGATATTGTAAAAGTTACAGCTACTAAGAATGCTGATAACACGTATACACTTGAAATAGAAACTATTACATCTGCACCAAGCGCTGCTGAAGGTAAGTTAGTTTCGGCAACGGTTACTGATGAAGTAGCAGATGCAGCAGGTCTAGTAGATACAATTACATTTACATTTGATAAAGATGTAGACGCTAGTACTCTAGCAACTTCTGATTTTAATATTTCTGGAGGATTTACGTTAGCTGGTTCACCGACTGTATCTGGAAAGACAGTTAAGTATACTTTAACTTCTGCAGTAACAGAAGCAACTGCAACCGCAGAAACAATTACAACAAATGCTGATCAAATCGGTTTCACTGATGGTTCAGGAAATGCTTTAGTAACTGCACTACCTGTTAAAGCAGGTCAGAAAGTGAGTAAATTAAATACAGTGACTCCAAATACTGAACTTGTAACGGGTGTAAATGCAGTAGCGCCAACTGTTACTATTGACGGAACAACTTTAGATATTTCCGTTCTAGCTGCCAATTCAGCTGCTGATTTCAATGGTTTGAAATTTAACTTTGCACAAAACCCTGCAAATACATTATCAGTTACTTATAATGCAGGTGTTGTAAGTGTATTATTACCAAACACATCTCCAACAAACTCATCTGCTATTGACACAGCATTAGACACATTAGGTGTAGCTGGCGTAGTTACATTTAATGGTAAGTCAATTGATTTGAAGGATATTGTTATTGCTGCAGCGGGTACAGATTCACTTACGGGTGCTGTAATCACGCCAACATCAACAACTTTAGATAATGGCGTCACAGGAATACCTGCTCAAGCTGGTCAGTATAAATTCACTCTATATCCAACATTAATTACTGGTGACAAAGTTACAGTAAATAATATTACTTATACAAAAGTTGTAAGTGGAGCAGCAGTTCCTGCTAACAAAACTTTTAACACTGCTACAGATTTAGTTAATGCTATAAAAGCAAACGATTCACGCTTTGCAGCAACGTCTGCAGCATCTACAAACACAATTACTTTAGACGATGCTAATACTGATGGAGCAAGTGCGCCAGTTATTTCTGTAAACTAAAGTAATGATACCTGTGCATTGCACAATTCATACATTATTCTGATAATAATATAGTCTAGTAACTGAAGAAACAAGATCCTGTAGAGAGAAATCTCTACGGGGTTTTTTTCTAATCTGAGAATGCTCCTTACTGTACTTATACACTAAACGTAAAAGAAACTTGTAACCTGTTGGCTGTGTGAAGAGCCGAAAAAGGAATCTACGGAATCAAGAATCGGACGGTTGACTTATAATACAGTAATAACTGTGCTTCTATAGCCAACAAAGTAAACTATACGTTTGCTACTTAAAAGAAAGAAGAAAATGAACAATGTTAATCTTCCCATGAATGCGCGCTCTACTAATATGCAATAGTAGTAATCTATTTAAAGAATGCCGACATGCTAGTAATCACTGCTATAATAACATCATAAAGCCTATTCGGTATTACAAAGGAGGAAACAACAACATGTCCATACGTTCCAAACACTACCAACTATTCATCGCATTGGTGGCTATAATCGTTCTAATCGCCGCACCGATTACTACAAGTGCTAAAGGATTTCTCGATACTAAAAATAGTTCACATGAGGTCGCTATTACTGCCCTCGTTCAACAAGAGGTCATTACAGGATATACGGATGGGACATTTAAGCCGAATAAAACATTGACACGTTCTGACGTAGTGAAAATGATGGGCAAATGGCTTGTGTCTTTGGGGTACGATATTCCAGAAGATTATCGAACGAAGCCTCGATTCACTGATAGTAAACAAATCGCTAATGACGAACTACTGAAATATGCAGCGTTAGTAAAAGATCAGGGCGTTTTCAATGGCCAGTCTAATGGATCACTTAATCCGTCTGGAGAAATAACTCGTGAAAATATGGCGATTGTTCTAGTTCGTGCGTATAATGCCATTCACAAAACGGATCTTGTAGGATTTGTTGCGAAGCAGACATTTACAAGAGATGTAAAAGATTTGGGGAAGGCGAAATTAGAAGCACAACCATTTATTGATGTGCTCGACTTTTTTGATATTACCAATCCTGTTGTTTTATCATTTAATCCGAAAAATACCACAACACGCGGACAATTCGCATCCTTTTTATATAAAACAGCTTCTGTTCCAGTAGAACCTGAACAGAACAAGCCACAGCAACCAACTGATAAATCTCCTGTTTGGCAATACAAAGGCGAGAAGCAGTTGCACGTGAAAAATGGGGCGCAATTTACACTTCCAGTAGTTCAGGCAACTGACTATTCAGGTAAACAGATTGCGCTTCAGACTGTCATTACGGATGATGCAGGAAATATTATTAAGGAGCTCAATACATCTAACAGTGGCACTTATACAATTACGTATAGCGCGATAGATGAAGCGGGGAACAGAGCGAAAGATTTAATCATCACCGTGAACATAGCTCCCCCGTCACCTATTGAAGATGATGAAGAATTTGTAGTAGAATCGATTACGTAAATAGATGGCAAGCACCTGTTGATATGAACTTGGCGGGTGCTTTTTATAGAGGATGATTAACTAAATCTATTGCCTTTATTCAAAGATATTGGTTTAATGCAATTCGCTGACTATCATGCATCATCAAAAGAAACAGTCGAATTTATATGTACATTCAAGTAATATAATGTTTCGTGCTATTGCATACTGCCAGATTGATAACAACGATAGTGTTAACTAAATAATAATATATTGGTTCTCTGTTTATCACAGAGATGAAAAGGAATCAGGTGAGAATCCTGAACGGTTCGGCCACTGTATATGGGAAGCGACTTCTATATAGCCACTGGTTGGAAAACTAGGAAGGAAGAAACGATTACCCATAAGTCAGGAGACTTGCCAATTAGAAATACAGTAAATTATGCAGATAAAACGATTGCGGAAATGGAAGCTGCTTAGCATCATGGTTTGGTCAAAGGGAAAGATGGTAAGTTCATGCCAGCAGCTAAAGTGACACGTGCTCAAATGGCTTTAATGTTTTATCATGCGTATGAAATTCAAAACGGCACAAAATATAATGGGGAAACGAAAGTGCCGTTTCCAGACATTAAGAAATACGACGGGGAATCACAAAAAGCAATCGGCATGTTATATTATTTAGAAATGGCAACAGGAGAAAATGGTCATTATATGCAGGGGATTTCCACAACGGGAACTCATGCAGCGAAAATGATAATAGAATTTTCGGAGGTAAAATGAATCAAATAGCACAGTTACTTAATACCCCCTTCAACCTGACATTATAGGAGAAGGGGGTATTTAATCTGTCATAATTCTATTCAGTATATAAAGATTAATAAAGCTAGCGGAAATAGAAAAAACAACTAATAAGAAAAGGCTTCAGAACTATTTAATGCCTCTTTCTCTAACTTACTTTAACTTTAAATCAAAATAAAATAATAATTGGTAATACATTCATGTAGGGATATGGTAAACTAGTCTTGAACTAACTAATTACTCGGGGGGTAAATTTATTGAAAAAGACTTCAATGGCTTCACACAAATTATTTAAAGCGGCTTTAGCAACAACAGTAGCAACTGGGGCATTCGTTGCGGCTGTTCCAGCAGAAACAAATGCAGCAATTAGCTTCAAAGATGTAACGAATCCGGCAGTGCACTACTATAAACCTGTGTTGGAATTGGCAGGGCGTGGTGTAGTGAAAGGGTACGATGATGGTACATACCGTCCAAATGCTTCTGTAACACGTGCACAATCCGCTAAGATTCTAGCACATGTACTAGACTTGGACACAGTGAATGTGAAAGATCCTGGATTTAAGGATGTTAAAAAAGGCACGCCGTATTATGGTCCTATCGCAGCATTAGCTAATGCTGGATATATCAAGGGATATGAAGAGAAAGGTGTTAAAACATTCAAACCGAACAATAATTTGACACGCTCTCAAATGGCTAAAATTCTAACTTTAGGTTTTGATTTGAAAGAAGAGCCATTAGCTGCTAATCGTTTCAAAGATGTGAAACCAAAAGATGCATACGCGGGTTATGTAGCTGCATTACTAGCACTTAATATTACAACGGGTACCACACCGACTACTTTCTCACCTAATGGATTGGTGACAAGAGGTCAAATGGCGACATTCGTAGTTCGTACAGAAACAGCGTTAAAAGTAGAAAAACCAGAAGTGCCTGAGCAACCAGAAAAACCGGATCCGACACCACCTACGACACCACCTACAACACCACCTACAACACCACCTACAGAACAACCGGGTAATCCAACGCCAAATCCTCCGGTAGTGGTAGATGGTAACCAAATGTTAAATAGTAAAATCGGGACTGCATTAGCACAAGGCAATAATTCAACTGATGCTGTCGCAGTTTCATTGTCAGGTAACACATTTACTGTAGATATTAAACAACCAACGACTACAGTCAATGATTTTAAAAGTGTAGCAAAACCGATTTTCAATGCATTTAAGACAAATACCACACTCAATTCAGTTACCGTATCCTTAGTTATTGATAATCAAAGTGTTGTCATTAGCCAAACAAACATTGATAATAATCAAGACTTCGAGACCGTAGTTGATAAAGCATTGGCAAAAGTAGGCGCTAGTAGCACGACAAATCTAAGTGCTTTACGAGGTAAAACCGTTTCAGTGAACGTAGTAGGCACAATCGATGGCACACCTTTTAACAGCACATATTCATTCGTATTTGGAATTTGATCAGTAACTGAGCGGAGAGAATTTCCGTTTCTATATGTATTTTGTGAAAAGATGTACGCACTATCGATAATATGAGGTTATGTGTATTTAATAGATTTGACAAAGTTGAAAGAGCTACCACTAAAAGTCGAAAACTCAGACTCATAGTGGTAGCTCACTTTTAATTTCCATATTATATTAGGCAGAAGAGTTGGTAAACTGGTAAACTATACATAAGTAAAGAACAAAGGAGAGTAATATGAATAAAAAACTTAAGATATTCTTACTAACGGCATTAGCAGTTATCGTTATAGGTAGTAGCTATATTTTGTATCTATTCCAATTCAAAGAGTATGAAGTTGCTGATGAAGAAGTAGATGAAATTATAGAAAATCCATATGACATTACATTGCCTAATGGAAGCAAACTTGTTCTTGACGGCGAAGAACAAAACGACGAGAAGAATAATGAACAAACATCGGATAGTAAGTCTGATAATGGCGGTAAAAACCCAGATAGTCAGCAAACAGCAGGCGGTTCAACATCCATTTCAACAGGTGATAAAATAACAACCTCTAGCACTACAGGAGGAGGCACATCTGCTACTGATAAAAACCAATCATCTACCAGTCAAGTAGACGGTGTAAAACAACCAGCTAAAGAGAACGCAGGGAACACGACAGGTACCACTTCTTCTACTAGTGATCAATCAGGTAAAAAAGATCCTGCCGTTAGCAAACCCGTATCAGGAAATGCAGGATCCAATCAGCCAGCTAAAAAGGATTCTGTAGCGGCGATCAAACAAAAATATGAACCAACCGTTAACGATCTACAAGGACAAGTCGATGGCAAAATCAACTCGTTAATCAGTCGTGCGAAGAATGAATACAGTACGAAAAAAGCGAATGGTGAAAGTATCGATTATGGTTATTTCTACAATAAATATATGTCTGCAGCCAATAGTCTAGAGGCGCAGACGGATGCAGTATTTAATGGAGTCGTTAGCTCGCTTGAAAAAGATTTGCAGTCCAATGGATATGATAAATCGTATTCACAAAGCATTCGCGATGAGTACGCAGCACAAAAGAAGGCGCGTCGTGATAGTATACTGAGTAAAGCGATGGGTAGGTAAATGGAAAAACGACTAGTCTAAAAGGATTCCTTTTAAGCTAGTCGTTCTTTTTTCTGCGACGCAACCAGACGGTGATTTGCAAAAAGAGCAAGAACGTCAACGCTCCGGACATATCGAGTATGACGTCGCGAATGGTGGCGGTTCGTCCTCCTGTGAAATATTGATGGGTTTCATCCCCGCATGCAAGTAGTAATGTGAGGATGCTTGCAATCAAGAATCTAGGGAAACGAGATGGTAGGGATAAGAAAATTCCAGCCGCAAGCAAACCGAATAGTATAAAATGTGCGCTTTTACGTAATAAAAATTCTACGAAGTGATAATACCCGCGTTCTTCTACGGAAATCGTCGTGTTCCAGTAGTGGATGGATAAAGTCGATAGTGCGGATTCAAAAGGTTTGGTGGGTAATAAATTTTGTAGTGTAGGGATCAAGGATTGCTGTTCATACGTTTGACTAGAAGATACAAGTAAACTACTGATAATACATAGAACAAGTATAATAGCTATGACTTTTCTCATGTGCGTATTATAGCATAATTAATCAAAAATCCTATTTTTAAGTGGAAATTCGATATTTTTCGCTATGCTTATATGCTATACTAGTAGCAAGTTTGCCGAAAAGGAGCAATATTACATTATGGAAGAAACGATCAGTTTACAGGAACTATTCTCCACATTAAAGAAGCGTTTAGGTTTGATTATAGGAACGACAGTAGCTGCAGCTGTACTTGCGGCGATCATCAGCTATTTCTTTTTAACACCTATCTATCAAGCTTCTACACAAATACTAGTCAATCAACAAAAAACGGAGCAACAATCATTTGATTCCCAAGACATTCAGACGAACTTACAACTTATCAATACATATAATGTCATTATTAAAAGTCCAGTCATCTTATCACAAGTGATAGAACAATTGGACCTTGACATAACACCGGTAGCACTAAACGCGCAGCTTACAGTGAACAGCGAGCAAAATTCGCAAGTTGTGAATGTCACTGTACAAGATCCGGAAGCGCATAAAGCAGTGGATATTGCGAATACCACTGCGGAAGTGTTCCAGAAGGAAATTGTCAATTTGATGAAAGTGGATAACGTAAATATTTTATCGCCTGCTTTCTACGCGGAAAATCCGAAACCAGTTAAGCCAAATAAAGAGCTTAACGTAGTGATCGCCGCAGTCATCGGGCTTATGATCGGAGTGGGCATTGCATTTTTACTAGAATACTTGGATACTACAGTGAAAACAGAACAAGATATTGAAGAATTGCTCGGTTTACCAGTGCTTGGGCTAGTCAGTCCAATTTCAGATAAGGAAGTCAACACGGTGACCGATGCGCCAAAGAAAGGGTCAAGTGCACATGTTAAAAAAGCGCATATTTAAAAAGAAGAAACAGTCTAAACAATCCGTTGCGCGTAAACTAGTTACGGAAACGAGTCCGAAATCGGTTGTGTCCGAGCAATTCCGTACCATACGGACGAATATCAACTTCTCCATGCCGGATCATGATCTGAAGTCCATTCTGTTCACATCAGCAACGCCAGGGGAAGGTAAGTCTACAGCATCAGCCAATACAGCGGTAGTCTTTGCGCAAGAAGGAAAGAAAGTGCTGTTGGTTGATGCGGATATGCGAAAACCGACTACGCATTATACATTTTCTCGAATGAATGCGACAGGCCTATCGAACTTATTGACTCGTCAATGGGAACTCGAGGATATTATCCAGCAGACAGATACAGAAGGACTCGATCTCATCACAAGCGGACCGATTCCCCCAAATCCCGCGGAACTATTAGGATCGAAGACAATGGACGTACTCATAGATAGACTGAAAGAAAAGTATGACATGATCATTTTTGATGCGCCACCGGTTTTATCCGTAACAGATGCACAGATCTTGTCCAATAAAGCAGAAGGTACGATTCTAGTTCTGAATGCAGGCACTACGGAAAAAGAAAGTGTACTGAAAGCGAAAGAGGCATTGGTCTCTTCTCAAGCAAATATTCTAGGAACGATCTTAAATAACTTCATACTGCAGAAGGATCATTATTACTATCAGTATTATGGAAACGACGAGTGAAAGGGCCTTGCGCCTTTTCACTTTTCTTGAATACAGCAAAGTGCTAGGAGGACATATATGATTGATATACATAGCCATCTACTATTCGGAGTGGATGATGGCCCGGACACAATCGAAGGGACCATGCGGATGGTGGAAGAGGCAGCGTCAGAAGGAATTACACATCTAGTCGTTACACCGCATGCTTATAGCCCGCAATACCACGTGCCCGTGACAGAAGTAGAAAGCCAAGTTCGAATGTTACGGGATATTATTCAGGCGGCTGGCATTGATCTGACTTTATCAGTTGGTCAAGAAGTCCGGCTACATGAACATATTATCGAGAATTTATTGAACAAAGAAATAGTCACATTAGCAAACTCTCGTTATTTACTATTGGAGCTACCTACTCAACATGTGCCGGCCTACACCATTAAAATCATTCAGTCTTTACTAGAAGAAGGCATCGTGCCGATTATTGCTCATCCCGAACGCAATAAAGGGATAGCGGAGAAACCTGAACGACTTGAGCGACTAGTACGTCACGGTGCGCTTGCACAAGTGACAGCGGGCAGTGTAGCAGGTCACTTCGGGAAAAATATTCAGAAGTTATCTATTCAATTAATAGAAGCGAACTTGATCCATGCGTACGGTTCAGATGCACATAATACGGATAACCGTCCATTTTTATTCAATAGAGGATTAGAAGTCCTTGGAAAGAAAGTGGATATGGACACAGTGGATATGTTGCTGTTAAATAATCAACAAATTATCCAGAATAAATTACTCACCATCTACGAACCGGAAACCCCCGTTACTAGAAAATGGTGGAAATTAATTGGATAGATTGTTAGTGTTGAAAAGGTTGATATTTTAAAGTAACTAGTGAATAGGCAATAGAAACACAACTTGAAAGGAGGAGCTCCTTTGACTGTACGCAAACGAATGACCATGTTAATTGCAGCCGATTCCATTATCGTCTTATTGTCGATCTATATCGGGTACTTCATGCTTCATCCATTCACTTCGATTATCTTCAATAAAATGTTGCTAGTCAGCGCCATTACCATACAAATTGCGCATCACTTCTTTGCATGGTATTACGGCCTGTATCGAAAAGCGTGGTCGTACGCATCTATCGGTGAACTGAAGTCCATTGTTAAAGCCGTCACATTCACCATCCTCGCAGTTGTCGTTGTTCAATTCACGCTCACACAGGATGTCTACGTCCGCGCATTGGCCATCACATGGATGTTGCACGTTCTGCTAATAGGAGGATCCCGTCTGTCTTGGCGTCTAGTACGAGATGTAGTAGTGCGTGATAAAAGCATCGATATGAAACGCACGATGATTCTAGGAGCCGGACAAGCAGGCACGATGATCGCAAGACAAGTACTGGGTAACCCAGAATACGGCATGAAACCTGTCATTTTTGTAGATGACGACAAAATGAAGCAAGGTCTAGATATTTACGGAATGCGTGTCTATAGAGGAACAAAGAACATCCAGCAATTAGTGGATATGCATTACATAGATAAAATCATCATCGCTATACCTTCGATGGGAAAACAGCAAATGACAGAGTTAATGAAACGTTGTATCGAGACAGGCGTCAAAACGCAAACGATTCCACGCATCGAAGACTTGATGACAGGAAAAGTATCCGTTAAAGATATGCGTGACGTCAAAATAGAAGATCTACTTGGACGTGACGAAGTACAGCTCGATATGCACGCTATCGAAAAGAAGCTGACCGGTAAAACGATCCTCATTACAGGAGCTGGTGGTTCAATTGGTTCTGAAATTTGCAGACAAGTAGTGGAGTTCCGACCAAAGAAATTGATACTACTCGGTCATGGTGAAAACTCGATCTATACTATAGACATGGAACTGCGCCAAAAAGTTTCAGCTGAAACAGAAATCTGTCCAGTGATCGCAGACGTGCAAGATCGTACGCGTATCTTTGACTTAATGAGCGAACTAAAACCAGATGTCATCTATCATGCAGCCGCACATAAACACGTACCACTCATGGAAGGCAACCCGATGGAAGCCGTCAAAAATAATATCTTCGGTACAAAAAACGTAGCAGAAGCCGCTAGATTCTTTGGCGTAAAACACTTCGTGCTCGTATCGACAGACAAAGCAGTCAACCCACCGAACATCATGGGGGCGACGAAGCGCTTTGCTGAAATGATTGTGCAAAATTTAGCGAAAGACAGTGAAACAAAATTCGCCGCTGTACGATTCGGCAACGTCCTAGGTTCACGAGGCAGCGTCGTGCCGTTATTCAAACAACAAATTGCTAAAGGTGGACCTGTCACGATTACTGATCCAGAAATGACCAGATACTTCATGACGATTCCCGAAGCATCACGCCTAGTCATTCAAGCAGGAACACTTGCGCAAGGCGGCGAAGTGTTTGTTCTCGATATGGGTGAGCCGGTCAAGATTGTCGATTTAGCAAAGAACTTGATCAAGCTGTCTGGATATGAAGAAGATGAAATCGAAATCAACTACTCAGGCATACGTCCTGGTGAGAAATTATACGAAGAATTATTGAATGAAGACGAACGACAGAGTGAACATGTGTTTCCAAAGATTTATATCGGGAAAGCTACACCGATTTCGGAGACGGAGCAGTTGTATGTACTCGATAAATTACCTAGTATGGATGATGGAGAGTTAAAAGAAACACTGGTTGGGTTGGCGAATCGGAAGTTTGTGGAGGCGCCACAACAGACTAACAGTGTGATATAAGGCTCTACATACACAACACTATCATTGCATAATGAACAAACCACGGTACAGACTCTTTTATGAAATGCAGTAAAGGAAGGAAGTCAGTAAAATGAAGTCAACAAAGACACGTGAAAAAGTATTTCTTGCATCCCCCCACATGAGTGATGAAGGGTACGAGATGGAGTACATAAAAGAAGCATTTAATACGAACTGGATTGCCCCGCTTGGAGAGAACGTCAATCAATTTGAAGTAGAATTCGCTACTAAAATCGGTTCTACAGATGCAGCTGCATTGTCTTCAGGTACCGCTGCTATTCACTTAGCATTGAAAGCCGCTGAAGTGGGAGAAGGGGACATTGTTTTCTGTCCAACATTAACGTTTTCAGCAACCGCGAATCCAATCATCTATCAACATGCGACACCAGTCTTTATAGATAGTGATTACGAGACGTGGAATATGTGCCCGAAAGCTTTAGAAAAAGCATTCGAACAATATCCGGAAGTGAAAGCGGTCATCGTCGTACATCTATATGGACTTTCTGCGGATATGGACAAGATTATGGAACTTTGCGACAAACACGGTGTACGTGTCATAGAGGATGCAGCAGAATCATTAGGTACATACTATAAAGGTAAACATACAGGCACGATCGGCCATTATGGTGCATTTTCATTCAACGGCAATAAAATCATTACGACTTCAGGTGGCGGTATGCTAGTTTCGGATAATGTGGAAAAGGTCGCAAAGTCCAGATTTTGGGCGACTCAATCAAGAGATCAGGCGAGACATTATCAACATAGTGAACTCGGGTACAACTACCGAATGAGTAATGTGTCAGCGGGAATCGGCAGAGGACAGTTAAAAGTATTGGATCAGCGAGTGGACCAGAAAAGAGAAATCTTCAACTTTTATAAACGTGAATTAGAAGGTTTAGAAGGAGTCTACTTCATGCCGGATAATAACTGGGGTGAGCCAAACTACTGGTTAAGTTCCATGATCTTAACAGGCAAAGTGAGACCGCAACATATATTTGAAGCACTAGAAGAAGAAAATATTGAATCACGTCCAGTATGGAAACCGATGCATTTGCAGCCGTACTTTGAGAAGTATGATTTTGTGGGTGAAGGGGTTTCAGAGAAATTGTTTGCGAATGGTGTTTGTTTGCCGTCGGATACGAAGATGACGAAAGAAGAATTGCAGAGAGTTGTAGAAGTTATTAAAGGGTTGTGGAAATAAACTATGAAAACTTTAAATTTATTTATTAAACGTATAATAGATTTTCTAGGAAGCGTCATAGGTGTAATTATTATTTCCCCAATTCTCCTTATTATTGCGTTCTCTATTAAGTTGACCTCCAAAGGTCCTGTGTTTTTTACACAAGAGCGATTAGGAAAGAATGGTAAAGTGTTTAAAATCATTAAATTTAGAACGATGGTTGTTAATGCTGAAAAACTTGGTGATGGTTTGACAGTAAAAAGTAATACTGATAATCGAATAACTAAGGTAGGTAAAATTCTCCGTGCAACAAGCCTTGATGAACTTCCACAATTATTTAATATTATAGTTGGTCAAATGAGCCTTGTAGGGCCTCGACCTCCAGTAACTTATTTCCCGTATGATGGATTTGGAAATTATCCTGATTGGGCTAAAAGACGATTCACAGTGCGCCCTGGAGTAACAGGGTTGGCGCAAGTAACCGTTAGAAACTCAGTTAGTTGGGATGATCGAATAGTTGTAGATAATAAATACATTGATGCATTTAATGTTTGGTTCGATATTAAGATTTTGTTTAAAACAATAATTACGCTTTTAAAAACTGAAAACATTTATATGAAAACAGATAATACACACAAAAAAAATCTGTGTAAGGTATTAGTGATTAGTAACGAAAGTGGTGAGAGTGTGATTAAGGGAGAGAAAGTATATCTTAGACCTATTCTTAAGAAAGATATTACGTTCCTAAATGAATGGAAAAATGATGAAGAAACATACCGATATCTAGGTGGAGGATTTATGCCGGTATCTATAGATCAGCAAGAAAAGTGGATGGACTCTTTAATAGATACTACAGGTAATAATAAGCGATTTGTCATTTGTGACAATGAGAATTCACCTCTTGGAATGATAGGATTATATAGTATTAATTGGATTAACCGTACCTGTGAAATAGGCCTTTACATCGGTAACAAACAAACCAAAGGTAAAGGATATGGAAAAGAATCATGTAGATTAATAGAGCGATTTGCGAAAGAATATTTAAATCTAAGAAAAATAAAGTTAAATGTTGTATGTGATAATGAATCAGCTACGTATTTGTGGCAATCTTTAGGTTATGAGAAAATAGGCGAATTTAAAGAAGAACGATTTATTAAAGGTGAATATAAGGATTTAGTATTAATGGAGAAGTTCATTTAATTATAACAATGTAGCTAATAAAATCAGTTTTTAACAAAGTTGTATTTGGGAGGATCTCACATATGGATAACGATTTTAATATACTAATATTAAGCTGCGGGACAAGAAATAAAATTGTACAGTATTTTAAAAAAGAGCTAGACGGCAAGGGGCTTGTTGTTGCTACCGACTGTAGCGACTTAGCCCCAGCTTTATATGATGCTGACAAATATTTTATTGTTCCAAGAATGGAAGATGAAGGATACCTAGATGTTATTCTTTCAATTTGCAAAAAGAATAATATTAAAGCGGTCTTATCATTGATAGATCCAGAACTTAGTCTTCTCGCAGAACACAAACAAGCATTCATAAGTATTGGTACGATACCTATCGTATCTGATCCAGACGTAGTCAATCTATGCTTAGATAAGTATAAGATGTTTGAGTTTCTAGTGCAAAATGGATTTCAAACTGTAAAAAGTTATATTGATAAAGAACAGTTTTATATGGACGTGGAAGCTGGAATTATTAACTATCCAGTGTTTGTTAAGCCTGTAAAGGGCAGTGCAAGTATTAATATAAGCAAGGTTATGTCTAAAGAGGAAGTTGAACTATTGTTTAGCAAGTTCGATAATTTAATGATCCAGAAGTTTATGGATGGAATTGAATATGGTACTGATGTCTATATTGATATGATTTCAGGAGAGCCAGTCGCAATATTTATCAAAGAAAAGATCAAGATGCGGGCTGGTGAAACTGATAAGTCAGTTTCAATAAAAGATGATAAATTAGTTGGTTTAATAAAAAGGTTTGTAAAGAAGGCTGGACTTAAAGGTGTTATCGATATTGATATTTTTAAAGTAGATGGAAAATTTTATTTTTCTGAGGTAAACCCTAGATTCGGTGGAGGTTATCCTCATGCATATGAAAGTGGAATTAATATACCAAATATGATTATTAGTAATTTACAAGGTGAAATAAACAGAAATGTAATAGAAGAATATAAAGAAGGAAGTCATTTGGTGAAGTTTAATGAGGTGAAGTTATTGTGGAATAGCGGGAGGCATAGTAATGCATAAAAAAAAGATTTGGATTATGAATCACTATGCTACTAATAGTTTTTATAATAAAGGAGGACGTCATTATTGGTTTGCAAAAAACTTAATTAACAAAGGATATGAGGTAGTAATATTTTGTGCGAATACTAGACATAGTACTAATGATGTCATAGAGATACCGAGGAAAAAGAAGTATAAAGTGATAAGTTCAGGTGGAATACCGCATGTCTTTGTTAAGACTATACCGACAACTGGAAACGGTATTGATAGAATAAAAAATATGGTTTTATTTTACTTGAATATATTTAAAGTAACTGACGATTATGTAAAATTATATGGGAAACCTGATATTATTTTGGCTTCAAGTGTACATCCATTGACAATGGTAGCAGGTCTGAAAATAGCCGAAAAGTTAAATATACCTTGTGTTTGTGAGATAAGGGATTTATGGCCTGAGGCAATATTTGCATTTGAAAAGCTAAAAGAGCGCAGTCTTATAGGCAAGGCACTCATAGCGGGTGAACATTGGATATATAAGAAGGCAGATGCCTTAATTTTTACCAAGGAAGGTGATACTGATTATATTAAAGAAAAGAAATGGGATCTAGATAGTGGTGGGGATATTGACTTGGAGAAGTGTCATTACATTAATAATGGTGTAGATTTAGACAGCTTTTATAAATTAATGACTGAACAAACTCTTGAGGATGAAGATCTGAACTCTGATAAATTTAAAGTTGTTTATGCAGGCTCAATACGACCTGTAAACGATGTGGATAAAATTATTGAAGCTGCTTCCTTATTGAAAGAAAATAAAGATATTCAATTTTTAATCTATGGCGATGGAAATCAAAAAGCGAGTCTTGAGAACAAGACTATTCAAAAAAATTTAACTAATGTAAAGTTTAAAGGAAATGTTGAAAAGAAGTATATTCCATACATTTTAAGTAGGTCTTCTGTTAATATCCTAAACTATTCCCAAACTCAATATAATTGGTCAAGGGGAAATAGCTCGAACAAGCTTTTTGAGTATATGGCCTCCGGGAAACCCGTCATATCAACAGTCAAAATGGGGTATTCAATTATAGAAAAGTATCAATGTGGATATGAATTATCAGATGCTTCTGGTAAAGATTTAGCTAAAGCAATTCTTGAAATGAAAGAAATCTCATGTGAGAGTTATAATGTATTAGGACAAAATGCAAGTGACGGAGCAAGCGATTTTGACTTTAAAGTACTAAGTGAGCGATTAGAAAAAGTATTAATAAATGCGCTTAAATTTTAAAAAAAGTTTATTGTAATATTTTAATTAAAAATCAGGGGGATAAAGGTTTGGAATTCCCAAAGAAAATAGCTAAATACATAAAAGTTATAAAGGAACTAATAATAAATGTTTTCTCTTTTTCTTTACTAATTTTGTCCCAACAGATACTAGCATTACCTATGATATCGAGACATTATGATATCCAGGAATTCGGAAAAATAATATTGGTTTTTGGCATATGTAATATATTAGTGTCGATATTTGGAACAAGTATTGGAAATGCTAGGCTCTTGGATACAAAATACTATAATATTTATTATTTACAAATATTTTATAAAAGTAACGTAGTCGCAATGCTTCTAAGTTATATTATATTTATTATGTTATTTTCGGGTTATTATATTGATGGTATAATTTTTGTCACTATTGTATTACTAGGTTGCATGAGAAACTTTGTAATATCTGAATTTCGTATAACAAATTCTCACAATCAACTGTTTAAACAAAACATTTGGTATTCTATCGGGATTGTAATTGGTACAGTTCTTTTTTATTTCCAAACGAATTGGCTATACATATTTTTAATTGCAGAAATATTTTCTTGCTTAAATTCTGTTATTTACTTAATTAAAAGGTCCTTTTTTAAGACTTTTAAAGATCACAGTTTTTTAAGTAAAAGTAATATATTTCATCTCATGTTAAACAATGGATCATCATACTCTTTATCTCAATGTGATAGATTTATCATTTATCCCCTTTTAGGCGCAGCGAGTGTTAGTTTGTTTTATGCTGTATCAGTGTCTTCTAGAGTAGGAACATTGATATTAAACCCACTCTCAAATTTTATCTTAGGGAAGATGTCAAACTCAAATTATAATAGAGAAAAATTACGTCGTTTCTCTCTGACAGGGACATTTATTATTACATTAATTTACTTTTTTGTGAGTTTGATCATTACACCTGTAATGGTGAAAATATTATATCCAAACTATCTCTCAGAAATTGATAAATTAATCTTACCTGTATGTTTAGGGGGAGCTATAATGGCAGGAGTAAGTGTTTTGAAGCCTGTAACAATGAGATTTAGTGGGGTGAAAAAGTACAATATTTATTTTGCTTATTATTCTGTAGTACTAATTAGTTTATCTTTTATATTGTGTATTAAATTCAACTTATTAGGGTTAGCAAGTGCAAAAGTTATATCTAGTTTATTTCTACTTATTCTTTTAATAAGAAGTTTAGTGAGAAAATCACATTTTAATAAATTAAGGGTTAATGGCAGTTAAAATCCATGTAATTTAGATTTAGTCTCTATAAAAGATCTGTACTTGAGGAAAAAGCATTATAAAAAAGTGGATCTATGTCAATATCCTGGACATAAAATGTGTAGGTAGGGTGAATCGAAGTCCTAGTGTTTTCCTCCGATCAAGCAGCTACCTGTCTGCAAAGATCCTCTAATTGTTGCGGCGTTAAGTAATCAATCGCCCCATGAATCCGTTTTCTGTTGTACCAGGATTCAATGTACTGAAAGAGGGCAATTCGTGCTGCTTCGAAGTCGATATAGGTCGTTTGATAGACTTCTTCCTATTTTAATGTGGCATGAAAAGACTCAATGCAGGCGTTGTCATAAGGGCAGCCTTTTCGACTGAAAGAGTGTTCAATTTTCGCTGCTTCTACTGCTTTTTCAAAGTCTTCGCTTGTATATTGACTGCCTAAATCAGTGTGAAGAATCAGCCCCTCTTCAGACTTCTGGACCTCAATTGCGTTCGTTACTGCTTGTAAGACGAGTTCAGTTGTCATGGACTTGGAAAAAGAATAACCGCCAATTTTCTTCGTATGTAAGTCAAGGACAGAAGCTAGGTAGCACCAACCATTATTTAGCGTATGGATATAGATGATATCCGCGATCCATTTCTCATTGATTGTAGTGGTTTTAAAATCCTGTTCCAATAGGTTGTCACGCTCTTCTATTTGGCTAGCTGGTGAAGCAGGGCGATATTTCTTCGTGATGATAGATCGGATTCCCCTCTGCTTCCATGATGCGCTGAACACGTTTCAAACTGACAGTGAAGCCTTCCTTTTTGAGAATTTGATGGATTTTAGGCGCACCGTAGCGGCCTTTACTCTTCGCATGAAGGATTTTTATGCGCTCTAAAATCGCTTCGTTTTCAATTGCGTGCGTTGATTTCACTTTATGGAAGGATTGATAGTACGTACTTCTTGGTATGTCTAGCACGTCACACAAAACTTGAACAGGATGGTTCTCTTTCTCCTGTTCGATTTGGTTGATAATCTCTTGATCGGTCACTTTTTCTTGAATATGGTCATAGCTTTTTTAGGAATTCTACCTCCTGTTGAGGGCGGAAATTTTCCTTTTGGATTTCTACAATTTCAGCGGAGGTCAAACCGCCTCCATCTATAATAGGGGAATATGCTTTGATCGATTTATAGATGGTCATTTCAGATACACCGTATTCACGGTTGAGATTACTTACAGATGTGCCAGATCTGTAAAGTTCGACAATTGTTTTTTAAATTCTTGATTATAACGTTTTTGTTTCATTCCGGACACATCCTCTTTATTTATTAGGATAGAGACTTAACTAACTTGTGTCCATACATCTATACTAGCTCCAAAGTAACTGTATCGGTTAGGATTACGTAAATAATCAAATAATACAGTGAGGTGTAAAACTGGATTAATATTCTATAAAGATTTCTTTATTTACTATAGTTAGAATTATTATGACTGAAAAAAGAAGGGTAGAGGTTTCTCATTAGAATAATATTAGTTGACTATATACAGCTTTGCCGCGTCTAATTTTAACATCGTATATGCTGAAAACATAGTGAGGATACTTAAATTATCAGTCATTTAATTCCGTCTGGTTACCATCTTTACTCGAGGTTACCTATTGTCCATATTTCTCATAAGGAATGTGCGATGAAATTCTTTTTGTAAGACCTTTTCATCGCCACTGAAAAGTGATATACAAAAACATTGGTAGCTGCATTTTAAAACAAGACATTTATGGGGAATAGTCATATTGCACGCGTAGCTGAAACACCCATTTCTCTACTGTGCAAATATAAATCACGCTTGGAAAACGACTAATCTAGCACATTATCGTCATGTTTTGATAAAAAATGCATTTAATCACCAAATTCTTCTTTAGGAAATAAATGATTTTGTGGTTTAAAAAGAACAGGATAGGCTCAATTTTTTGATATCATTTAAGAACGAAAAATTTATGAAGTGAAAGCGGGTCTTGAAAAATACTCAAAAGGATTTACCCCTTAGTTTGTAGGGAGATTTTCGAAGATATTGGAAAATTCATCATATCATATCATTGATAGATTCTGAATCATTAAACCATTCAAGTTCCTATTTAAATTACTATGCCACGGATGTACTTCAATTCATTCTTAAATTGCTCCAAAAGGAATTAGCTCACCTTGCCGGAAAATATTCTACTGCACTTTAGTATTGTTGATAAATATTATTGCTAACTAACTATTGGAGATAGGCTTAAATCGGTTGTATCCTTACACTTATTTGCGGTTTTATACAAAGTTAATCAATGGAATGAAGAGTTGAATGACGTATAAAATAACAGTTGTACCTACTAAATAAGTACTGACGTCATATGTGATAATAGACCAGATATCTTTAAGAGAGTCTGAAGATATCATGCGTTTTAATAGGTTGTAATCTAAAGTATAGACATTAATCAAATAAGATTTCAGAAAAAGACTAGTAGATAATGAAAGAAAAGTCGAAATAGATTTGTAAATAAATCCAAATAGAGAAAGGAGGAGTGCAACTAACACCATGAGAATTAATGCGTATATTATGGCCCTTTTCATATTTCAATTTGGTTTTCTGCAACCTATAGCATCTATTGTAAACTCGCAATGGCCAATTGCTGTCTTTACTCTTAGTTTATTAATATTTTCTGTTCTGAAAAATGGTTTTAAAATGAAGAGATATGTTTTATATACTTTTGTTATACTCACTATATACTTCTTTCTAAATGCTTTAGTCTATCAAGAAAGTTCTTTAATAATTCTTGCGATTTACTTAGGATTTGTATCCAAAGGTTTTGCTGGTCTAATTCTAGGGAGTTTAGACACAGATTGGAAAAACTTAAATAATGCATTTATAAAAGTGGCGATTTTTAACTTTTGTATGGTAGCTCCATTCCCATTTATGAATTTCTTGGATTCAATGAATTATATGCGATTTGGTTATGCGCTAATTCCGTCAGTGTTGATATTTTATATGCTTGCGCTGAATAAAGGGAAATACAAATGGTTTTGGACACTATTGTTTGCAACTTCATTTTTATTAATGTCGCTTTATGGTAGTAGAGGTACATTTATAGCTGTCTTAATATTTGTCTTAATAGTTTTGGTGTTTAATAAAAAGATATCGGTAATTAAGAAAGTATCTACTTTAGTCATTATAGGTTTGATAGTATACATTATAGGAAAATTTAATTTCATTTCGAGGGTAGTAGATTTTCTATATTTTGATATGGGAATAAAATCATATTCATTAGCAAAACTGCGCTTAACACTAGACACAAGTCTATTAGAAGCTAGTTCTGGAAGGGATGGGATATATAGCTCTTTGATGACACTAATATCGAAAAACCCTGTATATGGTTATGGAATAGGGTATGCTCAAAAAACTTTAGATTTTACTGCACATAATATATTTCTTCAAGTACTATTAGAATCAGGTATTGTTGGGCTAATAATATGGTCTTTAATTTGGGTTTACTGTATAAAGAAAGTTATTGCGATTAATAATAACTTTAAAGTTGAATACTTTAGATTAGTAGCATTACTAATTGCGTTGGCATTAGGAAGATTACTTGTAAGTTCAGATGTATGGTTGAGACCAGAATATTGGTTTACTATTTCACTATTAATTAATTTTAAAAGTGAAAAGTATAAATGATTCAACTACAATAATAGGGGAAGAAAACTAAAGAAATAGAATTAATGAAACAAAATTAGGTGGGAATGGTTATACTGTTGTTAAGAAACTTTTAATAAAGAGATACAGACTAAAATAATCTTAGAAAAACTAAAAAGGTTGAGTGAAAATGAGGAAAATATGTGTTGTTGGGCTTGGTTATATTGGATTGCCAACGGCCGCAGTCTTCGCTAATAATGGATGGGATGTTCAAGGTGTGGATATTAATCCAAGTGCTGTAGATGCAATTAATAAGGGAACAATCCATATTGAAGAGGTTGGTCTTGAAAGTCTAGTAAGTAAAGCAGTTGAGGAAGGGAATTTAAAAGCATCTGAAAAAGTAAAGCAAGCAGATTGCTTTATTATTTCGGTTCCAACTCCGATTAATGATGAACATAAGGCAAATTTAGAGTATGTTAAAAACGCATGTGAAACAATTCTTGGAGTTATCAAAAACGGAGATACTGTTATTGTGGAATCAACCATACCGCCACGAACTATGGATGATGTGATTGCACCTATATTTGCTTCCAGTAAATTTCAAGTAGGTGAAGATATCTATTTGGCACATTGTCCTGAAAGAGTTTTGCCTGGACGTATTGTAATTGAAGTAGTTGAAAATGATCGTATTATCGGCGGTATAAATAAAGCTTCAACAGATGCCGCAGCGGAAATATATGCAACATTTGTTACGGGTAAGTTATTAAAGACATCAGCATTAAGTGCTGAAATGTCTAAATTAATGGAGAACACATATCGTGATGTTAATATAGCATTGGCAAATGAACTAGTTAAAATATCTAATAAGTTAGGAATAGACGCCTTGGAAGTTATAGGGCTTGCTAATCATCATCCTCGCGTAAACCTTCATTTACCTGGACCTGGGGTAGGTGGCCATTGTTTGGCAGTTGATCCGTATTTCATCATGGAAAAAGCGCCAGTTGAATCTCAGTTGATATCAAATGCAAGGTCAATTAACAACTCGATGCCAGACTTTGTGGTAGAACAAGTAATGAAACTCGTAGAAAGCCAAAAATCTAAGATCGCTATTTTAGGGCTTACCTATAAAGGGAATATTGATGATATTCGAGAAAGCCCAGCGATGGATATAGTTGAAAAGTTATTGGATGTTGGATTTTCCCTAGGCATTCATGATCCACATGTCAGTCAAGAAAATTTAAAGATTAAAAATTCTTCATTTGCGGAAGCTATTGAAGATGCTGAGTGTATTCTTGTGTTAACTGATCATAATGAGTTTAAAGAATTAGATGAGAAAGTTATTATAGATAATATGAAATATCCTCGAATTTTGGATACGAAAAATTGCTTAATTATTAAAAGTGAAGAGATTACTTATGTTAATTTCGGGAATTTAGCGGAGAAAAACAAATTTATTACTGTTGAATCTTAATCAGACAATCAAAATATGTGAAAATGTTAGTTGGAAGATGATTGGTTTTGTACGTAGCAGTGGATGCAGTTAAGTACCTAAACGCAATTATGATTATTGTAAAAAGGCGTACCTATTATTTAAAATAGATTGAGAAAACATAATGGAACTATCGTTTTCAGGAAATAGGATAGTACCAATCACAGAACTTTCAAATTTTCCTCACCAGTAAAAGATGAATTAAAAAATAGTTATATCTTCACTTAAGCATATTCAGTGAAGAAACGGAAGTAATTAGAGTTGCTAAATGAGAAGCGCGGAGGCTGACCAGTACTGTATTGTAGCTGTTGATGCTGCTAAGTATGTGAATACCGTGATGATCTGTACGATCTTTGGAGATATTTTAAGAGGGCCGTTCGAATTTGATGGATCTAAAACAGGGTTTCGATTGTTGAAGAAGGAAATTGAGTTGATGCTTGAAGCGTTTCAATTAACACGTGTATTCTTAGGGATTGAGACCACTGTTCATTACTATGAAGACTTGGTCAGAGTATTGTGATCGACAGGGCTTTATGGTACGAGTCATCAACGCTATTACAGCAACAGAAGAACGAAAGAAGCTACTGATCTACACGAAGACTGACAGTATAATAGGAAGCCAGTACCCACGAAATTATATAGTACATTAACACGTGGTTCAATTTAAATATAAAATAAAACAATGTGTCAAACCCCAACACTCTACTCAACAGATTAAACCTGTTGAGTAGAGTGTTTTTTAAATCAAGAAAACATGACTTATCACGATATCTATTTTTCGTCAAGAGCTAAGAAAAATGTGTAGTTAAAATAAATTTCATACTAAAATAAACGACTAGTTAGAATATTATGTGGACTAAGCATTATTTTTGCGCTATACTAATCAAAATGGCACGGGGAGGAAGACTCATGTTGGATGCAGGTCTTACTACCCGGATGAGTGGTAGTAGTTATAAACAGTTCGGAAAAGAAGTTCTTTGCACTCAAATACACTTTTCCATGCTGGAGGCAATGTTCGAAGTAGACCATGAAGTGCAAAGGCAATTGGACCCGAAGAAGCGTAGGGATATTCGAGATTTCATACTCGATAGTTTGGAAAAAGGGGAGCCGTTTTACTTTTCACCTTTTGTGTTCTCTAGTCGAGGAAATATACAAGAAATAGATGGTGGCTTCGTGTTGAAGCCGGGATGTAGTATTTATGTCCTGGATGCACAACACCGCATGTCTGCGATTGCTTCTGCTATTAGTCAGTTGAAATCGAAGAAAGAAGCAGCGGAAGAGACGGGGAATCAGGCGGAAGCTGAGGAGTCGCGGAAGTTCATTCAAATTCTAGCGGGATATCCTGTGTCGATGCAAATCTATTTAGATTTGAATCAGCAGGAAGAACGGCAGTTGTTTACGGATTATAATACCGAACGACGTGAAGCGCATCCAGGATTCATGTTGTTGTATGATCAACGAGACGCCTATACCGAGCTGACACGTACTATAGCAGAGCAAATGAAGACGCGGCTGGATATCGATCAAGTGCGTTCGCGGCTCACGGAAGCGAACACGTCTATTACTTCTTTGATTACGATGAAGAAGTGTCTGCTTGCGTTATTTGAAGGGTGCTTGACGGTGAAAACCGGTAATCCGTATTACAAAGGTTGTAAAGCGAGTGAAGTACCGGCTATTGCTGAAGCATTCTTTTCCTCGTGGTTGCAACTATTTCCTAAACGCATGGCGGACCGGAAGAACTATGCGTGTGGTGTGACGGGCGTTCAAGTAGCGCTTGCTTATACCGTCTTTACGCTAAGGCGAGAGCAGTCATTGACGTATATGGAAGCCATTCAGCAACTGCAACTGTTGAAGAAGAGATGCACGTGGAAACATGATGATCCGGTTTTTGATCATATGTACAATAAGCAATCCAAACAAGTGCGGAATCATTCGAATTCTACAGCCGTTAAGCGGACGATGTTAGAGTTTTTACTGATCATTCGTGAGGAAAGGGAGCGTTTGAATGATCGTTAATGAGATATTTTCCAAAAGACAGACCATGGTGATCTATACGGTGAAAGAGTTGACGAAAATGCTGGACGATCAACGTTTGGTACTTAGGGAAGTCAATGCGGGGCAGGCTCGGATGATTCGACGGTATATACTTGACAATGTCATTCAAGAACAAATTTATCTACCACCTATCGTTGCGGCAATTGAGTCGGGAAGTCTTGCAGATGGCCGGCCGGATTCATTGATAATAATTGATGGTACGCAGCGTATGAAGGCGCTAACACAACTTGAATCGGCAGTCTCTCGCATGACGAGTAGTGATGATGTAGCGGAGCAGAAGAAAGGTTTTACGTTACATTATATGCTGAATCAAATCGAAGTAGCAGTGCAAGTGTTTGAAGGGCTGTCGCCAAAAGAAATGGATCAACTATACATAGATCTCAACACAAAAGGAAAAAAGGTGTCTTTGTCTAAGCGGATTTCTTATGACTCACGTAATGAAGTGAACTCGCTTACGAATAGGCTACTTAAGAGCCATCAGTTGCTTCGAAAAGCGGGAGTGGAGCTGGAGAAGGCTGCCGTCATGAGACCGCGTAATACGAATTTGGTTTCGTTGTCGCAATTGAGACGATTGGTTGGCTATTTTATGACAGGTAAAGTAGTGAGCGGAAAGATTGCGATGCACAGTGAGAATACAGGAGAAGTGGAAGAAACTTACGAACTACTGATGACATGGTTTGACGAATTGTTCAATTTGCAAGATGCGAAAACGATAGGAGACTATACGGTATCTATGTTGGCAAGCTATTCAGTATTGTCAGCAATAACTCAGTATGCCTACAGTGGAGTGGAAAACGAAACGTACGCAGTGAAACAGCAAACGATTCAGGAGCGTATGCGAAAGCTGTCCCATGTAAACTGGTCACCAAAGCAAGATATTTGGAAGAAATTCGATGGCGATGTGAGAGGTAAGGACAAATTTTATTATCTTACACACAATAAGAAAAACAATCAGGCATTGATTAACTGGTTGCGCCTTGAAGGAGGTGAGTAGGTACTGGCAGGAAAAAATCCCCGAGTGTTAGCTAGTCTCCTCAGACTCACTCGGGGATTACCGATTGGAGTATGCTACCAATCTATAGATAGTATACTCTTTTTTTATTGATTACAAAAGCAATTAAGAAAAAAGGAGGCAACACAATGAAAGTCGAAACGAACTTTATGATGACAAAAGCAACATGCATGATTTATCCTATGTACAATGAGGTAGGTAAACTGCAGTCAGTGGTGATGGAAAACAAAGAGTTGATACAGGTTGATTTCAAGCCAACAGATTTAGTGGACCAAAACATTCGTTACCATGGATCCAGTTTGCGCGGTGCGTGGGATGGATCACGTGTCATTTTAGGCGGAAGATTCGCCATGATACCCGTTATAGTCAGTGAGAAGCTGAATATGTATTGGTTTCCCCTTTACTCACCGTCTCGACCAGATTGCGCATGGTTTGCATTGCAACGAATCCACAGCTATCATCGTCTGAATAAAAAACAAACACGTGTTATGTTCGATAATGGTGAATACTTTATTGCAAACATTTCGTATACAAATTTTGAAGGCAAATACGTACGGGCTTGCAGGCTGAAGCACGCAATGGACAGAAGGACAGAGTCACTGATGGTATGTGAGAGTCCGCAGTCTGCGACGTATTTGATTAATCGGGATACGAGTGACAGGAACTATAGTATGGAACTGGATTGAATGGAGTAGTTCAAGAAGTATGCGCATGAACATGAGAGATCTGATTACCGGGTAACCGGTAAGGATGTATCGCAAGTACTGGCATTTTCTGAGCCTAGTAGTTCTTTCTAATAGTATAGAGTTTTTTAGATACTCTCACTTGAAAATCATCAAATAGTGGAGATTAATGAGATAGCTTCTGTATGTACTAGATATAAGTTGATGAAAGAAGATCGTGTAGGCATTGATCTATCTGATCTTACAACTACACAGATGAGCAGGGTATTACTATTTAAAGCTAGGATTATCTTTGGCAAAACTGCCGATGAATTTATAAGCATAGAAAAGTAGTAATCACAATGCATTCTCATGAAAGAATGCTAGAAAAGACAGGTTCTAACAAATTGCCCAAAGTAATAGAGACCATTCAATGGCTAACGGACACAGACAATGTTTTGAAAGCCCAGTTTATAGGGCATAGTTCACTAGCATACCCATTAACGGCACGAAGGAAACGCACGATTGTACTGCCAATCAGCTTTAGATTTGTACGCGGAAGAAGATATCTATTATCCCTTACTCAAAGTCTTTGCCAGGATGAAAATTAAACAGATCAAATGGCTGAACTTCGACGTAAAATAGTGCAAAAACAAAATAAGAAGTAAGTTAAATGAACCAAGAATTGCTGGATAAGTAATTGTAGATGATTAAAATCATAGACGTAAGGGCAGTTTTAATGAAAGGGGAGACTTCACATGCTAATCATAAACAGGGAGGTTCAGTCAATGGACCGGGAAACAACTTTGCTAAAGAAAGACATTCATTGGCAAATTGAGGATAGTTTATATGTTGTTAGGAATGTCCCTTCTTTAAAAGCTGACTATGACGATGAAGAGCTATTAGATGTTGATGTATCCATTACATTAACTGCATTACGTGACTTGATGGTGGAGGATTCTATTCCTGTAGACGTAGACTTCACAGGTTTTGCAGACATTCGTTTCTAAGATGGGTAAATAAACTAAATTATGTGCAGCCTATGTCTTCATGGACATGGGTTTTTTTGATTGCTAGTCTACTTGGAAGGTTTGTCGATACTGGCGGCAAAAGTAGGTACCATGTTGCCACATATAGTTAGTGGGAACAAGGTGATGATCGCCAACGTTAGAATAATGGACAAATCGCCTGTTACTAGTAGAAGACTTATCACTATGGCCATATAAATTCCCCACGTTGCTTTAACTTTTTTGTCGGGATACAAGTCTCCATTTTTGCTCAGTATTGCCAATACAAATGTAACTGTCTCTGTATTCGTAATGAAGAGCAAAGCAAATAAAATAATGTTTATGATACTCATAAACATCGTAAATGGCAGTTATTTAAGTAATATAAACATATTCAGCGCATTATTTGCAAAGGCCCTATACCTGAGCTTATGGAAACGAAATGGCTCATGTATGCACTTAATGAGTTGCAAAAAGAAAAGTCTTCTGATGACTGAGAAACTCATCATCAGAAGACTCTTTTTGCTTTACTAAGAATTTGTACATTCGCACTAAGTAATTAAGTAGTTTCAAGATGCCTGTACACCAAACCTTTGTACGTTCTTGTTTATTCCTGCGCTCATGTTAATCATTCGACAAATCTCTTTTATAAAAGACTCCGAACTTACCCCATATGTCTTCCATTTGATTGAGCCGTTGTTCAACATTCTCTTCACGTTCTTTACCTAAATAGACAATTAGAGCATTAATCAAGCTTAAAGGTGCTGTGAAAGAATCGATGAACGATGGCATATCACTGGAAGCAGTCAATGTAATATCCGAATAGGGCAGAAGGGGAGACAACAAGTTATCAGTAATCGCAATAGTACTGGCTCCCATCTCTTTTGCAAACGCAATAGTGTTAATTGTACTGCTGGAATAACGTGAAAAACTTATCCCGACCACAACATCTTTGCTAGTGAGTGAATGAAGTTGTTCAGGAATAATTTCAAACGAACCCAGTATTTCAGAGTTATCCAGAATGATATTTAAATAATAGTGCAAGAATATTCCAAGTGAAGCCGTACTTCTATTTGCAGAAATATAGATTTTATTTGCATTAAGAAGAAGATCGGCAGCTTTATGAAAGGATTTAATATCCAAAGACTCTAGAGACGCCCTTATATTATTAATATCATCATTGAAAATGTCATAGATTGCCTGCTCTTTATCGTCATACACATTGGAAGACATCTTAAGCCGTTCGGTTGTAGTTAGTTGTTCCTTGACGGAGTTTTGCATTTGCTTTTGCAATTCCGGATAGCCTGAGTAGTCCAGTGCTGTGGCAAACCTCACAACGGTAGCTTCACTTACGCTAGCTTTTGCAGCCAATTCTGCTACATTGAAAAAGGGTACAGTATTAACGTTTTTTAATATATAGTTCGCAATTTTTCTATGCGATTTGCTTAATTGAGTAATATTTTCAGCGACATGTTGAAAAACATTTGTTTTGTTCATACTCGTTCAAATCCTTGAGCTGTATTTTAGTAATTAACGATTGGATCCTTGCCTGGTAGTAAGCTGCGATCCAAGTCATCGAGATATGGGACAACACTTCTCGTTTGACTGATGAGGGAAAGGTCCATATCATAAATCAGGATGTGTTCCTCGTCAGAAGGCGATTCAGTTAGGACTTCTCCATTTGGTGCGACGAGCTTACTTTTACCACAGCTACCTTCGTGGACTGTATTTACACCAAGTACAAACACTGTGTTATCTAATGCACGAGCTGGTAATTGGATATCCCATCTAGATTGCGCTGGAATACTCCAGACAGAAGGGCAAATAATAAGTTGTGTTCCTTGTAAAGCTAAAATCCGACTTGGCTCAGGGAACTCAATATCTGCGCAGATTAGAATACCGATATTGCCAATAGATGTGTGAATAACATTGTATTTTCGTTCACCTGCTGCGAAATGGTTCTTTTCTCTTCCCCAGAGGAAGGACTTCCTGTAGGTGGTTAATAATTCGCCTGTATTCTCAATTACAGCGGTGGAAATGTAAATATTACCGCCTTCTTTTTCCACGAATGGAACGACGAGTAAGATGTTATGTTCTGCTGCCGCTTCCTGGAAAAGAGATATTGTCTTACCTTGAGGTGTTTCAGCAAAAGCAGTAAATTCTTCTGTTGATAAATAATAGCCGCTTATCCATAGTTCGGGCAATACAATGAGCTTTGCTCCTTGGCTTGCAGCTTCGGAAATCATAGCCATTGCTTGAGTTATATTTTCCTCCCTAAGATTGGGCTTTGAATGCATTTGCAGGGCAGCCACTTTAACCAATCCAAACACTTCCTTTTTCTATTATATTATAACACTTTACGTAAAAAAGATTTTGTTCGTTCATTTTCAGGATTAGTGAATATCTTTTCAGGAGGACCTTGCTCCATAATGATACCCTGGTCGAAGAATATAACACGATCACATACGTCACGGGCAAAATCCATTTCATGTGTTACAACCACCATAGTCATTCCACTTTTAGCTAGATCTTTCATCACTTCTAATACTTCGCCTACCAATTCAGGATCTAAGGCTGAAGTCGGTTCATCGAACAACATGATTTTCGGATTCATTGCAAGACTGCGTGCAATCGCGACACGCTGTTTTTGACCACCGGAAAGTTTCTCAGGGTATACATTTGCTTTGTCGGCAAGACCCACTTTTTCAAGTAGTTTTATAGCATTTTCATGGGCATCTGCCTTGTTTTTTTTACTAACGATCATGGGAGCTAATATGATATTTTCAATAACGGTCATGTGGGGGAAGAGGTTGAATTGTTGAAACACCATGCCCACCTCACTGCGTATTTTATTAATATTTGTTTTTTTATCAGTTAGGGAAACCTCTTCGATCAGAATTTCACCTGATGTAACTTCCTCTAATAAATTCAAACAACGAAGAAAAGTACTTTTTCCAGAGCCGGATGGTCCGATTATTGAAATTACCTCTTTAGGTTTAATATCGCATGAAATACCCTTCAATACTTCTAATTCACCGTAGTATTTATGTAAATCATTCACTTGTATCATTTAACATGCAACCTCCTTTCAACAAAACGTAAACCTATTGAAATGGAGAGAGTGAGCACTAAGTATAAAACTGCAACTGCAGTATACACTTCAACGGCACGGAAGTTAGAAGAAACTACAATCGTTCCCTGACGCGTAAGTTCACCTACTCCAATTACTGTTAGTAAAGATGTATCTTTGAGACTAATGATGAACTGATTGCCTAATGGCGGAATCATTCGTCTAAATGCCTGTGGCCATGTAATCCGGTATAAAGTTTGAAGTTTTGTAAGACCAAGGGATCTTCCAGCTTCTATTTGTCCATTATCTACACCTTCAACTGCTCCACGAACTATTTCTGCAATATATGCACCTGCGTTCAGTGCGATAGTTACGACACCAGCTACAAGTGGGTCAATTTTAATGCCCAACATCAACGGTAATGCAAAATAAATATAAAGTGCCTGAACCATGATTGGGGTTCCACGTATAATTTCTACATAGACAGTGGATAAACTAAAGAGGATTTTACTTTTGGAAAGCCTCCCTAATCCAACGACTATACCAATGATGAAACCAATCAAAATACCGACAATTGCAATGAGGACGGTATATTTCATTCCTTTAAGTAAAAAAGGCAAAGCTTCAATTGCAAATGACCAGTCCAGTGTGAAACCAGTATTCATAAACTATCACTCCTTTCAACTAACTTTGTATAAACGTAATGTAGAAATAACTATATACTCTCTGTTGGTCGATCTTATTTTTTAGGTAGTGCTTCTCCAAACCATTCTTTATACAATTCTTCATACTTTCCATTTTCCATCAATGTTGTTAAAGCGTTATCAACATCTTCCTTTAGTTCACTGCCTTTAGGCATTGCAATTCCGAATGATTGACCTTCAAGTAAATCACCTATTGTTTTCACTTTACCTTGTCCATTCGTTTTAATGTAATATTGAATGTTTGGTAAATCGAAAATGACAGCATCTGCAGAACCTTTTTCAAGTTCCATATAGGCTTGGTCTATGTTGGGGAAGGGTACTAAGTCTTTTAGTCCTTCAATTTCAGATGCATAATCATAGCTGGATGTTCCTTGTTTTGTGGCAACAACTTTACCTTTTAAATCGGCTACACTTTGTATTTCGGTTTCATCTTCTCTGACAAGAATAGCAGTTCCCGCATCATAATACGGTGCGCTGAAGTCAATAATCGCTTCACGTTCTGGTTTTATAGTAATTCCAGCGATAGCTAAGTCTAAATTTTTCGTTTGAAGTGCGGGAATAATACCTGTGAAATCCATCGGTTTAAGTTCATATTCAAATCCAGCTTCTTCTGAAACCGCTTTCAATAAGTCAATATCAAATCCAACGTACTCACCTGATTCTTGATCTAAAAACTCAAAAGGTACGTAACTAGTGTCTGTCCCTACTATCAATACCTTTTTTTCTGATGGTTCTTTTGCTGATGTTTCTGAAGAGCTTTTGTCTGAACTACAGCCAAACAATAGTAAGCTGCTAGCTAATGCTGTACCTGCTATTACATTTATAAAAGTTCTTTTTTGCATTTTATTTCCTCCTCTAAATTAGTTGTAGTATTCATAATATTCTAATCCCGCTTAATGTGCAATGTTTATTTCATAAAACAGAATGTAAAAATTATTTATTTCATATTGACAATATATTAATAAAACTCTTTGTATTAAATAGTTAAAATAATCTTTTTATTTGTTTACAATATGCATTGGGTTATGTATAGTTGAAATAAATATTTCATTTATATAAAAAATGAAATAAAAAATTCTAAAAGGGTGAAAACTATGTCGCAAAATAAAGTTCTTTCCGGAATTGAAGAGTATAAAAAAATGACCCCTAAGTCGTTGGAGTTTTCGAAAACCTCAAAGGAAGTTATGCCAGGAGGTGTCACTGCGAATATTAAATTTTTTGAACCGTACCCACTTATAATGAAAAAAGGTTCTGGTGCATACCTGACAGACTTGGATGGAAACGAATATATAGATTATCTTCTATCCTATGGTGCATTGATGACAGGTCACGGACATCCTAAAGTATTAGAAGGAATTCGTAACCAGCTTGAAGAAGAGGGAACGTTACTATTTGGCACCCCACACCATTTGGAAGTCAAAATGGGGCAGAAAATTAAAGAATTGTATCCAAGTATTGAAAAGCTGCGCTATACGAATTCAGGAACAGAAGCAACCTTACTTTCCATCCGGATGGCATATGCTTATACAGAAAAGTATAAAATCGCAAAATTTGAAGGTCACTACCACGGAGGGTATGATCAGGTTTTACTTAGTGTGAATCCTTCCGTTAACGAAGCGGGACCGGCAAAGAGACCGAATGCTATTGCGGAGTCAAAAGGTGTAGATCCTTATCACAAGGAACATACTGTTATATTGCCTTTTAATGACTTGGAAGCAACAACAGAAATTTTAACGAAACATAAAGATGAAATCGCGGCTGTTATTTTAGAGCCAATACAGGGTGGATTCATTCCTGCTGAACAGGAATTTATGGATGGTTTGCGGGTAATTACTGAGAAACTAGGCATTCTTCTAATATTCGATGAAGTAAAGACAGGCTTTCGTTTGGGACTGGGTGGAGCACAGGAGATTTACGGTATTACACCCGATTTGACAACGTTGGGGAAAGTTGTTGGTGGAGGGTTCCCAGTAGGAATTATCGGTGGTAAGAAAGAAATAATGGAAATGAGCGCACCTACGGCAGCTTCAGATGTTTTCGATAATAGTCAAAGCAAAAAATCGGGAGCAAAAGATGTGCTATTCCATAGTGGTACTTACAATGGACATCCTACTATTCTTGCGGCCGGTTTGGCGACGATTGATGTGCTTGAAGAAGAAATTCAACATGTTTTCAAAAGTACAGAACAATTAAAATCCGGAATTTGTGACTTGTTTTCACAAAAAGGAATTAATGTACAAACGATAGGTATGGGGTCAATCTTCAATATTATTATTACAGAGAAAGAGAACGTTCATAATTATCGAGATTTACAAGAATCTAATTTCGCATTACGAAAGGAAATTGATTATCACTTATTAACTAAGGGAGTTTATACAAAGCCTCTCAATCGTTATAGTCTATCTACCGTTCATGGAATGAAAGAAATTGACAAGACGTTGGAAGCGTTCAAATTAACGTTGAATAAATTATTTTAATATGTCATTTCGGATTGAATGCATGTATGGCTGTTTTTTACGCATATGCCTTTTCTACAATTCAACATATATTAAACGCAGTCGCCATTTTTAAAGTGGCGGCTGTGTTCGTATTAAAAGTTTTTTCTATAATGAAACAGCCAGGGTACCAGGTCCCCACACAATTCTCACACAATTACTTGGCAATTAGATAGAGTTGAAAATATAGTTTCAATATTTCGAAATAGTTTATCTTCTGTTCATATTCGCCGTATAGGATATAACTATACAGAATGAATGGAGATGAAGAACATGAGTACATTATTAATGGTTGCATCGTCTGCAATGGTAGTCGCTCTCATTTTATATAGTATTGGCGTATTCGGTGAGAAAATCAGTGGTACGATTCAATTTAAACATCTAATATTCTTTGTAGGTGGGCTGATATTCGATACGATCGGCACTACGCTTATGAACCGAATTGCTACGCAAGACGGAGGTTCGACATTTGGACTTCATCAAATTACGGGTGGTGCCGCACTTGTATTAATGGCTTTTCACTTGGTATGGGCGATTTGGGTCTATAACAAAGGCGATGAAAAAGCGAAGCGACAATTTCACAAGTTTAGTTTAGGTGTATGGACGCTTTGGGTTATTTCGTTTGTGCTGGGTATTTTGCTTGGGATTGGGGTTATTTGAATCGGTGCCAGTAGTCAAGCCCCTTAAAAATGGACACGAAAGTTTATGTACAATTGTGTGTGTTATGCACTTTCCAAATACCTAGCCAGGAATGCTTCGGGAGACAAATAACCTAAGCGTTTTTGGCTACGTATTTCTTTG
>NZ_PDZF01000012.1:0-92048 GCF_002743425.1 Sporosarcina sp. P7 | reverse complement strand
GTTCCCAAGGGCTCAAAAGTCTATTATCACGTTACGAAACTTTGCGTCATCAATCTTAGTTGAACCGCCGTATACCGAACGGTACGTACGGTGGTGTGAGAGGTCGGGAGTTAATCACTCCCTCCTACTCGATTATATTCTTCTGAAACTATTGAATTTAGATTTCCAGTACGGATTGTTTAGGCTGACAACCTCTGACTTCTTGCCACCAGCATGAACAAATTTGTTGTTTCCAACATAGATTCCTACATGGGAAATCCCTTTGCGATATGTGTTGTGGAAGAATACTAGATCTCCAGGTCTTGGGGATTTAATTTTAGACGATTGATTGAATTGCCCAGTTGTTGTTCTAGATACAGACTTACCATTTTTCTTGAATGAATACTGAATGAATCCACTGCAGTCGAATCCTCTAGTTGTAGTGCCGCCGAAACGGTACGGAATTCCGCGCAAGTTCATTGCTGTTTTCACAACACCAGATCCTCCACTTTTAGCACTAGAAGCTGCTGCTACTGCCTTGCCTGTAGATCTCTTTAACAGGGAACTTGAAACATATCCCATTTTACCGTTAATCTTTACTTTATACCACAATTGCTTATCTGCATATTTTTGATGTGTCAGTTGGACACGTGTACCTTTTTTCAATGTAAAGACTCTTCTATGTTTGGTTCCAGCATCTGCTCGAACATTCGCATTATGTACTGTTATGTATGTACCACTCTTAGCTGTCGCTTTACCTGCTGCATCGGCTGTCCCGCCAGTGAATCCGACGAACATGGCGGATGCCATCAAAATTGAACATAAAAACTTTTTCATGAATAATTCTCCTCCGAAACATTATATATCACTCTCTAGCTGCAAGTTATATCTTACACGACAGCTTACAGAGTAAACATTACGTTCATATTAAGAAGAGGTTACAAGAATAGCGTTTTGTAAACAGATTGTAACAAAGCAAAAAAGCCTTCCTGTAGGAAAGGAAGGCCCATCACGAAAGTACTCATTCTCTAGGGAAAGCAGCAGAATCTTCATGCTCGATTTGTTCGGACAATACGGTACGCTCTTCTTTAGAAGTTAAATTATTTGTCTGAATGCTCCCAGCTTGGCTAGTTGACTTCAACACTTCAGGATGTGCAGGGTTTTGCAGTGGTTCATATCCTCCATAAGACGGTTCAGATTCTATATCTTCAATGAATGGAATTGTTGTTTTAGTGGAATCGGTGACAGGTCTAGGCGTATGATTTGATAATCTATCTGTTTGGAACGTCTTGTCTTTCGAATATACACTGAAAGCCCAACCTTCATCTACATATAACATCATGCCACCGTGTTGAACTTCTTCGTAATAGCGGTCTACTTGATCCGTATCCATCCCGATGCCATACATCATTTGTTTAATATGATTTTCACCTGTTAGGAAATCCATAAAGCGATCTTTCCACGTATCATATGCGGAGTACACATCTGCACCTGTTCTACTACGCAGCATAGCTACGTCAGTTTCATTTTTAGCAATTACATAAATATTATCATCGAGATAGCCGGTCACTTTTAATTCTTCTATCTTGCTTAGAAGGTCAGCGTCGTTGTAATACACACCAATAAATGTTTTGCTTATCAGTTCATCCATTATATAGCCTCCTTCTTTATAGTTGCTATATAGCATACCCGTTTATCGTTCTTCAAAAACCTGGTGAACGTTGACAGGGGATTGGTGTATGAAATGTAAAACATAGTGTAAACAAAATACGTCGCTACAGAGTGTAGGAACTCTGCAGCGACGCTTACTTATTATTGTTCAATTTGCACTATTTGCTGGCCGATTTCTTTCCCAGCACTGTCGTATGCTATGAATGTTGCATTGGGATTTAGTAAGAAGTCTTGAATTTCATAAAGCTTTTTATTCAGCATATAAATTCCTTGTCTTCTGTGCGTAAGTTCATAATCCAAATTACCGTCTTGTGAAGAGAAGCGGACGATTACTTTGCTAATAGGACCGCATGCAGTCAACAGTTCGGTGTTCATTCGGATATCGTTATGTTCCAGTTTTACAGAAGGGGACTCGAAAATGGATGCACTCAGTGAGCAAGATTCAATTGGTATGCCACAATTAATTTCTTGTAAAATCGATTGATATACAAGAGGTAATTCAATATTCTCTTTAATAGAGAAGTATTTCCCACCCGTATCCAAGGCTATTTGTTTCAATAGATCAGTATCTACATTCTGTCCAAGTCCAATCGTATAGATTTTGATGCCATGATTTTTGGCATACTCGACTTCTTTTAAAATAGGTGCCTTGGCGGATTTGCCATCGGTCAAAAGTATAAGCGTTTTTGGTTGAACGGTCGTAAATTTATCAAAAGCTACTTTTAGACCAGTAGCAATATTTGTACCGCCACTTTGTTTCACTTTTTCCAAAGACTTGATAACAGGATTTGGTGTACCTTTCTCTAAAAACATTCCGCTAGTAGTGAAATGCGTTGCTATATTGACATCTGCTTGCAGTGTGTCAATGAACTCTTCTGTTTTAGTAACACGCAATCGCTGAGGATCATTACGCTTCATACTGCCCGAAGAATCTATTAGGAAACCGATTTCAGGCTTTTGATTTGTACACGTCTTATCTGCTGATAATGGTGGTGCATACGAAACGGGTGCACTAAATTTTTTCTCTAGTATAGATTGCACTGCACTGTCAGTTACCGACGTGTTTGCTATTGCTGTAACAATGATTTCATTCTTCATTAAAGTAGTGGGGGTAATGAAAGAAGTCGTGGCTTGACCATGACTAAACTTTACGAATGATGATTCAAATGGTAGATGATATAAAGAGTCTATTTTTAAATACCCATTGAAATTCGTAATCTGTGCACCACCTGGACGTGCTAGTGTAGCAGTAATGAAAGTTCTTCCTAAGTCATTATATTTTCCGTCATAAATATCTAACTGAATTTCAGCTCTAGGGACATACGTAATAGTTGCGGTTGCTCTAGGAAGTGAGCAAGATCCTATTTTCGTTATAGGCGTCAAAGTAATCACGTCTACGGTTTGAGTCGTTGTATGGGGCGCAGTCACTTTCACCGTAACTTCTGGGCCATCTGAAATCGCATGTCGATACCAAGGGTTCGCAGCAGCAACTGTAGCAGCCGATTTCACTGCATTTTCATTTTCTGGAAACGCACGATCAGGATCTTCATCTGATTTTTGCGAGTCAACAGGTGTTGGTTCAGGTTTAGGTTCAGGCTCCGGCACCGGCTCGGGTTTAGGCGTGGGCGAAATTAGTGGCTTATCGGGTTGTGGGATAGGTATATCTACCTCAATTGCCGCACCTTCTTTGGAAGTCACTTCAAATTCCATCTCTTGTTCATAAGGAATGAGCTTACCGTTGCAATCCTTAAATGTAAATGTAATGAATGTTTCATCTCGACCATTCGCGGTTAAGGTTGGCTTTTCGATATCCACATCCACTCTTTCAAAAGGCTTGCCAGGATTAACTCCGGGTAGGGAAGGTGGGACTGGGCGCTCGAATTCTAGCTCATCCTCTTCAACGAACAGGGGAGGCTTTGCATATTGTGCATTATCCTTACCTGTTGCGGGTGATGAAAGACCTTGAATATAACGGCCTTGATTAAGGAACATTTGATACATAATATGAACCGCTTCAGCACGCGTAAGATTTCTTTTTGGCGCAAAATCTTGATAATCATTCTTACCTGTTACTCCATTGGCCAAATTATGTGTGTAAAGATAATAGATCGCTTCCTGTGCATACAAATCTTTTCCTTGATACGCGGCGAAAATCTTCGCTGCAAATGATCGCTGTAAGGCCATGTTTCTTGCAGAACCACTGTTAAGCCCGCGTAACGGTAAGTGGTATTTAGTTAGGTAACGATAATTTCCCATCGCCTTATGCTCACCCTTTTTTGAAAGGAATGAATGAGGGGAGTTGAGATCAAAGCGAACGAGCATTGTTACGAGTTGGGCTTCCGTAATGGATTGTTCCGGCTTGAATGTCCCATCTGGATAACCGGATGTTAAGCCGATTTCAGAAGCCCATTGAATAGCATCTTTAGCCCAGTAGCGATCATTTACATCTGTGAAAGGAGTTTTAGCAGAAACTTGTAGTGGCAAAAGTGCACATAGTACAAGTGATAAACTCCATATATAGATAGTGCGTCGATTCAATAGGGTAGAGCTCCTTTCTTATTGGAATAAGATATCATCGCGATAATTTTGTTTTAAGTCATTTTCCAGAAAATCCAGGAAACGGGATGTTAGCAATGCCGCCTGTGCTCTTGTCAGGGGTTGCTTCGGATTGAAGTAGTTCTGTTCGGTCCCTTTTACCAATCCAAGTTCTGTTGCAACATAGACACTATCTTTAGCCCATGCGGAAATCTTATAGTCGTCAACATAATGTGTTTTGAAGCCTGGACTTGGAGCACGACCTTCCATTCCAAGTGCCCGAACGAGAATGGCGATCGCTTGTACACGTGTGATGGGGCTATCAGGTTCGAATAGGTCTGGTGTAACCCCGGTAATGATTCCTTGCTCTACTGCACTTTCGATATACATATAGTCAGGATCTTTTGTGGACAGATCTTTGAAAATTGGAATTCGTGGTACTTTGCTTTTCTTTGGTTCTTCCAGAACACGAAGGTCCACTGCTTTTAAAATGCCGATTGTATATTGATAGCGCTGCATGGGTGTATTCGGGGAGAAGAATTGAGAATTTTCATCGAAAATACCAAGTGAATAAAGCTTTTCAATGGAATCTTTTGCTTTGTGCCGATTTAGATCACGGAATTTAGGCACGATTAAGCGCTCTACCAATGGTAAATTCTTTTTCTGCAATTCCAGTTTTCCTTTACCTGCACCGAAAGGAATGTTATACGTATATTCACTTACCATATCGGAAGAGCTGATTACGGAATGTCCACCTGTAAAGCTCGATATGGAAGGGTCGAATGGTTCGTATACCATGACGCGAGATTTGCTGTCGGAAGCTTTGCTTGTAATGAAAGCAGAACCTTTAGGCGTAACAATCTCTGAATCCATCAACTGCGTTTCAGTAGCCCCCCAGAAGTTTTTATAGCCCATATTACGTCCATTTAAGTGAACGGTAATGATCTCTTCATCTTTAGTTGAGCCATTTACATATTTGTATATCTTCCGGCCAACCATATTGCCTGAATAAAAAGTGGAAGCAGGTAGATTGTCTGCCACCATTCCTTCCGAATACTGATAGTCAGCAAGTGTATACGTATCCTTACTGATAGTTACTTTCTCGGAATAGCTCTTCACTTCAAATTGGGAAGTAGTTTGGCCTTTACCTTCGTGTTCATTAACGTTGGCTACATAGTTTAAGCTTCTAGTAAGTTTTGCATCCTTATACTTCGGATTCTCTTTATCACCGGTTAACGTAAAGCGGTAAGTACGAGTAAGAATATTTTTACTTTCTTTTTCTGTGATACTCGCTTTTCCAGAAAAGGTTATAGGCTCACCTGTCAGGAAAAATACTTCGCTATACTCATATTCGTTCATGACCCCGCCATTTACGTCGATCGGGGTTGCGAATGTTGGTCTAACATGAAGTGAGGTTATGACTAGAAGAAGAGAGAAAAGAGTACATACGCTTATTTTTTTAAAGAACTTCATTAATACAACACCTTCTATTAGGCAGGGAGATGATACTTTCACTGCCTGATTTTTTAATCTACTAGAATAATTTTTCCTTTGACGATACTTTCAGCAAGTATAAATAGTCGGTCATTAATTTCTAAATCACTTGGTTGAATGACTACACCATCCTTGATGAAGGTAGCTTGTTGAATATTCATATCCTTCACTTCGGCTTGATCAGCCCATGCACCGTTCATCCATCTACTTACATTCCGTACACTGATTTTCGTAGGAGTGACCTTTCCTTTTGGTACAGGGTCTAACTTGGATAAACGTCCCACTAACGTAATAGTAGCGAGTGCTTTGTTGCTGTCTGTTAAGTGGATAGCAGTCACTTGATTGTCATCGGAAATATAGAAATATCCGTAATAGTCCATCATGAAGCGCAGGTCCATTTGGGGGATAAGTGTGATAAATTGTTTACTATATTCTTGCACTGCATACGTCTCATTATTAAAATCTACATCTTTTTCTTTCATAGAAGACCAAACATTATTCTTTAGTTCATAAGCATCTGACAGACGTAACTTATAGCCAAGCACTCCAGCAATTTTGCCGAAGTAAATAGACTGATCAGATAAGTTCGGACTGTCTAATCCGTCATTGCTAATATGTACAATGTTTGCGTACTGTGTTTTGATCGGTCCGGATGCCGCAACAAAGGCTGTTCCATAAGCGCCTAATGATTCAGGCGAGACTAAGCGGCCGTTGCGGATCAGAATAGATCCATCGTGATAGCGGAATCGGTGTGAATCCATCAGGCTAATTTCTTTTGTTTTTCCATTAAAGCTTCTCAATGGTTCGTAAAAAGTACGTTCCGCATTTTTTTGTATAATGAGACGTTCTACTTGTTCTTTGCCATGTTTATTTACAGTTGCTAGGTAGACTTTCAGGTTTGCATACTTCCGCAACTGATTATGGGGAACTGGTTTATTTTCAAAGTAAATAGGTGTTTTGGCAGAGTAGTAATAGCTAGAAGTGCTTTTGACATTGTTTTCATACCAGTGCCAGTTTAGAAATTTCGTCTCGTTACGCACGATAATTTTACGATTGATCGGGTCGATTTGATGAAGTGTTCCTTTATATAAGCCTGCAACTTGAACGCCTGGATCTAAAATTTCTAACATTGTAATGTAGTTAGAATTATAGTTGGAGAACTTAATGTTGACACGATCTCCTTCATATAAAGAGCTACTAGTCGTAAGTTTCCCTTTCTTAAAAAACTGAGTTTCTGAATTAATATAGACATTCTTTACACGGCCGTCATCTAATGTAATGGTTAGACCTTTTCGGTTCTTATCCACATACGTGACCATACCGCTATAGGCTTTAGCGTTTGGTTCAATGACCGCACTTGGTGTATCCGTTTTACCATGAAGAGTTTTAAGATGGCGAATTTGTAGATCCGCTTCTATTATCATACCTAACTTAAAAGCATCGATTTTAACAGCGATTGTGTCCACGGATAACCTTGTGTATCGATCGATTGTATAAGTAGCTGCAACTCCTGCATCGTTTTTGATTGTCACACTGCGTAATTCTTTCTTGGTAGTGGCTTTATCTACTACTACATCTTCATAATTAGCCTTGATAAATGTGCCAGTAATCCGTTCGCTTGCTTCCGCTGAGTTTGCTACACTAAATAGGAACCCAATGATAATTGCAATATAGCATGTGAAAATAGCACACCATTTACTATTTACTATTTGTCCCACCTCCAAAAATAATCGTATACATTCTATATCGGTCAATTGGAATAGATGTGAAGAAAAGGACTCATATTCGGGTCTGATCATATAGTTACATAACTGGTTGACTGCACGTTTCATAGTATCGGTTTATTTGTCAAGGTTTTACAGATATGATAGGATACACAGTATAGTTAACAAAAGAAAGGGTCGGTTTACCATGAAAAAAAGACAAATTATTGCTCCGCTAAGTCTATCACTTCTATTATTAGGAGCTTGTAATGCGGATACTGAAAAAGCTACAGATGTGGACAAGGAACAAACCGAACCAACTGAAAATGTTGTGAAAGAGCCTGTAGATAAATCTGAAACAACAACTACTAATGATGAGTTAAAAGAAGAGTTTGAGAAAGAAGAAGGGGTATCAGAAGTAAGTTTAATCATTACTGAAGATGCAGGTGGCTTCGTCTTGCTAGACTTTGAAGTAACGGAAGACATGAAAAAAGAAGATGCTGAAAAGATAAGTAAAAAATACTATGAACGTCTTGAAAAAGAATACCCAGAACATAGCGTTGATATCCAAGCACGCAAAAGCGGAGAAACATTTGTACAAGAAACAAAAGCAACTAAATAATGAAAGAAAAAATACCGTCCTTACTGTAGGACGGTATTTTTTATGAAACAAACAATCTGCAGGGAATGGTCTCTGCAGGTTGCTTGTTTGGTAATTAACATTCGACACGATATCTATTCATCAGTAAACATTTAATACTATTCAGATAGTTACCCTCTACTCAGCTGGATTCGCTACACGAATAGATGAAACTTCTTTACTAGAATAGCGATTACTAATTTTTGCAACAGAAATGTAGAATGTGAAAGCAACGATGATACCAACAATCCAGGCGATATCTAAACCGTTCATAGCCTTAGAAAGTGATCCTTGATATATTTCTGTATTGATAAAAGGGACTTGACATACTATTGTTAATAAATAGATTCCCATTGTTTTGTTATTCAGCCTACCGAATTGTCCGTCCTTCTTCATAAATTCTTCATGGTGAAAGCGTCTTTTCAACACATAGAAATCTGTTAAATTGATAACACTCCAAGGAATGATAAAGAATAAAACGAAACCTAGATAAATTTGAAAGTTAGACATAAAGTTACCTGCACCTGCCGTGGCGGCAAAGGCAATAATAATTCCGATAACGATGGAGGTGAGGATACGTAAACGTGCGGAAGTCCGAAAAGCCCAAAAATTGTTGGCGATTGATAACACGATAATACCCGCGCCATAGATATTTAAAGAATTAATGATTAAAACACCTAATGACAGTAAAATGACGATGACATATCCTGTTGCACCCATGTCTTTAATTTCTGCCATGACATTGCCGTTGACAACCATTGTTGCAATCGCTGCACCGATTAACATCAACCAGGCAGAGCTCAGAAAGCTACCGCCCGCTGTATAGAAGAATGTTTTACGGGCTTCTTCAGAACGCATGAATCGAGAGTGATCAGATACATATGGGCCATATGTAATCTGCCACGTTACACAAATGGAAGTCGCTAGGATGAAAAGTGTCCAATTAAATGTACCTTGACTCAATAAATCCATCGACAATTGACTCATAACTATTACTGAAAGCACTACAAAAATAATTGTATATACGATTGTGTAAAGTTTCATATACTTCTGAATAATGTTTTGCCCGTAAATAGCTAGTAAAACCATGGGAATCAAACTGAAAAGGACAGTAACATTGATATTAAATCCAAGTGTTTCTTGTATACCCTGTGCTACTAAGATGGTATTCATCGCGCCATAGCCGAAATACATCGTCAGAATAATTAACATAGGTAAAATAACACCAAAATAACCAAACTGTGCGCGGCTTTGCAAGACTTGGGGAATACCTAATTTCGGACCTTGCGCGGAGTGCAGTCCCATAATTACGGAACCAATTGCATGACCTAATAGAATTGCCAGCGCTGCCCACCAGAAACTAAGTCCGATCATGACAGCGAGTGCCCCTGTTACTAGCGTCGTGGATACAGTACTTGCGGCAAACCAAGTAAAGAACAATTCTCTCGGATTACCTTTCCTCTCACTTTCAGGGATAAATTCAAATCCTACTTGTTCAATTGACTGTTGTTTTGTACCCATTTAAACGCCTCCTTAATATAGTAAAAAAGGGAAGGGACCCTCGTTAGTAACCAATGTAATATGACCTTTCCTATTTCCTGATTACCGGACGTAATGTTTGCCAAAACTCTTGCTGTATTCCTATAATGTCGTCAATAGCCTCTTTTTGATTGGAATAAAGTTTGTCAGGATATCCCTGCGCACCTGCTGTGTAAGGATCAGTTACGTCTGTAGCCAACCCGCTCAAGCGCTCAATAATTTTTAGTGTGCAAAATGGTACATATGCATTGCTGTATCCTCCCTCGTGGCATAAGATAATTTTACCCCCACAATGGGCATCTGCAATACGTAGCATGATATCGGTCAATTTTCCAAAACCTTCGGCGGTCATCATCATACGGCCGAGTGGATCGAACATGCCAGGATCCTGTCCTGCTGAAATAATAATCAGTTCGGGTTGGAATTCTGCTGCAATTGGTTCAATGATTGTTTCAAAGGCATGAATATATCCTGCATCACCTGTCCCAGGAGGCAATGGAATATTGACATTGTAACCGCGAGCCTCTCCAATACCGACATCTTCTTTATAACCAGTATTACTAGGGAAGCTCAAGTCTTGGTGGATAGACAGGAACAAGACATTCGAATCATCATAAAATGCCTGCTCAGTACCATTACCATGATGCACATCCCAGTCTAGAACGAGGACACGTTTTAACCCGTATTTTTTTCGTGCGTATTTTGCGGCAATCGCGACATTATTAAAAATGCAGAATCCAATACCTTTATCACGTTCAGCATGGTGACCTGGTGGACGAGTCATCGCGTAGACATTATCCACTTCGCCTTCCATGACAGCATCGACTGCCCGAAGCGCGCCACCGGTAGATAAAAGCGCGATTTCATAAGACCCTCTTCCTACAATGGCATGATCGCCTGCATCGCCACCTGTCGTATCACTGAGTAGCTTTACCTTTTCCACATATTCGGCTGTGTGAAATAATTCAATTTCTTCTTTAGTAGCAGAACGAGGTTCGATCTGTTTCAGTTTTTTCATTAGTCCGCAACGTGCGAGTAAGTTATTTACACGCCTTTTAGTTTCTGGATGTTCGACAAATACGTCTGTCTGCATATAGCCGCCTGATGGTAAGTAGAGCGTTCCGCTTCCATTGTCGTGCCAAAAATAACTTTCATCAAAAATATAACCTGTTTTCATAGATATCCCTCCAGATAGAAATGATATTGTGATTGAGTGAAAAAATGAATGAATATCAGTCACACAGTATTATAGTCGGGTTGTAGTAAGCGTTTTCATTGCTTGATAAAATAAAGCGCTTACTGATAGTAAAACTATAGGCAGTAAAACGATATATTTGAAAGGACTATAAAATGTGACATATTCGTGACGCTCAATCTCTTGTTTACTCACAATAAATGAATATGAGTCATATGTCAAGTGTATTTCGGTGAAAAATCTGAATTATTATTTAATGGTCAAGTGAAATTATATATTTAATTTTGAATGTAAGAAAGGTAAGGAATTCATCACGGATTGTCAGAAAAGTATGCTTGCGATACAATAATAGAATCTATAGATAGAGAGTAGGGAATTCATTTGGGAAAAAAAACGGCTATTATACATTCAGCTATAGAAGTGTTTCAGGAACAAGGAATTGAAAAGACCAAAATTTCCGATATTGTGAAACGTGCAGGGATTGCGCAAGGCACATTTTATTTGTACTTTCCTTCAAAATTATCTTTAATGCCTGCGATTGCTGAGGTAATGGTGGCAAAAACGATGGATATCGTCAAACTCACTGTCGATGACAATGCGTCGTATGCCAAACAGTTTGAACAGATGGTAGATGCAATATATAAAGTGAACAAAGAGTATTACGAAATATTAGCCGTTATATATTCCGGTCTAGCTTCAACCGAGCATATTCGTGAGTGGGAATCGGTATACGCGCCATTCTATGAATGGATCAGTGAAAAACTTGATACAGCAAAAAAAGCAGGTGCAATTCGCCAATCGATCAAACCTGACCGGACAGCGAAGATTATTATCGGTTTAATCGAATCGACGGCTGAGCAAGTATTTCTTTATGCCCATCATGATGAAAATGAAGCGGATAGACAGAAAGAAGAAGTCCTCGATTTCATGTCTCATGCACTGCAATTTCAAACAGTGAAAGGTTAACATAGCAAAATGTTAGCCTTTGTGATAAAATGAATGACAATCAGTCAAACGATTTAAATTAAATTAAATTAAATTGGAGCGGATAGTATGAATAAAGCATGGCTATATGTTGCGTTAACTAGCTTTTTTGAATTAGTGTGGATCTTTGGCTTTAATACTGCGACTCACTGGTGGCATTGGATATTGATCATAGGCTTTATATTTGTGGATTTTCATTTCCTCACGAAAGCATGTGAAGGTTTACCAACGGGAACGGTCTATGCCGTATTCGCCGGAATTGGAACAATGGGTACTACTTTGATGGACGTCCTGTTCTTTGGTGAACATATTAGTATAGAGAAGATCCTTTTCATCTTCATTCTAGTTATGGGTGTAGCGGGATTAAAGGTAGCGGATGGACTGGATGAAAAGAAAGCGCTGAGGGGAGTGGAAAGCGATGGGTTGGGTTCTAGTGTTTTTGGCAGCACTAAGTGAGTTTGCTGGTGTCATAGGGCTAAAAAAATTTAGTGAAAATAAAACATGGTTTAACGGCTTACTATACTATGGTGGATTCGGTATAGCATTCTTCTTTCTATATAACTCCTTTAAGTATTTGCAAGTCAGTACAGCGTATGCTGTGTGGATTGGTGTAGGAACAGCAGGTGCCGTACTCATCAATATGCTATTCTTTGGTGAATCGAAGAGTACAGGTAGAGTTGTGAGTCTCATACTCATCGTCATCGGGGTAGTTGGACTCAAAGCGTTATCATAAAATATATCTTCTTTAATAGAAGGAGATGTACATATAGAATGGAAAACGGACATGCCTATGTTAAAAGGCATGTCCGTTTTATTGTATCCGAAAGATCAGCTACTGAGTATTATCGATTCCAAGGCACGTTTACGTATCTCGCGTTCTAACATTTGGATGAACTCCACATTTAGATGATGCTTTTGCGCCTGTTGGTAGGAATACAGTAACATTTGATCTGATAAATGCAACACAGTAGAACCGCCTCCTTTAGGATGAATTGATTGTAATCAGTCTGCATGTTTCTCTCTAGATGTTATTTCTTACTTTACCAAACTTTCACAAAAAGAACAAGCGTTCTAACTGTCCACAGTACTAGTGGGTAAGCTGTGGGTAATATGTGAATGGTTTACATAAACTGCTAAGATACGCGGTGTATAATGTGTATAGAGTTATAAACAAAATGTAAATGTCGAATACTGTCGAGCGAAACTTGTCATAGAACTACTAATACCCTACATATTCAATGAATAAGTATCCACTCTTTGAATAAGAATAGTAGAGTATTGGTTAAAATCTACAACAATTGATCAATGAATAGATAAGTTCATTTGAATTAAACAGGGCAATAAATCTACTTTAACTATGCGAAATAAAAGGATAAAGATAGAATCTCTATAGAAGGTACAAGCACGGATATCTGTTTGTAGGGTAAAGATATTACCTGTCCCTTCTTTATATTTAATAAAAGAGACAAGGTCGAATCAAAAAAAATTAGAAATTTCGATATGCAATATATCGCTATATAAAGGGTGTGTAAGCGTATTCAGACGTTTTAAATTAGTCACAATTAATTAAAAACTTTAAAAATACGGTTGACCTTTATTCATATACAAGATATGATTACAGCAATCTAGTTCATAGCGGTGAATGTTTCACTGGCTGTTCAGAATATTCAACTGAATGCAATTAATGTAATTAGCAATTGATTCGTTCAATTAGTTTAGGAGAGATTGCAAATGAGAAGTGACATGATTAAAAAAGGAATCGATCGTGCACCACATCGTAGCTTACTATATGCAGCTGGTGTTAAAACGAAAGATATGAACAAACCATTTATCGGAGTGTGTAACTCTTATATAGATATCATTCCGGGACATATGCATTTAAACAAATTTGCGGAAGTAGTTAAAGAAGCCATTTGGGAAGCGGGCGGCGTACCGTTTGAATTTAATACAATTGGTGTAGATGATGGAATCGCCATGGGGCATATTGGTATGCGTTACTCATTACCAAGTCGTGAGCTAATTGCAGACTCGGCAGAAACAGTCATTAATGCGCACTGGTTTGACGGAGTCTTCTATATACCTAACTGTGACAAAATTACGCCAGGCATGTTGATGGCAGCTGTTCGCACAAACGTCCCTTCAGTATTCGTTTCCGGAGGACCAATGGAAGCAGGTGTTTCCGCGACAGGCGAGACACTTTCACTAACTTCCGTGTTCGAAGGTGTTGGAGCGTACAAGAGTGGGAACATGACAGCAGAAGCGTTGCTCGACATTGAACAAAATGCATGTCCATCATGTGGATCATGTTCAGGAATGTTCACTGCGAACTCTATGAACTCTCTAATGGAAATGCTCGGTATGGCTCTTCCAGGGAATGCGACAATCCTTGCAACTTCAAACGAACGTCATGTACTAATCAAAGATGCAGTGAAACATTTGATGAATTGTATCGAAAAAGATATTAAACCAAGAGACATCATCACAAAAGAAACAATCGACGATGCATTCGCACTCGATATGGCAATGGGTGGTTCGACTAATACAGTTCTTCACACATTGGCGATTGCGCACGAAGCAGAAATTGATTACAACATCGAGGATGTAAATGATGTAGCTAAACGAGTACCTTACTTATCCAAGATCATGCCAGCATCTGATTATTCTATGCACGACATTCATCTAGCCGGTGGTGTGAGTGCAATTATCAATGAATTGTGTAAAATCGATGGAGCGATCCACAAAGATCGTATTACAATCACTGGTAAAACCATTTCAGAAGATGTTGCAGGACATGAAATTACAAATACTGATGTCATTCGAACGAAAGACGATCCATATAGTCCAGTAGGTGGTCTATCTATTCTATTTGGTAATATCGCTCCTGAAGGTTCCGTCATTAAAGTTGGGGCAGTGGATCCCTCTATCAAGGAATTCAGAGGCGAAGCGATTGTCTTTAACTCACAAGAAGAAGCCCAAGAAAATATTGATAATGACACTGTTAAAGCAGGCCATGTGGTCGTCATTCGATATGAAGGCCCTAAAGGCGGACCTGGAATGCCAGAAATGCTAGCACCGACCTCAGCAATTATGGGGAAAGGGCTTGGTAAAGAAGTTGCATTAATCACGGATGGTCGTTTCTCTGGAGCATCACGAGGTATCTCTATTGGACATATCTCACCAGAAGCGGCATCCGGTGGACCGATTGCTCTTGTAGAGAACGGGGATATTATAGAAATTGATCTGACAAACCGTACAATTGAACTTAAAGTGTCTGATGAAGTTCTTGCAGAACGGCGCCATGCACTGAAACCGTTCGAACCTAAAATTAAAAAAGGATATCTTGCTAGATATTCTCAGCTAGTCACTTCAGCAAGTACTGGCGGAGTCATGAAAATTTAATAGACAAAACGTTGATGAGGTTAAAGTAGATAGAAATCGTATTCACAGAGAGCCGGCGGTGCTGCGAGCCGGCAATACAACTATTTGCGACATCCCCTCGGAGTGGATTGCTAAAAGGTATACCGATTAGGCAGTCCCGGGCTTGATATTCGGGCTCGTTAACAATGAGAAAGTACGGCCTTGGCTTGCTTTTTCATAAGGTGACAAATGTCACGAACTAGGGTGGTACCATGAAAGCTTTTTCATCCCTATGTAAAGAGAGAAGAATTCTTTGCGTGGGATGAAAAGGTTTTTTTTTAGGAGAAAATGTCACTGGTCAACATAAATATAGTTGAAAATTGTAAGGAGGAGTTCAGTATGAGTGCTGAAGTACAAGAAAAACAGACCGCATCTATGCCAAAGGAACAAACTAAGAATAAATTTGCAGATGGTTCTGCAATCTTGATTCAATCTCTTAAAGAACAGAACGTAGAAGTGATCTTTGGATATCCTGGAGGAGCTGTTCTCCCTATCTATGATGCGCTATATAACGACCCGATTCCACATGTATTAGCACGTCACGAGCAAGGCGCAATCCACGCAGCAGAAGGATATGCAAGAGTATCCGGCAAAACAGGGGTGGTCATTGCCACATCTGGTCCTGGTGCAACGAACTTAGTAACGGGAATTACGGATGCTATGATGGACTCCCTTCCACTAGTAGTTATTACGGGCCAAGTAGCTAGTACTGTTATTGGGTCGGATGCTTTCCAGGAAGCGGATATCATAGGGATTACTCAACCTATTACAAAACATAATTATCAAGTGCAAAGTGTAGCGGACATTCCACGTATTATGCGTGAAGCTTTCCATATTGCTTCTACCGGAAGACCGGGACCAGTCGTTGTTGACGTACCTAAAAATGTCGCAACAGATATCTTTGTTCCTGTCGAAAAAGAGAATAAAGAAGTGAATTTACCTGGTTATCAGCCGACTACCACACCAAATTATCTGCAAATTCAAAAAGCTTCGAAAGCTATCTCTGGTGCGAAAAAGCCTATGATTCTTGCAGGTGCAGGTGTACTCCATGCAGGAGGAACAGCTGAGCTGAAAGAGCTTGTCGAAACGCATCGTATTCCAATCGTCAATACATTACTTGGCTTAGGTACAATTCATGGAGAACATGAACTATTCTACGGAATGGCTGGCATGCACGGTACAGCAACTGCCAACTACGCACTAAGCGAATGTGATTTATTACTCAATGTTGGTGCTCGTTTTGATGACCGTTTAACAGGTAACTTGGATGCATTCTTGCCAAATGCTCGTGTCATTCATATTGACATCGACCCGGCAGAGATTGGTAAAAACGTTGTGACTGAAATTCCTATCGTAGCGGATGCGAAAGAAGCTTTAACAGCATTACTAAAGGCAGATTTCAAATCACCGGATACAGTAGAATGGATTGGCTATTTGAATGATTTAGCAGACAAATATCCGCTTTGGTATGAAACGGATGAGGAAGCTTTATTACCTCAACAAGCACTTGAGATCATACATCGTATTACAAATGGTGATGCAATTGTTACGACGGATGTTGGACAGCACCAAATGTGGACTGCTCAATATTATCGTTTCAATAATCCCGATAACTGGGTAACTTCAGGCGGATTGGGAACAATGGGCTTCGGCTTCCCAGCAGCAATCGGTGCACAACTTGCAAGACCAAAAGAACGTGTAGTTGCCATTGTTGGAGACGCAGGTTTCCAAATGACAGCACAAGAGCTTTCACTTCTTCAAGAGATGCGCATTCCTGTAAAAGTGATTATTTTAAATAACGGAGCACTTGGTATGGTACGGCAGTGGCAAGAGACATTCTATGAAGAACGCTACTCACAGTCACTTGTCCCTGTACAACCAGACTTTATTAAATTGGCGGAAGCATATGACCTAAAAGGATATCGCATTCACAATTTAGAAGAAGCTGAAAAAGTATTTAAAGAAGCGCTATTATCTGACGAGCCAGTGCTGATCGATTGCCGGGTCAAACAACGTGAAAACGTCTATCCGATGGTTGCGCCAGGTAAAGGATTACAAGACATGATTGGAGTGAGTCCTCAGTGAAACGAATTATTACAGTAACAGTAATTAATCAGAGCGGTGTATTAAACCGTGTAACGGGACTGCTGATGAAGCGTCAATTCAATATCGAAAGTATTACCGTTGGTGCTACAGAACAGCCGAACAGATCCAAGATGACATTCCAAGTTCACGTAGAAGATGAAAACAAAATTGAACAACTTGTAAAACAGCTGCAAAAGCAGATTGATGTTATTACAGTGAAAGATATAACAGACAAAGCAATCGTGTTACGTGAGTTAGCGCTAGTAAAGGTAATCTCACCACCACAGATTCGCTCTGAAATGAATAGTATTGTGGAACCTTTCCGTCCGACTATAGTCGATTCCGGAAAGAATGTAGTAACGTACCAAGTAACGGGTGACCCAGATAAAATCGAAGCGTTTATCGATTTGCTGAAACCATATGGCATCAAAGAATTAACACGAACTGGCGCAACCGGCTTTGCCCGCGATATGCAAAAAGTTCAAGCACCACAGCTGTCGATTTTAAAACAATAACACACACACTTAGGGGGAAATTAAAATGACGAAAATGTATTATAACCAGGATATCAATGAAGGACTATTAGAAGGTAAAACTATCGCAATCATCGGATACGGTTCACAAGGACACGCACACGCACGTAACTTGAGAGATTCAGGCTTCAACGTTGTAGTAGGCGTTCGTGCTGGAAAATCATTCGATCAAGCAAAAGCGGACGGCCTAGAAACACTGTCAGTAAAAGAAGCTTCTGAAAAAGCAGATTTAATCATGATCTTACTTCCAGATGAAAACCAAAAAGCAATCTACGATGCAGAAATCGAACCAGCTCTTGCTAAAGGTAAATCGTTAGTATTCGCTCACGGATTCAACGTACACTTTGGTGAAATCAAACCACCTGCTGATGTAGATGTATTCCTAGTAGCTCCAAAAGGACCTGGACACCTTGTGCGCAGAACATTCGAAGCTGGCGGCGGAGTTCCTGCACTATTCGCAGTGTATCAAGATGTATCTGGCCAAGCAAAAGATGTAGCTCTTGCGTATGCAAAAGGGATCGGGTCTGCTCGTGGCGGCGTTTTGGAAACTACTTTCGAAGAAGAGACAGTTACGGATCTATTCGGAGAGCAAGCAGTACTTTGTGGCGGATTGACTTCATTAGTTAAAGCTGGATTTGAAACACTAGTAGAAGCTGGATACCAGCCTGAACTAGCTTATTTCGAAACATTGCACGAAACGAAACTAATTGTTGACTTGATGTATGAAGGCGGTATGGCTGGAATGCGTTATTCAGTCTCTGACACAGCAGAGTGGGGCGATTTCGTTTCAGGACCACGTGTAATTGATGCAGATACAAAAGCACGTATGAAAGATATTCTTACGGATATCCAATCAGGTAAGTTCGCAAAAGAATGGATTGAAGAAAATAAAAACGGACGTCCTCAATTCAATGCAATCGAAGAAGCTGAAGCTAAGCACCAAATCGAAGAAGTAGGACAGAAGCTTCGTTCTATGATGCCATTCATCAACGAAGGAGCTAAATCAAAAGAGGAAGAAGTGGTTGCGAGTGAGAAAAATTGATCTATTCGATACAACTCTTCGCGACGGTGAGCAATCTGCAGGTATTAATTTAAATACAGTAGAAAAATTAGAGATCGCTCGTCAGCTGGAAAAGCTAGGGGTAGCAGTTATTGAAGCAGGTTTTCCTGCTTCATCCCCAGGCGATTTCGAAGCCGTTCAACGCATTGCCAATACAGTGAAAAACTCTACTGTCACGGGTCTTGCTAGAGCGATGAAGAATGACATTGATATTTCATGGGAAGCATTACGGGGCGGAGAACAGCCGCATATCCATGTGTTTTTAGCTACATCACCGATTCATATGGAGTATAAGTTAAAAAAATCTCCAGACGAAGTGGTGGACATTGCAGTGGATGCGGTCAAATATGCCAAACAGTACTTTCCACTCGTTCAGTGGTCAGCAGAAGATGCTTTCCGCTCTGATAAGGAATATCTAGTACGTATTATTAATAAAGTAATTGAGGCAGGGGCTACAACCATTAATGTTCCGGATACTGTAGGCTATGCAACACCTGCAGAATATGGCGCTCTATTCAAGTACTTGAAAGAGAACGTAACAGGAATAGAAAACGTTAAGCTTTCCGCTCATTGTCATGATGATCTAGGTATGGCCGTTGCAAACTCTATTGCAGCAGTCGAGAATGGTGCAGATCAAGTTGAATGTACAATTAACGGTATTGGAGAACGTGCAGGTAATGCGGCATTAGAAGAAATTGCTGTAGCTATGCACATTCGTAATGACTTCTACAATATGGAGACCGGAATCAACTTGAAAGAAATCAAAAAAGCTAGTCAGCTTGTTAGCCGCTTGACAGGGGTAGTCATCCAGCCAAACAAAGCAGTTGTCGGTAAGAATGCATTCGCTCATGAATCTGGTATTCACCAGGATGGCATGCTGAAAAACCGTGAGACATACGAAATTATTACACCGGAATTAATTGGTGAAACGGATATACCACTAGCGCTTGGTAAACACTCTGGGCGCGCTGCGTTCAAAGACCGGGCAATTACAATGGGGTTTGAACTGACTGATCTCCAATTAAATGAAGCATTTGATGACTTCAAAAAATTAGCAGACCGTAAAAAGGAAATCACAGAAGACGATTTGTTTGTTCTATTTACAGGACAGCAATTGGCTGATACGGATACACCTATTTATGAATTGCATAATGTTCAAGTTCAATACGGAACGAATAATATTCCGACTGCTACCGTTACAGCGACAGTGCCTAGCGGGGAAACAGTTACAGTGGCAACGACTGGTGCAGGTTCTGTTGAATCCATATTTAATGCACTAGAATTGGCCATTAAAGGTGAAGTACTCATTCTGGATTATCGTGTAACATCGATCGGTAAGGGCCGCGATGCACTGGGAGAGGCAGTAGTCAATTTAAGACATAACGGACTCGAGCTTACAGGCCGAGACGTAGCGCAAGACGTACTAGAAGCGTCTGCAAAAGCTTACTTGAATGCTATCAATCGTCAACTAGTTCGCGAACAATTGCGGAAAGAAGAGATAATGAAATAAGTAACATAGATCAAAGGGATAGAGTATTCGATCGAGTGATACGAGATTGATCAAGGAGGAGAAGTTCTATGGAAAAGAAAGTAGCAGTATTACCCGGAGACGGCATAGGACCCGAGGTAGTAGCAGAGGCAGTTAGAGTATTGGAAGTGATCGGCAGACGTTTTAACCATACATTCCATACAGAATATGGACTAATTGGTGGAGCGGCGATTGATGAAAAGAATAATCCACTTCCTCAAGAGACAATTGAGTTATGTGAGTCAAGCGACGCCATTCTTCTAGGAGCAGTGGGTGGTCCTAAATGGGATCAGAATCCATCTGAATTACGACCAGAAAAAGGGTTGCTTGCGATACGTAAACATTTCGATCTATTTGCAAACCTTCGTCCTGTTGCAGCTGTGCCTTCTTTGATCCAAGCTTCTCCTTTAAAAGAAGACATCGTCAAAGAAGTCGATATGATGATTGTTCGAGAATTAACTGGAGGTCTATACTTCGGTAAACCGAGCCGTCATACAGATCAGTCAGCCGTTGACACACTTGTATATACACGTGAAGAAATCGAACGTATTGTCGACAAAGGTTTCGAGTTGGCTCGCCTGCGTAGAGGCAAAGTAACTTCTGTGGACAAAGCGAATGTGCTCGAATCCAGTAAGCTTTGGAGAAAGATTGTAGAAGAGAAAAAAGCGCAGTATCCAGATGTGGAAGTAGAACATCAGCTAGTGGATTCCGCAGCAATGAAATTAATTACAAATCCTGCATATTTCGATGTAATCGTTACAGAAAATATGTTTGGAGATATTTTGAGTGATGAAGCGTCTGTAATTACAGGCTCACTTGGATTACTACCTTCAGCGAGTGTCCGTTCAGATGGTTTAGGTTTATACGAGCCAGTGCACGGTTCGGCACCGGATGTAGCAGGGCAAGGTATAGCAAATCCAGCAGCAACCATTCTTTCCGTTGCTATGATGCTGAAGTATTCATTTGGATTAGAAACTGAGGCAGCAGCAATTGAGAAAGCAGTGAATACAGTATTTGAAGAAGGTCACTTTACAGCAGATTTAGCTGGCAAAGACCAACGTTCATTAACGACTAAAGAATGGACAGATAAGATTGTAGATGAATTGGATCTTCAGTTCGTTTCGAATAGTATTATGTATTCGTATATTTAAAAAATACTGCTGTCTTCGTCTCGACATGCACATGAGGGCATACCGAAACTGGTGCGCCCTTTATGTGTAGCTAGAGAAAAGACTGACGAGTTGAAGAAGATGCCACACATTATTATGGTAATGGCTTGGAAGGGGAAACAATTATGGCTAAAACAATTATTGAGAAAATATGGGATGAGCATATTGTGTACGAAGAAGAGGGAAAGCCTGACCTATTGTATATTGATCTTCATTTGATTCATGAGGTGACATCACCACAGGCGTTTGAAGGCTTACGTCTAGCGAACCGTAAAGTGCGTCGCCCGGATCTATGCTTTGCCACTATGGATCATAACGTCCCGACAAAGAACTTACCGGTAATCAATGACCCGATTGCCAAAAAACAAATCACGACACTTGAAAAAAACTGTGAAGAGTTTGGCGTTCAATTAGCAGATATGCAACATCCTGATCAAGGTATTGTGCATATTATCGGTCCTGAGCTAGGATTGACACAACCAGGAAAGACTATTGTTTGTGGTGATAGCCATACATCAACACACGGTGCGTTCGGAGCGATTGCGTTCGGCATTGGGACAAGCGAAGTAGAACACGTGCTATCTACACAAACATTATGGCAAAGTAAACCGAAAACGATGGAGATTCGCGTGACAGGTCAAATCGGCTTTGGTGTAACAGCCAAAGATATCATTCTTGCAATCATTTCAAAGTTTGGAATTGGCGTGGGTACTGGACATATTGTCGAGTACACAGGAGAAGCAATTCGTGGACTCACAATGGAAGAACGTATGACCATTTGTAATATGTCAATAGAAGCGGGAGCAAAAGCAGGTTTAATTGGTCCGGACGAAACCACAATCAATTATTTACGTGGTCGTCGATATGCACCACAGGGCGAAGAATTCGAAGCAGCAGCTGAGCGTTGGCTTGCACTGAATACGGATGAAGATGCAGAATATGATCAAGTGCTTGAAATTGATGCCGATGAAATCGAACCATTTGTTACATGGGGAACGAACCCTTCGATGGGATCTGGAATTTCGGCTAACATTCCGACATCTGCAGACTATGTATCGGAAACAGAAAAGTCCGCACTTCGTTCTGCATTGGAATATATGGGACTTGAAGAAGGAATGGCATTAACCGATATTGAAATTCAGCACGCTTTCATCGGTTCATGTACAAATGCCCGTCTTAGCGATTTAGAAGCGGCGGCGAAAGTGATAAAAGGTAAACACGTTCATCCAACTGTGACTGCAATTGTCGTACCTGGTTCACGTACAGTGAAAAAACAGGCGGAAGAGATCGGGCTTGATAAGATCTTTACAGATGCAGGTTTTGAATGGAGAGAGTCAGGATGCAGTATGTGCTTGGCTATGAATGATGATGTTGTACCAGCTGGCGAGCGTTGTGCTTCTACATCTAACCGGAATTTTGAAGGACGCCAAGGTGCAGGCTCACGCACACATCTAGTCAGCCCATCCATGGCTGCAGCCGCTGCCCTACACGGACATTTCGTAGATGTTCGTAAAATTGAAGCAGCTGTGCAAATTTGAGGAGGGTATTCAGATGGAACCAATTAATAAAATAGAGAGTGTACTCACTCCTTTAGATAAAAACAACGTAGATACTGATCAGATCATATCCAAGGAATTTTTGAAACGTATTGAGCGCACTGGATTCGGTGAATATTTATTCTATCACTGGCGTTATCATGCAGATGGTACAAAAAATGAAGAGTTCGTGTTAAATGACCCTCGATATGATGGTTCAACTATCCTAGTTGCACATGATAACTTCGGTTGTGGATCATCTCGCGAACACGCACCTTGGGCAATTTTGGATTACGGATTCCGTGTAGTCATTGCTCCAAGCTTCGCAGATATATTCTACAGTAATTGCTTCAAGAATGGGATTTTACCGATTAAGTTGTCAGTTGCGGAAATTGATGAGTTTCTACAAAAAGGGAAAGAAGCCCCGTATACATTAACAGTTAGTCTTGAAGATCAGACTGTAACGGGAGAAGACGGTTCGGTGTATAGCTTTGACATTGATCCGTATTCAAAAAAGATGTTGTTGAACGGTTGGGATGAAATTTCTCTGACTTTCCAATATGAAGACAAGATTACAGAGTACGAACAAAAGCATGCATAACTCCAAACAGTTCATCGCTTACTCAGCATGAACTGTTTTTTCATGTAAATAGAAATAGTAAAAGTAAAGTGTAAAACTTTGAAACTATTTTTGTTTTTCTGCGTCTGTACGGTGTCAGTTTGCAGAATGGAGAAGTAGTTCTGTACGTATTACGGCTTTACAGTATGGAGAAATCTTCCTTTGCGATGAAAGTCCAAATGAATGGATTGATATGCTATAATTGTCGAAGGAAACTGCATACTAAAACTAATGAATTCAAAGACGGGGGTTGATTTTAAAGATGTTCAGCGCATCAAAGAACAGTACATTCGCTATTTTCCATTCTTTACTTATCGCAGTGTTCGTATACTTCATTGTACTACCAATAAATGCGCAAGCAGAAACGGTAAACCAGCGTTTCACCGATGTAAGCAATGAATATTGGGCAAAAGATGAAGTAACACAGCTCGTGGAAGAAGGAATCATTAACGGTTATCAAGATCTACAATACCGTCCAGGTGTCAGCATCAAACGTGGGCAAGCGGCAAACTTACTAACCGCTGCACTGCAATTACCTGAAGCTCCTTATCAGCCGATATTCAAGGACGTCAGCGCAAAGTCGTCTAACTTACGTGGTGCAATGTCTACTTATCAGGAAGGAATATTTAGGGGGAAGCCCGATGGTAACTTCGGTGTTAGTGATGAATTAACACGTGAACAGATGGCAAGTGTGTTGGTTAATGCATTTAAATTAAAAGATACAGGTGAAAAAGTACATTTTACTGATGAGCATAAAATTAGTGAATCTCACAGATATGGCGTAAAGGTACTTATGCAGCACGGCATTACAACGGGTAAAGAAGACGGATCCTTTGCACCGAAACTTTCCGTTAACCGTGGTTCATTCGCTGTATTTCTACATAGAGCAATGATACAAGCAGGAATGCTCGAAAAAAAGCAACCGATTGTTTTCAATAAAACACAAACGATGGGGAAATTTGAACCTATTCGTTTTGAGCAATTTATTACAGAAGTACCCAAGACACAAGAAGGTAAGACGTACTTGCGTTCAAACCATTTCTTGTCTTTATCAGCTAAACGAGTAAAAGCACACGGACATGCAACCGATTATATTTATGTCTATGGTGTCAGTGAAAGAAAAAGTACGAGAGTCACTGTAACCAAACGCGAATTGCCAAACGGTGATTACTTTACATTCGTCGAGTTGAGAAACCCTGACCGTCTGCCGATTCGTGTGGACTTGGTACGAATTGATGGAGATATTAAAACGAATGCAATGGAACGTTTCGACAAATTCCCAATGAAAAAAGATGTGGATGATACATTCGGATTCGATATTGCCACTTCGCCAGTTGGTGTCCTTGAAACGATTTCGCAACAAGGTACTGGACAGCAAATGATCTCAAAAACTTACCGTTCGCGTGAGCTTGAGTTAAAGTATCGTAATGGTGCGGTCAGCCGAACGCGAGAACTACAGGAAGAGAAAGAATCGTACAGCAATATTCTAATGGGCGATACTCGTGTATCAGTGTATGAGTTAAACTCTAGAGGATACGATGTGGTGGATCAATGGTATCTTTCATCCAATAAAAAACTCTTTTCGTCAAAAGAAAGATTGGATTCATGGCTTCGGGAGTCCATTACCAACTATAAAAAGCGCAATAAATGGTATACAGCAGAAGGGCCATACAATAAGATGGCAACAACTATTGAACCTATGCCTGCTTCAGGGCGAGGATATGGTCGTAATTTACTTTTAGTAAAAGAAGATCGTGTCATGTTGTTGTACGATCAAACGAAAGAACGTTATTATGAAGATATTTTGCATAACTCCTTTACAAACCTAGCTATCTTCAGAGGAAGTAAGCCTTATTGGGAAACTGAAGTGACTAGTACGTATTTGACGAATTTATATAACTTTACAGCACCATTCGTCGATACACGCTTCAATGAACAGATTGCATTATTCCTTTATCGTGGTGGAAAAGCATTCAATCATAAAGACTACAATGAAGGTTTGCGGAACTATGCGAACTTGCTTGTACAGCAACATAGAAAAGGGAACGTAAACTTCTTGTCTCCTACTGCATATTATATTCCTGACTACTTCCCGGCGAAATCTCAAGTGAAGACGCATACGTCAATGAACCATTTACTTGGCGGTATGAATATTCTCTTGCTTGCGTTCCAGGAGTTTAATGATCCAGTCTATTTGGAAAATGCAAGTGCTATTGAAAAGGCAATACGTTTCGAAGAAAAGAACTGGACCCGTTCAAATGGAGACATTTGGTACAAACGTGCACCAAATGGTCAATTTTCAGGTACAGATTATGTTCATCTGACATTAGAAGACTTGATTCATTCTTATGAAAAGTGGTCACAAATCGATCCGTCGAAAGCTAAAGTATTTGAGCGGATGATTAAATCGAAAGCCGGTTATTTAAACAGTACGAAAAAAGGTTACACAACCAAGATCAAAGAAGGTCTGAAACGTATCAATATGTCTAACTTATTGCCAGCAGGTAAAGAGTATACGGACGCATTATAATAATGAAGCCACCATCTCCGTTAGTTTGGAGATGGTGGTTTGTTGTTTGGTGAGTAATTGGGAAGGGGAAGTTGATGGATGTTCTTCGATGGAGCGGGCGTTATCCTACTTGAGAAGATGAATAGAGCGGTTACTAACGGACATAGAGCGCTTGCCGGGGTTTATAGAGCGAGTAAATAGTTTGATAGAGCGCTTTCGAGGGGTCATAGAGCACTTCTGAAGATTTATAAGCGGATATCGTGGAACTATGATCGTTTTTGTCTTAAAGAAATAACATGAAGTTGATTGTAAGTAGATGGCGGCGAATGTCGATCGATTTGCGTGCGTCTTGAGAAGCATCTGTCTTCTGAATTCATTCATCATACTAAAAACCACCATCTCCTAAGCAGGAGGCGGTGGTTTCTCTATCTAACTATTTAATTAACAAGCGTGACTAGATCGGAACGGATCCAGCCGTATGGTTCGTTGATTGGTTGCGTTCCTGGATTGATGTCCATACGCACCTTGTACCAAACAAAGCCATCTGCGCCTGTCGTACGATCCGCAACAATCAGTGGATAGCCGAATGCCGCCAGACTGCCTGGATGCTTGGGCTTGTAGGAGAATAAAATATTATTTCTATTCACTGCCTCAGGGCTTGTCCGGATATTCACCGCTGTATTGCCTGTATAGGAAATCACGGCTAATTGCGCTTGGTTTGCGTCTTTCTTACCGAGAAACTGATCGATACGCCACATATGGCCTGCAATCTTGCTCCCCCAGAAAGGATCGGATGCATACTTCATATTGAAGCCGACAGCTTTATTTCCTGGAGCGGCGCCATTGGCATAAGCGCCGAGTGGATTCGCATAGTTTAAGTTGATGTAGCGAGTGATGAATGCATCGACACTTCTTGTAGGATTACCATAGACTTCACCTTTATCTGGCGAAGAGTCGAATACGCGGATACCGAAAATGTTATTTTTCTGCTGTGCATTGCCACTCATTCCGTAATCACTCTCATGTATAGCTGTTGCTAAGATAAACATCGCATTCACATTATGCTGTTTCTCCATTTGTTTCACATACGTACCAAGTCCGATTAATTTCGACTTGGTTGTAGCGTTTTTATAGCGTGCAATACCTGTTTTTTGTCTCGCTTGTAATGCATCAGAAATAAAACGATCCAGTTCCTGTCCTGTGTAAGTAGAAGGCTGGCGTACTGATTGGAATTGGAAATACGGATAATAGGTAATCGTTGCCGAACCATTCAATTCCTTAAAGTGAACTCCATCGTTACTTGTATAGGTCTGTCCTTTTTTCATTGCAGGAGAAGCTGGACCTACTGTATACTCTGCGTAACTACCTTTATATTGTTTCGTATTGGCATCGTATGTACGATAATAGGGTTGGTGAATGAGTAAGCCGTCACTGCTTACTTTATACTGGCTTGCACCTTTAGATAATGGTGAAGGGACTAGATCGATTTCCTCGTGTTTTGCATAATAGGTATAGCCGCCTACGTCCACTACAACGCGCTCTGCGCTACTGCCAACATAGTCCAGTTCATACCCTTTCTGAACATATGTCACTTCGTTTTTTAACGCAGGGTCGCTATATAGTGACGTATACTGCTTTGGGTTTTCTGAGGCAAATGCCTGGCCTGACTTCATTTTGATGATAGTATTATTAACGGAAATCGCCTGAATGTTTGAAGAAGCATTATATGCTGCCAATGCATCTTCAAACGTGAGGTATGATTCATTTGTTACATTCAGTTGATTGTTGGAAATTGAGCTGACTTTATGCACTTTAGGGTTTTCCGTACCGCCAACATCCGTTGGGGGACGAGTATTGCCTTTTCCGTCAGCGACTGCAAACATACGGTATAAAAATGCCGAAGCATGAGCAATCGTTGCGTTACTTGTCGGTTTGAAATACCCTTGATCTCCACGTATGATGTTCAATGAAGAAGCCGCGGATACAGCAGGAATGAAGTTCGACGAGATTTTCTTGCTATCCTTAAATTGGACAGTAGGTGAATTGACAGGGATATCAAGGAAGCGGAATGCTTTAAATATCATTCCCGCCATTTGCTGTCGGGTAATCTGCTGATTCGCCTTGAATGTACCATCGGGATAACCTGCCAAAATTCCAGCGCCGGCAGCGTTTTGAATTTCAATTGTGCGGGAATGATTTGCCTTTAAATCCGTAAAGGTATATCTTGTCGAAGCAGGTAATTCGAGTGAACGTGCCAAATACGAAGCAAATTCTCCTCTTGTAACTGCACGGTTCGGATAAACATTCCCTTTTGCGTCCTTTTGGATCACACCTTTATCTATCCAAAATGTCAGCTCTTGTTGCATTTGATGACCAGTGAAATCATTTGCACTTGCCACCGGTGTAAAGATAGGAGAAGCAACCAAAAGCAAAAGTGTCAGTAATGTAATCAAACGTTTCAAATCAAAACCTCCTATAGAATCTCCTACTATTGTAGCAGATAGGACTATTATTGGTAAGTACCATTTGGTATATTAATAGACTATTGATATAATAAATCCCTATATATGTCGTAGTGTTACTAGACCAATAGGATGAGAGGGCATACAAATTATGAAAAATACGCATGAAAGTGTAGAAGCCACATATAGCAATAAACGACAAACTACAATAATTTGAAAAGATGCAACGAATGCTTTCACTATTCCGTCCTAGATAGTGATATAATGCAACAAGGAACTAGCAAGCGTAGAAAGGGTTTTATAGACTAATGAATATATGGAAACAGCGATTAGAAAAACAATCTACAAGTACCATACTGATTGCAGTAGCTGTGATGCTCATTGCATTATTGCTACCGTCAAAAATAGCATTACTCGGAACGGCCTTATTTTTTGTCCTATTTTCTATTATTAAACCGCAGCAAAGTATTTTATTTCTTATTATCTACGTCAATATACGACCATTTTTGCTAGAAGTGAATAGTGGAATGAAGTTAATAGGAGATTTAATTATTTTTGTCGTATTTGCGTGGACATTGTTCCGTTACCGATATAATATCCGTTCACTATTTACATTCAAATGGTTTGAGTGGTCTTACTTCGCATTTATTTTATTTGGCTCGATCATAGGATTCCTGAACGATGTCATTCCAACTTCTATTATTTTCCAAGTCCGAACATTTTTGATTATGTATTTGCTTTATTACATCATTTCAAGAATGACGTTGACGAACAAATGGCTACAACAACTTGCGTGGGTGACGGTATGGTTGAACATTGTGATGTCACTTCATGGTTTGGTGGAAAAACTCTCTTTGCGTCAGTTACTGCTTCCTGAAGAATGGAAGTATAAAGTTTTATCTGCAACGAATGCAGTGCGTATTTACGGACTAACGGGTAATCCGAACTCTTTGGCATTGTCTCTATTTTTCGGAATTATCGGGATCATTTATTTGCAACATGTTTACCAGCAGAATAAATACAAATGGACATTCCGTGTATTGCTTGTTTTGTTCTTTGGGATTCTAGTTCTGACTTATTCAAGAGGAACTTGGATTTCAGCAGTAGTGTTCGGTATTGTCTTTATCCTGATGACGAGAAAATGGTATCTTCTGAAACGACTAGTAATTGCAGGTGTCGCATCAATTATCTTGATCTATTATCCAGTGAACTTGGCTGTACAATACATTGCGGAGCTAGGTGTGACAGTAGACCAGAAGCCTAGCGGAGCTGGAAGTATTGGGGGACGCTTCGGCGAAACGTTTGATGAAAAGAACTTAGCCCTCATGACTGAGAGCGGAAGATTCTTCTATATTAGTAAAGGGTTTGAGATCTTCAGTGATCACCCTATAACGGGTACAGGATTCGGTTCATTCGGCGGTTCCGCCACATTATCGTATGGATCACCGATTTATGATCACTATGGTATCAGTTCGGATATCTATGGCGGGAAGTATTTTTATTCAGACAATCAATATATTCAAGTCATTGCAGAAACCGGCATCATTGGAGTATTGATTTTCGCGCTCTTCCTGTTAAGTATGTTGCGATACTTCTGGAAATCACGTCATACGAATTTCGGTGTGTTTATGATTGCACTATGGTTTTCAACAGGCGTTTCCGGAATGTACTATAATATTTGGGAACTTAAAATGTATACATTGTTCTACTTTATCTTGCTAGGCGCATTTGTCGCGTTTAGCAAGCAGCAAGACACAACGAAACCTACGAATGGCTAATCCATTCGTAGGTTTTTTTTAATGGGGTGAAGATGGGGGGATTGGACAATGTTGTTCGAGATTCGCTCATAGTTTCAGTGTACCCGCTCAATGTTGTTTGCGATTCGCTCATAGCTGCGGTGTACCCGCTCAATGTTGTTTGGGATTCGCTCATAACTGCGGTGTACCCGCTCAATGTTGTTTGAGATCCGCTCTAAGCTACGCCGCACCCGCTCAATGTTGTTCGAGATCCGCTCATAACAAACCCAAAATCTCTCTAAAACTCCATAATTCTTCTTTTCCTGACTTATTTCGTTCAAACGGTACATGAAAAAATAGGCCTTATTTGATAGACTAGAGATTGATAGGAGTAGGAAAGGTGGAGTTGTGTTATCGTACAAAATACTTTGCTGTCTCGCACGAAGCGGAAAGTAGTCGTTACCGCTATGTCGGCAGCTATGCTAATTTCATTGCCATTCTCTGCGGCAGCCAGCACGAAAGTCGTTTCCAGTTACCCCGTGTCTTCAGGTGTTACGTATTCTCACTATACATATGCAGCAAGTAGTCACATCAATCACATAGGCGTGGATCTCAGTGATCCGTTCACGAAATTAAAAATGGGTCTTCCTGCGCCTATTTCGAAAACTGCCCCTACATTGACATTGGCAAATCGGGATTCAAAAGAGGGCCATCGCGTTGTGGGTGCAGTAAATACTTCGTTTTTCGATATGAACACAGGGATGCCAATGTATCTGTTGTCTGAAGGTAATGAAATCGTGAATGGCGGTGTAATCTCGAGTGCGAGCTCATTCTATGTCAGCCATCCGATTGCATTTGGTGTGACGCGTAACGGTCTTTCAGAAATTGATTACTTCAATTTAGGAATTGAAGTGGGGGTCAATGGTAATACCTTTCAAATGACCGGCCTCAACCGTGAGCGTCAGGCGGATGAAACCATTATCTTCACTCCGCAACATGTGAAAAACACGACGGGTTCCAATGAATATGGTATTGAATTAGTTGTTGAAACGAGTGCGCCGATCACATCGACACATTATGGACAGCAACTCCAAGGTAAAGTAGTCAAAGTACGAGGATATGGAGATAAACAGGCTGTAACGATACCGAAAAATGGTTTTGTCGTATCTATCCATGGAAAAAAAGGATTGGAACGATTCAAATCCGTCGCTGTTGGAGATCCGCTATCATTGAGTCTATCAATCGATGATAAATGGAAAGACTCTGAATTTATGATGGCGAGTGGCCCGATGCTTGTGAAAGACGGTCAACGGCATATTACAATGGATACGAATAACTGGCGTGCAACAGCAAAGACGGCAAGAACCGCTATTGCGATCAGTAAAGATAAAAAGCAAGTTCATATGGTGACAGTTGATTCAAGGGCTGGATATAGTAACGGAATGACATTAACCCAATTTGCAAATTATCTTGTATCTCAAGGATATGACCGCGCGTTGAACTTTGACGGTGGGGGGTCCACTACGATGGGAATTCGCAACTACGGTAGTAACCAAGTCGTGTTGGCGAATCGTACATCCAATTCGACTCAACGGAATATCTCAGCTATCCTCGAAGCGGTAAGTACCGCCCCAACTGGACAACCAGCATACGTGAGTGTTTCTCGTTCACAAATGGGAGAAATATTGGTCGGTGCAACCGCCGATTTGAAAATCAATCATGTATTGGATACGCATTATAATCCCATTGTGCCGAATGCTTCTCAATTGAAAACAACATCTGCAAAAGGAACGGTTGAAGGAACAGGTCTGACCTATAAAGCGGTTCGGGCAGGTGAAGATCGCATCAGCGTCAACTACGGATTAGCTGAACAATCTTTCCCCATCACGGTCATTGACCAGCCTGCAAGACTCGATGTGAAGTCTTCTGCAACAAGCGTCAAGCCGGGTGAGAACATTACATTTACTGCTACTCCGGCAGATGCTTCCGGTAAACCGATTATCTATCAACCGCAACAATTAGTATGGAGCGTTACAGATGCTATTGGTTCCATCACTTCTGCTGGGACGTTTACAGCAACAAAAGTAGGTAAAGGACATGTACAGGCGACTCTCGGCAAGAAAGTGATTTCTGTGCCAATTGAAGTGAAGTCAACCGAAGCTCCGCCTGTGATTGAATCGCCTAAGCCCGTGCCACCTATTGTAGATACTCCGAATAAAGAACTGTTCAAAGATGTACCATTGTCGTATGCTTACGCGACAGAAATCTATTACTTACGTGATCGTGGTATTATCAATGGAGATACGGACGGAACTTTCAATCCGGGTAACACGTTATCCAGAGAACACGCGGCCTTGATTTTAAGCCGAGCCTTCAATTTACCACCGGCTGAAGAAGCGCGTAGAGAATTCATTGATGTGCCAAAGACCCATCGTTATTACAATGAAATCAGTGCGATCGCCAATGCCAATATTGTAGGCGGCTATTCCGACGGTTCCTTTAATCCGACAGGACAGTTGACTCGTTCACAAATGGCGATGATTTTAGTTAAAGCCTATAGTTTAGAAGGAGAGTCTGCGAAGAAATTCATAGACGTTTCACCGCAGCATGGTGCTTACAAGCAGATTCATATTCTGGCAAACCACGGGATTACTACTGGAAATGAAAACGGGGAATTCATGCCAGGTAAGCCGGTCAACCGTGCTCAATTCAGTGCGTTCCTATATAGGAGTATAGAAAAGTAAGTATAGAAGCCTTCCCATCCTTGACGTATTCCTGGATTGGAAGGCTTCTCTGTCTTTTGAATACACTATAAAAGGTCACTCTGCTATACTTATAGCAAACGAACTGCAGAGGATGGTATAAATTGAAAATAGGAATAGTAGGGAACTATGGAAATGATAATAACGGCGATGAAGCCATTTTATTGAGTCTTATTTCACAAATTACATCGACCTTTAATGTCCCAAGTGACGTTATTACGGTATTCAGCAATAATCCGAAGCAAACAGCGAAGCGCTATCAGGTGATGAGTGCGCCTTTATATTATAAAAAAGGTAACGCAGTGAAAACATTCGGTGCTACGTATCTTCAAAACAAAAAGATTGTTAAAACGTTCGACTTGCTGATTATAGGCGGTGGCGGCATTTTAATGGATCTGTATAAACGTGAAGCACCATTATACGGATCGTACGCTATGATGGCTAAGAATTCTGGTGTTCCTTATGTTATTTATGGCTGTGGAGCAGGGCCCCTTAGCAGTGAGTTAGGCAAATGGTTCATCCGGTACATGGGTAAACATGCGGAAAGTATTTCAGTGAGAGATCCTGAATCAGCTGAACTTTTGAAGTCAGTTGGTGTACAAAAATCTGTAGAAGTCATAGGGGATCCGGCATTTTCATTAAAACGTGAGCGCAAGGCTACAGCTGATCGTCCGCTGAAAGTCGGCATTACAGCTGTACCATATTATCATGCCGGCTACTGGCCGGAGAGCAAAGAAGATATTTATCAACAATATATAGAAGGAATGGCGAGAAATTTAGATGAATTAGCGGCTAAACACCCCGTTGAAATCACATTCTTCGCTACCAAGTTCCCTCAAGACGCTGATGTTACGAAAGATATTCAATCCTTAATGAAGGAAGCTCAAAAAACTACAGTAATCGATCGAAATTTATTACCAGTAGACTTACTGCAAATTTCTGCTGAACAAGATATAGTAATTGGCACAAGACTGCATTCGCTGATCCTAGCAACATGTACGGCAACACCTGTTATCGCAGTGTGCTATCACCACAAAGTGACGGACTTCATGAAACTTGCAGATCTATCAGAAGTGGCTATTCCAATTGGCGAAATGCATAAAGCGAACGACCACTTCTCCAAAGCTTTTGACTCGTTAGCGGCAGACTGGAACGATACGTGTACAAAAACCGCAAAACTTTCCGCTTCCTTATATGAGAAAGCGATGAAAGGGACCAAACAATTTACAGATGCGATTAAAAAAACAAATAAAAATAGCATATGAAATGAATCATATGCGTTGACTGAAGACCGATCCTTAATTACTAGGAAGGGGCTTCAGTCTTTTTTATATTAAAATCCTAAAAGCGCTCGCACTTCATTCAGATATGTCTGACTAACCGGCAACTCCGTACCATCGACGAGCTTAATGACCAGATTCGAAGAAAAATCCCGAGAAATTTTCTCGATACAATTCATATTAATAATGTATGAACGATGAATACGTAGGAAACATCTCGGCAAACGAAGGTGTAAATCTTTCAGCGTAAAACTAATATTATAATTCTCACCCGCTGTGTAAAACCACGTTTTTTTATGTAAACTTTCTATATAACTGACTTGATCTAAAGGGATTGGGAACCACTCATCCTCTTTCTTTCCTGTTAGGAACTGTAACTGATCTTTTTTCAGTACGTGGAAGTTAGGCGGAAGGATGATGATTAACGCGCCATCTTCTCCTTGTACATCAATAGGATAACCAATACCGAAGTAGGATGTACCATAAAGAGAGTTATCCATGATTACTTCCACTTTGCGCTGATCTTTGATCGTAACTTCGGCGATACTGCCGGTTTGGATATGCTGTCCTTCTCTCAAATGAATATCATGCATGCCTGGAACGTAGTAGATATAGTGATCGGAAACTGCGATAGCTATAGAAGCATCTTTTGGAACCCAGTCCTCTAACACAGAAGCGTATTGATTCAGAATTTTCTTTGGGATATCTTTATTTTCCATAATCTTCATAAAATCCCCTTTTTATATAGTTATAGTTCAATGTATGCCCTTTCATCCATTCTATCATTCTTTCATCCGCTAAAAAAGCCTTTTTGTCAAAATGGACTGACAATTCTGAAGTACTGTTATATAGTAATACATAACGAAGATAGCTGTTATGAAACAGATTGTAACAGTTAGCCGTTGAAAAATTGGGAAGGTGTGAAGATAATGTCAACAAGACAAGAACAAATTGCACAACTGGAGAAAAGCTGGGCCGAAGATAGCCGTTGGAAAGGGATCAAACGTAACTACACTGCTGAGGATGTAGTTAAACTAAGAGGTTCACTTCTAATTCAAAATACACTAGCTGAAAAGGGTGCTGCTCGCCTTTGGAAATCTCTTCATGAAGAAGATTTCATTAATGCACTAGGTGCACTTACGGGTAACCAAGCAGTTCAACAAGTTAAAGCTGGTCTACAAGCAATCTACCTAAGCGGATGGCAAGTTGCTGCTGATGCAAACCTTGCAGGACAAATGTATCCTGACCAAAGTTTATATCCGGCAAACTCTGTACCTGCAGTTGTTAAACGCATCAACCAAGCACTTCAACGTGCTGACCAAATCGACCACGCTGAAGGCCGTGAAGACGGATTTGATTGGTTCGCTCCAATCGTAGCGGACATGGAAGCTGGTTTCGGTGGTCCATTGAACGTGTTTGAACTGATGAAAGGCATGATCGAAGCTGGAGCTGCTGGTGTTCACTTGGAAGATCAATTAGCATCTGAAAAGAAATGTGGACACTTGGGTGGTAAAGTACTTCTTCCAACTCAAAACGCAGTTCGCAACCTTACAGCTGCACGTCTAGCTGCTGACGTACTAGGCGTTGACACAGTAATCATCGCTCGTACTGATGCTGACGCTGCTGACATGGTAACTAGTGATATCGATCCAATTGATGCTCCATTCATCACTGGAGAGCGCACGAACGAAGGATTCTTCAAAACTACACCAGGTATCAAACAAGCAATCGCACGTGGACTTGCTTATGCTGAATACGCTGACTTAGTTTGGTGTGAAACTTCTCACCCATCACTTGAAGAAGCTCAAGAATTCGCTGACGCAATTCACGCGAAATTCCCAGAAAAAATGCTTGCTTATAACTGTTCACCATCATTCAACTGGAAAGCGAATCTTGATCAAGAAACAATCGCGAAGTACCAGGTTGAACTTGGTAAGATGGGCTACAAGTTCCAGTTCGTAACACTTGCTGGTTTCCACTCATTAAACCACAGCATGTTCGAATTGGCACACGGTTACAAAACTCGCGGAATGGCTGCTTACTCAGAGCTTCAGCAAGCAGAGTTTGAAAACGAATCAATAGGATATACTGCTACTCGTCACCAACGTGAAGTTGGAACAGGTTACTTCGACGAAGTTACACAAGTTATCTCTGAAGGTCAATCTTCAACAACTGCTATGTCTGGTTCAACTGAAACAGCACAGTTCTAATAGCGGCATTGCTTTACCGAACGTGACTTTTGGGAGAAAGCTTCGTTCGTTGTAACAAAGGGGTATTCATATGATAACGGGGTCACACCATCTTTCATCAGATGATGTGAAATGTAGAGGGAATTGGATATTTACATCCAATTCCCTCCTTTTCTTTTATTTGAAAAATTTAGATAGTTTGTATAGTATAAGAGATATGTACTTCATTCAGAGGAGGAATTAAATAATGAGAAATAAAGAGATGCTGTTAATCCCTGGACCCACGCCAGTAGTGGATTCTATTTATGATGCAATGGCGAGTGAGACATGGTCGCATACGGATCCGCGCTTTGTCAAAATCTATAAACATACTATTGATCAGACGAGGGAAATCTTTAATACAGACGGCGAGGTATTTGTAGTCGCTGGTTCAGGCACGATTGGAATGGAAATGGCGATTGTCAATACGATTGCGGAAGGGGAAAAACTTCTCGTCGTTAGCCAAGGATATTTCGGTGACCGCTTCATTAAATTGGGACAAGCATTCGGTATTCAAGTAGACGTATTGCAATCTGAATGGGGTCAACAAGTTTCTCCTGAAGAAATTGACAAGAAATTGTCTGAAGGTGGGTATAAAGCAGTTACTGTGACACATGCAGATACTTCGACTGGAGTAAGGATTGATTTGGAAGCAGTTGTGCCGGTTATTAAGAAGCATGGCGCTCTTGTTATCGTAGACGGCGTTTGTGCAACTACTGCGATGGATGAGGATATGAGTAAAGAATACGGTGGAGTAGGGAACACGATTGATATTGTCTTAACTGGGTCGCAGAAAGCCATTGGTGTTCCACCAGGTATTGCGCTTGTCGCGTTTAATCAGAAAGCTTTGGAAGCTCGTGCCGCTATGGAGCGTGTGCAAGCTTACTATTGTGATATTTATAATTGGATTCCAATCATGCACGATCCTTCAAAATATTTCGCGACGCCTGCTGTAAACTTAGTGTATGCGCTTGAAGAAGGACTACGTATCGTATTAGAAGAAGGGCTAGACGCACGTATTCAACGCCATCAGGCATTCGGTCGTGCTGTTCGACAGAGTCTAGCAGTCTATGGTATGAAGGCGATTGCGTCAGAAGAAGTAGCGGCACCAACATTGAGCTGTATTTTGTATCCTGAAGGTATTGATGACGGAAAGTTCCGGTCGGCTATGGCGGAGAAGGGCACGGTTCTATCGGGCTCACTCGCTCATTTGGCTGGAAAGGCGTTCCGTATCGGACATATGGGGAATACGACAGCGGATATGTTGGAGAAAGCAGTCATGCAAATTGGTGAAACATTGAACGAGATGGGTCATAAAGTAGATATTTCTAAGGCACAAAATGTTTTTGCTAAAGAGGTTAATCAGCTGATTGGCTAATGAATTGATCCGTTATGGGGAGCTTGCTTCTTATAACGGTTTTTTTGCTTGAGAAGTGGGGTGAGGAGTTGGGTAATGAACCATAACTTGGCTCATATTAGCGCAGAATCGCCAGTCGTCCAACAATAGTAACATATAAAAAGCCTCCCAGAATATATCTAGGAGGTGGATGACATTATTGCTTGCTGTAATATTGATATAGACCTGTGTAGATCGCATCAGCATAAATATTCAAATACTGTTCACTTGTCAACTTCGCAAAGTCCTGAGAATTTGTAATGAAGCCTAACTCCACAAGCACAGCAGCTACGTTATTATTTTTGATTACATAGAAACCTTTATTCTTTACACCACGATCAGACATATTCGCCTTTTGCACAATATTACGCTGGATGAATGAAGCCAAATCGCGACTTTCTGTTGCATTTACGTTGGAAGAAGAATCATAGAAAACTTCTGCTCCTTTTGCAGCAAAACCTGCTGCGTTCACATGAATGGAAACGAATGTTTCTGCAAAATTCTTCTTGGCGAAATCCGTACGTGCTTGGAGTGAATAATACGTATCATTGGAACGCGTCATTAACACTTTAGCACCAGCATTTTTTAACTTCGCTTCGACTTTCTTTGAAACGTTCAGTGTGATCGTTTTTTCGGATTGGCCATTTTTACCTGCGCCCGGATCATGTCCACCGTGGCCAGCATCGATAACGATGATACGATCTTTCAATGGATTACCTGTTTGATTCAACAATTTCAAATATGTTTTGTGCACATAACCGGTTGTGCTACCAGTGCGAATCTTTGCCCAGTATCCCGAAACGGACAAGACTTCTACTTTCTGACCTGATTGAAGCTTACTGACAGTAGGTGCACTGGAATTGCCTGCAGAACGCATATTTAAATTATTTACAGTCACTTTACCCATTGTTTTCGCAACAGGTGTTGGTTTCGGTGTAGTAACAGGCGGTGTTGTTGCTACTGGTGTATTCGGTTTCGCTTCATTTAGATTAGTTGTCGTAAAGTATTCATGGATATAACCTTCTACACCATTGATAGTTACTTTCAACCAAATGCCTTGATTGCCTGTTACTTCTACTACTGTACCGTTAGGCAACACATGGATAATAGCAGAAGACTCAGAAGGTGCGCTACGCACGTTCAATGGATCTGTATCATCGCCAGTGGCTACGCGCACATACTTCACGCTTGATTGTTGGTCTGGAGTTTTAACAGTCAATGCGAACTGCTTGTCCATCGCACGTGCAACGAATAATGCAAATTGTTTACGTGTTAATAAATTATTCGGTAAGAATTTCTTATTGTCGCCTTGTGTAATACCTGCATAATACAAACCATTGATACGGTCAGCGTATTTGTGATTTTTCACATCATCCATACCTAGAGGTTTTTGGCTCGTTACTTTTTCGGATAAGTTAAACGCCACTGACATCGCGTATGCCATTTCATCCCGTTTAATTTCTTCGTTCGGTTTGAAGTTGTTTGCGTCAGTATTGGGGAAGTATCCTTTTTGAAGAGCAATGTTAGCAAACTTGTATTGTTCACTAGTCGGCTTCAGTCCGTTAATTTCCATGTTTTTTAATTGTGTATTTTGTGTACCAGTTGCCATGACGAGCATCTTCGCAACATGTGAACGTCGTAAGTTATCTTGAGGATTGAATTTAGGTGTTTGATTAATAACATTTTTTTCCGCTATGTAATGGACTTCTTTGAAATATTCACTGTTGGCGGGGACGTCGGAAAACTTGAAGCTTGCAAATGACTGGAGAGGTGAGAGAGCTAAGATAGTTAGCAGCAACAGACCGACTGTTGCCCATTTAATTTGTTTCATGAGATCCTCCTTAATATATAATGTATTACTAGACTCATAGGTTCATTTTACCAGTTATGAAAACTAATTACTAGATATTTTCGTCATGGTTCGTAAATTAGCAATATTATTACTATGATTCTTCATTACTATTTAAGGGATTGTGGTACATAAGGGGGAATAGAGTTGAAATCAAAGAAAACCGAATGTTCGAGTTTGAACATTCGGTAGGATCATCAATTATTGATACGATCGATGAATTTATTTAGTTGTCCAACTGATACTTTATCTGACAATCCAAATGTACCGTCTAGGTAACCAGTTGTAATTTCGTGATAGAATAAAATGTTAATATATTCTGTTGCCCAGTGCCCAGAAGGAACATCAGAGAAATTCGCAATAGCAGAACCTCTTAATTCAAATGCTCCCACTAAAACTTTTGCCATTTGAGCGCGAGTTAATTCTTTATTTGGATTGAAGTTACCTGCATCACCCGAGAAAATATTCGCTTCAGCGACTGCGGATATTGCCTTGTAGTGAGGATTTGATTCATCTACGTCTTTAAATGTAAGATTAACTGTTGTCATATCAAGATCTAACTTTTCTGCAAGTACCTGTGCTATTTCACCGCGAGTTGCATAAACAATTTCTTTAACAGGAGCAGAAGCAGCCACTTTATCTTCTTTACCTACATTATCAGTGAAGTTCGCTACGCGACGTGCACCGATATAACGACTCTTCCAGTAGTATGGATCATCCAATGAGGATACCATGACGCCTTGGCTCACAGAAGCATGGATAAAATTATTATTACCTATATAGATGCCATCGTGTGATACGCCGCGACCTGATGTATTAAAGAATACTAAATCTCCAACTTCTAGTTCGCTTTTAGTAACAGGAGTGCCGATTGCCATTTGCTGACCAGTCGTTCTCGGAATAGAAATGCCTTCTTCTTTGAATACGTATTGCGTGAATCCTGAACAATCAAAAGCTGTTGGGGTTGTCCCACCTAAACGATAAGGTGTTCCCATATATTTTTTTGCTGTGCTTACTAATGATGTTGGTGAGTTCGCAGAAGCAAGTTCTGGTACAAATGAAAAGAATAGTAGACTTGCCATGATTAGAGTTAATAGACGTTTCATGCTGTGCTCAAATTCCCCTTTCACGCAATCACTGTTGCGCTTTGTATTCTAGGAATATGTTAGCACGAATAAACATAGGAATTATTACATTTATATTACAAGAAAATTACACGCTGACATATGAATGAAATGTTCATATGAATAACTCACGACATTTCCCCTAGTCAGAATAAATAAGATAGTCAGTTTATGGACGTTATGACGTTATATACGCGTAGTATGTGGTATAATCATTCAACATATCAAAGTGCTTAGTAGATTATGACAGTAAGTAATAAAGGATGAGTTATGCGTGCCTAAAGTAGTAGTATTTAGTAATATGTATCCTTCCACGGAGCATCCAACCTATGGAATTTTTGTGAGAAACCAAGTGGAACAATTAAAAAATGATGGCGTAGATGTGAAAGTTATCGCCATACATGATCCCGGTAAAGGAAAAATCGGGAAGATAACCAACTATCTTTCATGGGGAATACAATCCCTTCTATATGTTTTACAGCATAAAAAGAAAATTAGTATCACACATGCGCATTACGCGTTTCCTACTGGAATAGTATCGTTGCTTGCAAAGAAATTATGGAAGATCCCGTACGTTGTGACGGTGCATGGTGGGGATTTAGATAAAATGGCAAAAAAAAGTGAACGTATCGCAAAATTTACGAAACGCATTTTACAAGAATCTTCAGGGGTGATTACCGTTGGAGAGAAGTTGCGAAATGATGTCATTACGGATTATGGAATAGCCCCTAGCAAAGTAGAAATTATGAGTATGGGGGTGGATACGAGTGTCTTCAAGCCAATGGCTCAAGAGGAAGTTCGGCTTTTACTGGACGTGCCGTTGAATGAACGTGTAGTGCTTTTTGTAGGAAACGTTATTGAAGCAAAAGGTGTCATGGAATTGATCAATGCATTTACACAATTACAAGAGACCTATGACGATCTTCTTCTATATATAGTAGGTTCGCAAAAGGACCAGCGTTTTACAGCGGAAGCGATAGAAAAAGTCGGCAACAATTCAGGCATTCGCTTTAAAGAGCCTGTCAGCCAGACTGAACTCGCGAAATGGATGTCAGCAACCGATATTCTCGTGTTACCTTCTTATCATGAAGGTTTTGGCTTGGTGGCGCTCGAAGCACTTGCCTCGGGAGCCAAAGTCGTAGCAACGAATGTGGGAGGCCTTCCTTATTTGTTAAAAGACGATGTCGGAACGTTAGTCGAGCCACGTAACGCGCAAGCCTTGGCTACTGGACTCGAAGAAGCACTTGCGAATGAAGTGACAAGAGAGCAACATGAAGTCACACAACAAGTGATTCAGCAACATTCTTCAACAGTAATCGTCCAAAGGTTGAACGATATCTATGAACAGAATGGGAAGGATCTTCCAAATGAGTAAATTATTCAAAATCATTGGCACTGTCGCTATCATTAATATAGTCGCCAGACTGTTTGGTTTCGGGCGGGAAGTCGTGATTGGCATACAATATGGTACTTCGACAGTAGCGGATGCCATCGCGACTGCGTATACGATTCCGAACTTTATTTATCTAGTGCTCGGTGGAGCGTTGACGACTGCCTTTATATCGATCTACCATTCGTCGAATATGGATAGACCATTATTTGTACGCAAAGCATTCACGACAGTCGTCATGACCGCTACACTCGTCACACTAGGAATTATCGTCTTGACGAATCCAATTCTGAATCTATTCTTTAAAGAGTTAAGTGATGAAGACTACACATTGGTAAGAAATCTCTTCCTTTGGATGATGCCTTCTTCTATTGTATTGGTCATGTCAACATGGATGAGTGGATTATTAAATATCAATGACCGCTTTCAGTTATCAAGTCTCGCCATCTTATTGTATAACGCAGCATTTGTTGCGGTGGGCTTTGCGCTAACAAAATGGCTTGGTCCCGAATCCTATGGCGTAGGCGCGATGGTCAGTGCGATCCTGATGGGGCTCTTCCTGTATTGGGGTATTAAACGTGCAGATCTTTCCTCGCTGAAACCTTCATTCGGCATGCCGACGGATATTAAAAGAATGTGGTGGCTCGCCCTGCCCATTTTATTCGGTGGCGCATCATTGCAGTTCTACTTCATTATTCACCGTATTGCAGCGGGTGGATTAGGGGAAGGTGCGATTTCTTCTATTAACTACGCATCGAAACTAACAGGCTTCCCACAAGCGATTCTTATGACGGCTGTGACGACGGTTATCTATCCGATGCTCGCGAAGAAAGAAGGCGAGGGGGATACAAATACGGTCAAGGCGCTTTACAAGAAAGGCATGCTCTACATGGTCGCGTTACTATTGCCAGCGACGGTGTTCTGCTACTTCCTAGCCGAGCCGCTCATCCGATTAGTATTCGGTTATGGGAATTTCGATGAGAAGTCCGTTATGCTGACGGTGCCGGTGTTTAAAGTATTCGCTTTGTCGATGTTTTTCTTAGCGGCCAATACGTATGTCACTCGTTTTTATTATGCAAAAGGCAATTCGATCACACCTATTATCTTTAGTTTGATCAGCGTGTTTGGAATTAATATTGGTATTATTTTTGCGTTTGTTGATCAGATGGGTGCGCAGGCCATTGCATATGGTACTGTCATCAGTGCTGCAGTGAACTTCCTTCTACTTGCGGGGTATGCTCGGTTTAAATGGAAGTTGTAATAATATGAAAAAAAGCTTTCACTCAGTTGAGTGGAAGCTTTTTGTGTTGGCAGAACCACAGCCGAAATACTGACCGCTTACTAGCTCAAATCCAAGACTCATTGCATAAAGAAGTTATCTTCACCAATTTTGTCATATAAACCACTACGTTTGAACAAGCTCACTTTCTCAGGGGGTACTCTTTTAAAGATGAGTCGCTTGTTTTGGCGATCTGCTTCGTCGAGCATAGCGGAAAGGGCTGCTTCACCAGTTGCATCGATGGCTGTCAGATTTTTCATGTCCAAAATAATCGTCTTCTGTTCAAGATTCAATAATTCAGGGTATCGATCCTCGAAATGTTTGGCTGTACCGAAGAACAGAGGACCAGAGAGTTTAAATTTGATCAGCTCAGATTCATTTCCCGTAGATAACTTGAATTTTTCAACCTCGGATAGTTTACTCTTTTTAATATCCAATGAGCCGCTCATCTTGCGTAAGAATGACAGGGCGGCAAGCAAGATTCCGACTTCGACTGCGATTGTTAGATTCACGAATATGGTCAAAAGAAAAGTTGTCAGTAACACAAGTGAATCTCCTGAGCGTAACGAAGCAATTTGAGCGAAGGCTTTTCGTGAGCTCATATTCCACGCGACGAACATTAGAATGGGTGCCATTGCAGCCAACGGTATATAAGAAGCATAAGGTGCAAATAGTAATAAGAAAGCTAAGACAAATAAACTTTGCACAACACCGGAGATTGGACTGACCGCGCCAGAACCGATATTTGTGGCGGTACGTGCGATGGCACCTGTAGCTGGGATTCCACCGAATAATGGTGTAATGATATTGGCGATACCTTGACCGAATAATTCTTTCTTGGAATCATGCTTGGGTACCTTACTTTTCATTCCATCTGCAACGACTGCGGAAAGCAACGATTCGATTGCACCGAGTGCAGCAATGATTAAAGCGGGTTGCCATAGATTCACTAGCTTAGCGAACGTGATTTCAGGAAAATGAAAACTGGGCAGATGTTGCGGAATGCCCCCGTATGCTGTCCCAATCGTTTCTACTTTACCTGGGAAGAACAACATCGAGCAGATAGTAGGAACCAACAGCGCAATAAGGAGCAACGGAATTTTGGGAGCGAGTTTCGGTAATAGGAAGATGACAACGAGACCGATTGCGGCAGTCAGGATACTAAAGGTATTGACGGTATGAAATTGACGAGCGATTTCCACCATGCTTTCATGGAAGAACTCTTTTTTCTCTACTCCCGTCAATCCAAAGAAGTTTTGGAATTGTCCAGTAAAAATAATCACTGCTATACCGGCAGTGAATCCGATTGTCACCGATCGCGGGACGAAATGAATGAGATTACTGACACCGAGAAAGCTCATAATGACCAGAAGAATACCAGCGAGAAATCCGGCGATCAGAAGATCTTCGTAACCGTATTGCAGTACAATAGCTAGTAATATGGGAATGAATGCGCCAGTAGGGCCAGCGATCTGGTAACGTGAACCGCCTAGCAACGCGACTAAAAGTCCAGCAATAATCGTAGTATAAAGCCCGTATTCCGGTTTCACACCGGAAGCAATTGCAAAAGCCATCCCAAGTGGAATGGCTACAATTCCAACAGTAATCCCTGCAATCAAATCCTGCCGGAAGCCCGCTGCATTATAATGTAGATAACGTGGATCTTTGAACATGTTTGTTCACTTCTTCCATTTTTAGAGTATATATACAACACTAATTATACCGTATGCATAAGGTCTATACAAGGAGTGTATAAAGAAGGGGATGTATAAATATTCCGTCATTGAAGAAGATAGTATCAAACCGTATAATTGAATCCAATATACTTTAATGTTAAAGTATATACTAGTAACAACAATAAAGGAGAGATATAGGATGAGCAGATTACAAGACAAAGTAGCATTCATTACAGGTGGAGCATCCGGTATGGGTGAAATGATGGTAAAGCAATTCACGGCAGAAGGTGCGAAAGTAATTGCGGCTGATATCAATACAGCAGCACTTGAAGAGAAGTGGGGCGGTCAGGACGATATTCTAACTATCAAATTGAATGTGACTGAAGATGCAGAATGGAAAGATGCTATGAAAAAGGCTGTCGATCATTTCGGTAAAATTGATATTCTTGTGAATAATGCCGGGATCTCAACTGAAAAAACTGTAGATCAAATCACGATTGAAGATTGGCGCAGACTTTCAGATATTAATAGCTTCGGTACATTCCTAGGTATGAAACATGCCTCAACATATATGAAAGAAGCGAAAAAAGGTGCAATCGTCAATATTTCTTCTTATACTGCGTTGGTTGGTATGGGCTTGAATCCATATTCTGCATCTAAAGGTGCGGTACGTGCAATTTCTAAAGCAGCGGCGGCGGAATATGGACAGGTAGGAATCCGTGTAAACACGGTGTTCCCGGGAGTTATAGAAACGCCGATGGTTGCAAATCTTGAAGAGTCTAAGGCTCAACTTGATATGTTGATTAAAATGACTCCACTACAACGTTTAGGTCAACCGGAAGATGTAGGGAATGCGGTACTCTTCTTGGCATCGGATGAAGCGTCTTATATTACAGGCGCAGAGCTTGTGATTGATGGTGGTTACTCTGCACGTTGAGTAAAACAATAAATAAAACGGGTTGTCCTACAAGTCATTATGACTTACAAGACAACCCGTTATTTATTTTACGTCTACAAAGCGTTTAAAGCCCATGAAATGTGCGTTCCAATAGGAAGAATCTAGTGAGGCGACTTCAATAGCTTTCGTCCCCGCATGAATGAACTTATTGTCTCCGAGATAAATACCGATATGTGAGATGCCGGGGCGATATGTATTTTGGAAGAATAACAAATCTCCTACTACCGGATCTTTTATGAATAGAGAACGGTTATAGAAACCGATTGTATCTAATCGTGGAACTTTAACGCCAGCTTCGTTGAATGCATAAAAAATGAATCCGCTACAATCAAATCCTGCCGGTGTTACACCTGCCCATACATATGGAGTTCCTAGCAAAGGTTGCGTAATATCTACTAGTTTTTTACCTAGCGCCTGGCTAGTAATAGAAGTATTTGGCTGTGTCACTGGCTTGCTAGATGATACTGTACCCAATGAATTAGTAGAAGAAACAGTTTTTGAAGAGGTTGCTTTATTTTCTACTATTAGTTTCTGTTTAACTTTGATATCATTAGAAGTAAGAGAATTCAGACGTTTTAGTTCGGTTACCGTAATCTTGTACTGATTGGAAATCTTGTAAAGAGTATCTCCTGCTTGCACAACATGCGTTTTCGATGCGGCGGCAACACTGCCAATTGAGATGCTTGTTGCAAGCAAAAAAGAGGCGATCGCGGCTAGGGCAATTTTCTTCATTTCGACGTATCTCCTTTTAGTATACTAGATTTGGTACTTTGTACTGCAGAGTATTAATTTGTTATTAAACCTATAAACCTATCATACAATACACTATTGGATATTAAACGTATCTTTGGAACTATCTTTGCCAATAGTTTAATAGTTAGTTAGATTTAATGCGTGTGTAAATACCCTGAAATTTATTTTTGCGACCTCGAAACAGTTCTGAAGTCTTGTTACTTGTTCATGACGATTATATATTTTATAAGAAATTGCTGCGGTTTATTTTATCGCATCGTGTAAATTGTGGAAAAAAGCCCGTGAACAATCCGAATAATACGACGGATTCTTCAGGGCTTTTCTGCTGTTTAAGAACGTCCAATAGGCCAGTCAAATGGAATGGATCCAGGAGGAGAGTGCTTAATGATATCGATCATCGGTATCGTATATGCGAATAAAATTAATGCGATTGTAATACCAACCCATACATACCAGTTCTCCAATATTTTCGGTGATTTCTCAGCATCTACTTCTTCTTCAGCGATTGGATATTCTTCGTAACCGCGTGGAGCGAAGAATGCCAATTGAATGAAGATGTAGAACATCAGTAGAATACCAACGAATAAAATGGTTCCGCCGACAGCCTGCCACATTTGATAGCTGATCCATGTAGAAACTTGATCTCCACCTGCGTACTCAGAGAATGCTGAACGACGTGGTCCACCGATTAGCCCTTGAATATGCATGGAAGTTGACATGATGGTCATACCGATTGCCCAAATGAACGTCTGAATGATACCTAATTTATTTAATGAAGGAGTCAATCGACGACCGGTCAAGTGAGGGATCAACCAATACGCAATACCGAAAAACGTCAAAATAACGGTTGTTGCAACTGTTAAATGGAAGTGACCTGTTATCCAAATCGTGTTGTGAACAAGAGAGTTTACTTGGTGAGAAGCGTTAATGATACCGCCTGCTCCACCAGGGATAAATGCCACCATACCAACGAACGGTGCCAAGAACCGAACATCTTTCCAAGGAAGTTTTTTGAACCAACCGAATAGAGATGTATAACCTTTTCTTCTGCCTGTGATTTCAAATGTAGCGAATAATGAAAATGCAGTCATCAAAGAAGGGATGACTACCATGAACGTTAAGACTACTTGGATGAACTTCCAAGTTGGATCAATACCTGGCTCAGTCAATTGGTGATGGAATCCGACTGGAATCGAGAACATCAACAATAAAATGAACGCCAGTCTTGCTAACGGATCACTAAATAGCTTTCCACCGATGATTTTCGGTATAATTGCATACCAGGCCATGTAGGCAGGTAACAACCAGAAGTATACAAGCGGGTGACCGAAGTACCAGAATAATGTACGTGTCAACAAGACATTAACTGTTGCGACGTAGCCGAGTGACCAAGGCAAGATCAATACGATGACTGAATACGCTACACCAAGTGTTGCGACGAACCACATAATCATATTGATGACTACCATGAATGCTAGTAAAGGAGACTTTTCACCTTTATGGGCTTTCTTCCATACATATAGTTGACGGAAGTTAGTGAAAGCGGCAATCCAGCTCCCTACAACGACGAATGTTAGACCGATGTAGAAAATAGGATGTGCGCGAAGCGGAGTATAGAATGTATACAATACAGAAGCTTCACCTGTTAAGATCATCCATGCAGATAACACTGTACCAACCAACATGACCCAGAATGAAATCCAGCCCCACATTAATTGTTTATCTGAAATGCCAACTGTTTTTCCCATAAGAGAGAATTGGAAACCGACGATGAAGAACGTAGTTAAAACTAAACCGAGTATGACACCGTGCGTTGTGAGAATCGTATAGTAATCAATGTTGAAAGGTAATGTGTATTTACCAGAACGAACTAATGTCTGAAGCAGTCCCATCAATCCACCGATTAAAAGAGAGATAAATGTGACGTGCATAAAAGCCATATACAATCTGGATTCTTTTTTTGAGAAATTAAATAATTCCATGGGTTAGTACACCTCCACTGTGCCGAACATCAAATGGTGACCGATGCCGCAATATTCGTTACAAACTACCGTGAATTCGCCGTTGTTTTTCATGACTGATTCGAAGCGACTGATGTGTCCAGGTTCAACCATCATGTTGACATTTGTACCCGCCACTTGGAATCCGTGGACGACGTCTTTACTTGTTACTTGGAAAAGAACTGTGGAACCTTTTGGTACGCGAATCGTCTTAGTAGCGGTTCCATCTTCTTCTTTGCCGAGGTCATAGTTAAAAGCGGAAGCGACCATATTGACAACGTATTTACCGTCAGCAACTTCTGTCAAACCGAGATTGTCAGGTTGGAATGATTCGTTCGCTTCGACGTTTTGTGGATCGATTGTTTCGATATGACTTTGTGGATGTGTTCCTTTCCAGAATGCAGCAAAGCCAATAATGAGTAAGAATAAAACCAATGATGCTAAACCGAACACAATCCATACTTTTTCATACTTATGCAAATGCATAGTGTTTCCTCCTTTAATGCTAGTTATTATCTAGATAAGAATAATCCGTAAGCGCCGAACCACATGACAAGAATGACGATCCCGATGATCATCACCATGATCAGGGTACCTTTTAAATTCGCTTCTTCTTTTGGTTGATTTGTAGAAGATATCTTCTTGCTCAATACGGCCACCTCCTCGTCTAAATGGAATTCATACTTTTATCATAATACTAGCGAGGGAATAAAGTATTAGGGAAATCCCTATGAATAGAAGATTAAACGTTATGTTCACAATATGTTCAACCACTTTACATGCTTTTGTCATATACATTTCGTTGTATTTGCGATTTGGACTAGGTTGAAGGAACTAAAGGAAATATGTCAGATGCATAAAAATTCAAGTGTAACAGTGAGTAAATTGGGGAATAAAGAGTGAGGTAACAGGGGTTCAATATTGACCGTATGTTGGATTGAAATTACAATATAATTAGGTAAAACCTAGGAAGCCGGTGTGTGAAATGGAAAATGTGAAATGGATAACAGTAGAAAACCCCAATGAAGGGGCCAAAGAAGTATTTAAACTGATTTCTGAAGAACTTCATAATAATAGATTGCATGTACTGGGATTGGCTACAGGCAGCACGATGATTCCGATTTACAATGAATGGACTAATTCGTCGTTAGACTTTTCAAATATTACTGCATTCAATTTAGATGAATACGTCGGTATTGACGCGGAAAACCCGAATAGCTATGCATACTTTATGAATCAGCATCTATTCAGTAAAAAGCCGTTCAAAGAAACGCATATTCCGAATGGCATGGCTGAAGATTTAGATCAGGAGTGTAAAGATTACGAGAATAAATTGAATTCTCACCCGCTAGATATTCAACTTCTTGGAGTAGGGGAGAATGGTCATATCGCGTTCAACGAACCAGGAACACCATTTGATTCTGTAACACATGTTGCGACGCTGACAGACTCTACACTGGGCGTTAATAGTCAGTACTTCGAAAACGATGATAAGATTCCGAATAACGCATTAACGATGGGGATCTCTTCTATTGTAAAGTCGAAGAAGTTGATCATGGTGGCGTTTGGTGAGAAGAAGCGTCCGGCGATGGAGAAATTGAAAGCTGGAGAGGTCACAACGGAGTGGCCGATTACAAAGCTATTGCGTCATAAGGATGTAGTTGTGATCACTGATTTACAGCTTGATTGAGTAGAATAGAGTATTATTAGAGACTATCCTGGAAGTGCAAGCTGACTTCTAGGGTAGTCTTTTTTTGTACAATACAATCAACCTGGTACATGGCTTTGCCAATTTTAGACATGTATATTTCAAGCGTAACATAGTGTTTGTTTTTGAAATAATATTGTTACATTACTGTAATAAATCTAGAGTTTGGAAAATGCTAAGATATGGATACATAAATAAACAAGTACACAATGGAAAATACATACTATTATGGAGGAACTTATGAATCTATTACAAAAAATTATTTCAGTCCTAGCACTTTCCACACTTTTAATCGTCTCACCATTTGCGGGACAAGCAGATGCAGCGGGTAAAACAACAAATATCACAAAGACAGCAACTAGTTTAACGGGAATCAAATATCGCTATGGCGGTACGACTAGAGCAGGGTTTGATTGCTCAGGTTATGTTGGGTATGTATTCAAGCAAAATGGTTTAAAAGTAGCAAGAACTTCAAGCGCGATGTATGCATCAGGGCGTGCTGTAAAGAAATCAAACCTTCGTAATGGTGATTTAGTTTTCTTTAACACGACAGGACGCGGTGTTTCTCACGTTGGAATTTATGTTGGAAATGGCAAGTTCGCACATGCTTCTACATCAAAAGGTGTGCGTGTTGATAGAGTAAATGATACGTATTGGGGCAAGCGCTATATAGGTGCGAAGCGTGTTGCGGGTATTTAATAGAAGAGACATCGATCCTCCTACCTGGAGGATCGATTTTTTTTGCGAAAAAATACCGGATAGAGAGGGGGAGTCCCCATCTTATCCGGCAAGTATTAATTAGTTGCGTCTTGTGGAACGCGGATTGTCCAACGAGAGAAATCCGGTTCTTCTTTCTTCACTAATTCCTTAGGGTAGATGAATGTCCAAGGAGTTGTGCTGTTTGCTTTCACGGAAAGTGGAGGATTAAGGTCGAATGTTCCCCGAGCTACCAATTCTCCTGTTGCGTCAATCAATTCAAGCGGTAACTTTTCAATATTGATTTGTTTAGAGTGGCCGTTACGAACGAAAACGGATGCTGCAATCGTACCTTCATCTTGTGATTGGATTTGGAAACCGGCGATATTTACTTCGCGTGGCTTTAATTTCGGAAGATCGTTGACTATTTTTGATAACGCTTCTTTTTGCTCAGTAGGGAGTTGTTCTTCCCATGTTGGTGCTAATTCTAATTGATGTGGCATCATCGAGTGAACGTTGAATGCAAGCTTCCAATTCGCTGCAGGGATTTCTTCTACTAATTGATCTTTCTTTTCGAAAACGAATACCCATGGACGTGCGCTGCGCGCTGGGATTTCACCTAACTCATTCAAATCGAACTCCGCAGATGCGGCTGTATTGCCCTCTTCATCAAGTAATAATAACTCGATTTCGCCTACAGTGATCGCTTGATCAAGGGAAGAACGGAAGAATGCTTTAACTAACCAGCTACCGTTTGCAGGTTCCAAATCGATATCGATACCTGATAAGGAGATTTGATTTGGTTTTAAAGGCTCTAGTTCATTTGCTAGGAAACGAAAAACATATTCCTGCTCCTGTGTAAGATTCCATTGCTCATGAAGAGATAGTTCTGTTTCGATATCTTCATCGCCTGAAACAGCTTGACTATTTTCTAAAATTTCTTCGGATTCAACTGTACTGTCCAATCCGGTTTTTTCGGTTTTTTTGAATAAATTGAAGAGTTTCATTGGGAAACCTCCTGTTCTGTATTGAGTTGCTTCATGAATGCGATAATCTCAGACGCAATATCCCGGCGTAGGCGTTGATAGTGCTTGGCGAATAATTGCAAGCCTTCACGCTGGTAAATACGCATAGGATCTTCTTGTCCGTATGAACGCAATCCAATTCCTTCTTTTAGACGAGTCATTACTTCCAAATGCTTAACCCACATCGTGTCAATATAGCTCAACATGACTTGTGGCAACAGTTGGCTCACTTGTTCATTATCAGTGAAAGTGTCAATAAATGCAAACAACTCTGCCATTTCTTCATCGTACTCTTTCATTATATCTGCGGTTCTATCTAATGAATTGGGAAGACTTACAGGCGTCAGTAAAAGTGCGTTCATAGTCCGCTCGATACGATCAAAATCCCAGTTATCGGCAATTTCATTATCTGGGCAACTATCTAACACAACGAACTCCACTGTTTCTGACAACATCGTCTTGAGTTTATCGAAAATGTCCTCGCCTTCAAGTACGCGATTGCGTAAAGAGTAGATTACTTCACGTTGATCATTAATGACATCATCTAATTTTAGATTATACTCACGCATTGAGAAGTGCGCGCCTTCCACGATACGTTGTGTGCGTTCCGTTAGTTCATCTACTTCAGGGTTTAGTACTTTACCATTCTCATCCGTACGGACTTTCGTCAAGAATTTCTCGAGTTCTTCAGGAGAGAAGCGTATGTACATTTCATCTTCTAAAGAAAGATAGAATTGACTTTCTCCATGGTCACCTTGACGACCTGAACGGCCTCGTAACTGATTATCTACACGACGACTTTCATGTTTTTCTGTACCTAATACAAATAGTCCACCGTTTTCTTCCACGCCTTCACCTAGGACGATATCCGTTCCGCGACCTGCCATATTCGTAGCGACGGTAATATTGCCCGCTTGTCCAGACTCGGAAATCAATGAAACTTCCTGTTCGACACTTTTCGCATTTAATAGATGGAACTTCAATCCTTCATCACGTAAATACTTGGCGACTGCTTCGGACTGGAGAATAGATGTAGTACCGACCAATACAGGTTGTCCCTTTGCGTGACGAGAGGCTACTTCTTTTGCTACTGCTTTATACTTTTCCTCTGTCGTTCTGAAAACGCAATCAGGAGCATCGATTCGTGCACGTGGGCGGTTCGTCGGGATTTGGATTACATCCATATTATAGACTTCACGGAATTCCTTCTCCTGAGTTTTTGCAGTACCTGTCATTCCGCAAAGCTTTGGATACATACGGAAATAATTTTGAATGGTAATTTGAGCTTGTGCTTTATTTTCGTCTGTAATATCGACGCCTTCTTTTGCTTCAATTGCTTGGTGAAGACCATCTGATAAGGTTCTACCTTCCATAATGCGGCCAGTGAACATATCTACCAATTCAATTTTTCCGTCTCGTACGATGTAATCGACATCACGCTTGAAGATGACGAACGCACGGACAGCCTGGATGACGTAGTGGTAAAGTGTTTGGTGATCTAAATCGTACAAGTTCCCAATACCGAATGCTTTCTCGACTTTTTCAATACCTTTTTCGGTAAGGGAAGTTGCCTTTGTTGCTTCGTCAAAGTCAAAATCTTCATCTACTTTAAAGCGTTTGGCTAGGCGAGCTGCGATATGGTGAAGATCCGCATCGGCTTGCGTTTTGCCTGCTACAATCAATGGTGTTTTCGCTTCGTCGATCAAGACGCTGTCGACTTCATCGATAATAGCGAAGTGATAAGGCCGCTGCACTTTTTGAGAAGTGTGTTGCACCATGTTATCCCGTAAATAGTCAAAGCCGAATTCTGTTCCAACACCGTACGTAATATCTGCTTCGTAGGCGGCTTGCTTCGCTGGTCCTTGCATCATCGGAACATTCAATCCAACAGTCAATCCAAGGAAGCGATGAATTTGACCGATTTGATCAAAGTCTCGTTTTGCCAGATAATCATTGACTGTAATGACGTGAACGCCTTTACCTTCAAGCGCGCGTACATAGGATGGGAGAGAAGCGACGAGTGTTTTCCCTTCACCGGTCGGCATTTCAGCAATATTACCTTCTGTTAATACAGCACCACCGATTAGTTGCACATCAAAATGGCGCATACCGAGAACCCGTTTAGATGCTTCACGTACGACTGCGAATGCATCCGGCATAATGGTCTCGACAGTTGCGCCGTCTTCCAACTGTTGTTTGAATTGATCTGTCATTCCAGATAGATCATCATCAGACATAGCGATATATTTAGGTTCTAGTGAATTAATCTGCTCCACAATTTTGCGGTATTTACGCAATTGTCGTTCACTCGTTCCAGTTCTACGTTTAAAGATTTTTAACATGAATTAGACGCTCCTTTATAAATCTCTATCTTAAATGAGAGATTCCTATCTATTTTACCAAAAGGATCGATAAAAGACTATCTATATATAGATAGAGAAGAACAATAGATTGATCACAATGTACCACATGTAAAATGGTTAAATCCTCGTTGTGGCGGTATTAATTAGGGTTTGCAAGTAAGCGAGTAAGGGAATAGATGAGTAATGCATGCTAAATGATGAACTCTAGCAAAAATTATGTTATACTACAAGGAGATATGTACTTAATGCTATTTGGGGAGGAAAGACATGTTATTCATTGCAATGTCTGTAGCTTTTATCGCTGCAATCATACTAACACCGCTAGTCATCAAATTCGCGTATCGGATCGGTGCGGTTGACCGCCCCAATTATCGGAAAGTTCACGCGAGAATCATGCCTAGAATCGGCGGGCTCGCAATCTTCGGAGCGTTTATTATTGGATATGCTATATTATTGCCGAAAGACGAGCACGCAGTAAGCATCCTAATCGGTGCGGTACTGATCGTCATGATTGGCTTTTTAGACGATATGCTGGAAATCACAGCAAAAGCAAAAATGTTAGGCCAACTAGCGGCTGCGTTAGTTGTGGTTCTATGGGGCGGATTACAAATTGAATTCATCAACTTGCCGTTTCTAGGTCAGCTTGACTTTGGTTATTTCAGTATTCCGATCACGATCATTTGGATCATCGGAATCACGAACGCTGTCAATTTGATTGATGGATTAGATGGTTTAGCAGCAGGTGTTTCCACTATTGCGCTCATTGCCATTACGGTAATGGCTTTATTAATGGGAGATGTCTTTGTTGCTGCAACAGCTTCCATATTGGCAGCTAGTTCGCTTGGATTCTTAGTGTTCAACTTTCATCCAGCGAAAATTTTTATGGGCGACACTGGATCGCTGTTCCTCGGATTTATGATTTCGGTACTGGCATTACTCGGCTTTAAGAATGTCGCCGTTGTATCACTTGTTATTCCTATTATCATGCTAGGCGTTCCGATTTCAGACACATTCTTCGCGATTGTTAGACGCGTTCGCATGAAACAGTCTATTACAGCAGCAGATAAGTCGCATTTGCATCACTGTTTATTGCGCGTAGGTTTCTCGCATAGACAAGCTGTGCTTACGATTTATGGTATTGCAATTCTTTTCGGAGCAGCCGCTGTATTGTTCTCACAAGCAACAGTGTGGGGCGCATTGCTTCTGGTCTTCGTCATGCTGATTGTGATTGAACTGTTTGTAGAGTTGATTGGTCTGGCAGGAGCGAATTATCGTCCGTTGTTAAATTTAGTACGCATGATTGGTAAATAAGAAAAACGTGTCCTTGTCTGCTGCGAAGCGGATGAGGGCTTTTTTTTATGCTGAAATGTTTAAAGAAGAAGTGATTGTTGAGGGGGAGGGTACCGTTGATCGACGTTCCAGGCGGACGCTTTCCCGAGGGCGTGGCTTGAGCCGCTTCCCTCACTTCGTTCAGTCCAGGGTCTCAAGGCGCACGCTGATCCTGCGGGAAGAGCCGTAACGAAGAACGGCTTTTGCGAGTAAAAGCGAAGCGTTAGGAGCACATCTTTGCACTCGCCGCCTTCCACTTACGATCAACTAGTGTGGTTTTCTGAAATTAATGATTTTAGATTAAGATATCACGGTCCTAGTCATATGAACTTGAATGTAATAAGTGAAAAACTAACGCATACGACTAACTTTGTGGTGTTTTCTGGATTTAAAGATGTAAAATCAAAACCTTAAGTTTCCTTTACTAACTCTCCTAGATTCCACAACCCCCTACCTTTCATTCTCCACAAAAAAGCGATGAAACCGGAAAGGGCTTCATCGCTTCTGAATAAGCTATTGATAATTGGTGTAAACGGATGCGGAGGATTGATCCGTGTCTAGCTCGGTTAGAGAAGAGGAGTCAGGGATGAACCCTAAGTGGGATTTTAAAATCTGCTTTACTTCTTCTAGCTTCTGCTCATCTAATTTGTAATAGTACGTACCTGTCGACATATCGTCATAGCCTGTTAATGTGATGGTATCCACGTCCGGTAGTCCGCTTTTTATATACTGAATAAACGACAATATTTGCTTGGATGTCATATCGGTCTTCATGTTATCGCCAAGTGCATTGATGACGTCCCCGTACTTTGTAATGGATGTAATCGATGTCGCTTCTTTGATCATGGCTTGAAGAATCATTTGCTGACGTTTACCGCGCTCGATATCATTATCTAGTTTACGAGTACGTGCTAAAGCCAATGTGTGGCGCCCGTCCAGGCGATGAAGTCCTGGCATTAGATGAATCGCATTTTTATCATTTTCATCTTTCTCGATACGCTCGTATGGAACTTCAACTTCTACACCGCCAAGTGCATCTACAACATCGATGAATGCATTAAAGTTCATTTTGACGTAATAGTTGACTGGAACATCAAATAGTTCTTCAACTGTATCAATAGAAGCTTTCGTTCCACCGTACGCATGGGCGTGTGTAATTTTATCTTTATAGTTTACCTGTGGAATATAAACATAGGAGTCACGAGGTATGCTGACGAGTTTGATGCTTTTGGTTCTAGGATTCAAAGTTGCAAGCACTAAAGCATCTGATCTTCCGTGCACTTCATGATCCTGGCGTGCTTCGCTTTCGTCTACGCCAATCAATAGAATCGACACTTTATCTTTTGCAGGTTCTACATATATTTCTGGCGGATCTTGCTTGGCGATAGGTTCATACGAACGATCTAGTACATTCATTGCTTGGTTATGAAGCTTGAATGCATAAGTAGAAATAACTACGGCTGCGATAATGAACGTACAAAATGCTATTTTTAAAAAGCGCTTCGTTTTAGAAACCTTCATTTTCCGATATTCTTCTCTTTTCATTTTAAACCTCCAGGGTGTACGGCAGAAAAAAACCGTCAATGGCGAATCTATGGGAAGTTGATTCTGGTGATAAGTTACACATCTTCACATAAAAATCCATAGTGACCAAATAAAATTAGACCTAATGCTCATAGGATCCACCTTCTACCATTATACCCGCTTTTCGATTGGACGTATAGTCAGATGTCGAACTCTAGGAATTTATGTCCGGTTGTGGCGATGATTGCCTGGCCGTTCGTTAATTCCATCATCCATTTCACAAAAATCTCTTGATCTTCTTCAGGAACATATAAAAAGAGTTCAACGTCCTCTTCATAGATGATGTCGTTTAACGGGTAGTCGGATTGCCTTACTTCGTTTTCTACTTTACCTAGCCATGTATAATCAATAGAAACTTTAACTTGTGCTTGTAATTTTCTTTCCACAACACCTGTTGCGGCAATGCCTTCAGAAGCTGCTTTGCCATAAGCGCGGATTAATCCGCCACCACCGAGTTTGATGCCACCGAAATAGCGAGTGACGACAATCACGGTATCTTTTAGGTGTTGCTTTTTTAGAACTTCTAAAATAGGAAAGCCGGCTGTACCAGAAGGTTCACCGTCATCGTTCGCTTTTTGGATCTGGTCATGTTCTCCTATGATATAAGCTGAACAATTATGTGTAGCTGTATGATGGTCCTTTTTGATGTCCTGAATAAAGTCCAATGCCTCTTGTTCTGTCTCGACTCTCTTGACAAATGACAGAAAACGGGATTTTTGGATGACGAATTCACTCTCTCCGTACAGTTTTACGGTTTTATAATTAGCTCGCATTTGTCGTTCCCCCTACATTTGTAATATACTTATAATACTTTCTCATCATTAAAATGATATACTGTATAAGAAGTGTATAAGTATTTAGGCTAAACTGCAATAATGCTCACTTTGCAAATTTTCACATAAACAAGTGCGGGAGGGAGTTATTTGAACGACAAGGCAATTGACATTCAACAGATGGAGAAAATATTTGGCAACATGGTTAATGTAATGGATCGTTCAAAAGGCGATATCTTCTTAATTAGTGAACAAAGCCGCAGAAGTTATGAAGAAATGCAAACAGAGTTAGCAGAAGTGAAAGAAAGTATTTCTCATGTGATAACTGAAGGGGATTCTCTAGAGAACCTATCACGCCATTCTAGAAAGCGTCTTGCTACTGTATCAAAAGACTTTGTAACATATAGTGAAGAAGAAGTTAAACAAGCTTATGGTGTGGCAAATGACTTGCTTGTACGCGCCTCCATTAATAAAATGGAAGAGAAACAACTTCGTGAAAGACGGGATGAACTTGAACGTCGACTTATGTTGCTGCTCTCGACAATTGAAAGGGCAGACCAGCTTGTTAACCAAGTAACCACTGTGATGACATATTTAACATCTGATTTGAAAAATGTAACTACAGCACTGGAAACTGCACGCCATAAACAAGACTTTGCAATTCAGATTATCCAGGCCCAAGAAGAAGAGCGTAAACGTTTATCACGTGATATTCATGATGGACCCGCGCAAATGCTAGCCAATGTCTTGATGCGTTCCGGTTTAATCGAAAAAACGTTTGTTCGGCAAGGTCCTGAAGAAGCAATGCAAGAGCTGTCTTACCTAAAAGAAATGGTTAGGGGAGCGTTATCTGAAGTACGTCGTATCATTTATAATTTGCGACCAATGGCTTTGGATGACTTAGGGCTTGTTCCGACATTGCGAAAGTATTTATTGACCATTAGCGAGTACGAGGCGCCGCTAATCATTCATTTTCAAAGTAACGGAGCAGAAAAAAGATTTGCTTCCAATTTTGAAGTAGGTATTTTCCGTCTCATACAAGAATCAGTAAATAACAGTATTAAACATGCGAAAACTGATGAAATATGGGTGAAAATCGAATGGTTACGTGAATCGGTTAATATATTGATTAAAGACCAAGGCCTCGGCTTTGATACAAATGAAGTAAAAGAGAAATCATTCGGTCTCATTGGAATGCAAGAACGTGTGGAGTTATTGAAAGGAAAAATGAAAGTCACCTCGAAAGTCGGGGAAGGCACTTCGATTCTTTTTCAAATTCCATTGGACGAAGATCTGTAAGTAAGGTAATTACTGGGAGGAATAGGAAATGGAAGCGACAAAAATTTTGATAGTAGATGATCACCAATTATTCCGTGAAGGAGTTAAACGAATTTTGGATTTTGAAGAATCGTTTAACGTAGTAGCAGAAGGCGACGATGGTGTCGAAGTAGTTGAATTGTATAGAGAGTATGAGCCAGATGTAGTGCTGATGGATATTAATATGCCACGCATGAATGGTGTAGACGCGACGGAGCAATTAGTGAAAGAGTTTCCAAATGCGCGCGTTATCATGCTATCCATTCACGACGACGAGTCCTATGTTACACATGCTTTGAAAACAGGCGCTCTCGGCTACATGCTAAAAGAAATGGATGCAGACGCAATTATTCAAGCAATCAAAGTAGTAGCAAATGGTGGATCATACTTACATCCAAAAATCACGCATAATCTAGTAACAGAATTCCGACGTTTGAGTGAGAGAGAACATAAAGGATCCTTCCAGCAGAACGACATTCGTCGCCCCCTTCATTTATTGACGAAGCGTGAGTGTGAAGTTCTACAATTATTAACAGATGGCCAGAGTAACCGGACGATTGGTGAAACGCTCTTCATCTCGGAAAAAACGGTGAAAAACCACGTTTCCAGCATTTTGCAAAAAATGAGCGTAAATGACCGGACACAAGCTGTTGTTACAGCAATCAAAAATGGTTGGGTAGAAGTAAAATAATAATAGAATGAAAAAGGTCTTTGTACGTAGAAGGCCTTTTTCTCTACGTAGGAGGAGCATATGAAGAAAAAAGTGGCAGTCGCGTCCATGGCTTTAGCGTTCGTATTAGGCGCATGTAATAACCCAGATGAAACAAACGAGAACCATCCAGAAACTAGCGAAGCTGCACCGGGCAATGGTGCTATCGATCATGGAGTAGACGATAAAAAAGTAGGGTTCAGCATGTCAGGCGACCAAGTGGAAGAAGCTATAGATGTGCCAAAAGAAGATAAAGATGAAATTCTAGCGGCTTTTGAACGCTATATCGAAACATTGAACAATCAAGACGTAGAAGGTTATCTTGCTACGCTTTCTACCGAAGGCTATGATCTGGAAGAAGAGCGTCAGGCTATGGAAGAAATGCTTGAGAATACTACGATGAAACGTGAAACAGATAATGAAACGATTGTAAAGTATTCAAAGGATAGCGCACAGGTATTTTCTACGTTGAAAACGACATTCACGGACAGTGAGACAGGAGTAGAAAATGCACCCGAAGGTCGCCAAGTAACTGTTTTCACGAAAGAAGATGGGACATGGAAAGTGTTCTCTATCCACTTTATTGGTGATGAACCAGGAAACGAATAAACTTGTTTTAACTATCGATTGAGTGTCAAAACTTCCAGTTCGTACAACTGGGAGTTTTTTTATGCGAAAAAGCCATACTAATAGCGCTTGCTTTTCTTCGCTAAAGGAATTATAATCATTTTAGGAACATATGTTCTATTAGGAGGCGATATCAATGCCTTTGATCCCCGCAGAGGCAATGCCATATTTGGAAAACTACATTTACCTTCCTATGTTATTGACGATTATGGAACGAGACCGTCGGTTACTGGAGGAGGTTCCGTTTAAATTGAAAAGTCCATATCTTAATTTGTTAGACGAAACGATGAACACAGTTTCTGCTGATTTACGAACCACTGCTTTGTATTTACAAGAGCATAAAATGCGAGTGATACGCCATTCAACAGATGAACTATTTACGGAATATGTATTTTTATATGATGGCTATCAAGATATGCGTCGTTATTTAAATGTTCGCTTACGTAACCGGTCAGAAGAGTTACTGAATCTGTATATTAGGAAATTGTCGAATCAGAACTCTTCGGCTCCATGATCATATAATAGGAACTTCGCAATTCCTCTTGAGCGTTTTCAAATCGTTGAAACAAAATATGTGATAGCGCCATTTGGCGATAAACAGTAGCTATCGAAGTATCCAATTGCATTTGCGTATCATTTTTTAACATAACGGTCACGCCGTCCTCGTGTTGAACAACGTCTTTTACTGCATGATAAGCTACCCATGAGTTTTTATGTAAAGTGGGGGACAGCAAAGGGAAAAATAATAAAGGCCGGTCATTTGAATGGGTCAGCATGATCGGTGGCTTTGGACGATTTTTCAAATCAATTTTGGAACTGTTAATAATGGATTCAAAGTTGGAACGGTAATGTGCACAAGAATCTCTCATAATTTCTAGTGGTGTTTTCTCGACAATAAAAGTCCGGTCGCTTTCTACTACTTTTGTATAGTACGGATTTGCATGTTGTCCATGAAGTAATGCAAAAGTATGAAATGTAACAATATAAGATGATAGATAATGTGGATTAGCCATGTTGTTCCCCCCAGTTTTATAGGACCATATACGTATTAATTATAGTATAGAAAAAACTAAAATCAACTGTAATGTTGGAAAATAGTAAATACTCTATTAATATGGTGAATTTTATCGATTAGTAATGGATAGGTGAAGAAATGATGTGGATTGATGTAGCAGGCGGACGCGTTTGGGAAATACTGCGGTGAGCCAATTCAAATAGTAATCGTACAGTGAAATTAAAAAAACTGAAGACAACGCTACCTTCGTAGGCGTGATCTTCAGTGTATGACTTCACTTCAGTTTTGATACTCAATAGCCGCTGCGCCTAACGTCTTAGCTGCTGCAATCATAGCTTTTTCATCAATGTCAAAACGTGGATGGTGGTGAGGATAGGCTTCTGCCGGACGGGCACCTGTGAAGAAGAAAGTACCCGGAACTTTTTCAAGGTAGTAGGCGAAATCTTCTCCACCCATTTGTGGTTGCATTTCTTCTACACCACTTAGATCCGCAATGGATTCAGCAACAGTTTTCAGGTAGGTTGTTTCTTTTTCGTGATTGATCACTGCCGGATATCCACGGAAGTATTCTACAGTAATTTCACAATCGTGAGCCAAGGCTGTACCTTCAGCTACACGCTTTATTTCGTATTCCATGAGGTTGCGTACATCATTGGTGAATGTACGAACAGTTCCGCCCAGAACAGCTTGGTCAGCGATGACATTAAAAGCGTTTTCTGCGACGAATGAGCCGATGGATAGTACAGCTGATTCGATGGGGTCAACACGTCTTGAGACGACTTGTTGTAAGTTCATCACAAGCTGTGAACCGATTACGATAGCGTCTTTCGTTTGATGGGGAGATGCACCGTGGCCGCCAGCTCCTTGAATGGTAATATTGAATCGATCCGCTGCAGCCATGATCGGGCCTGAAGCATAATAGATGACACCTGATTCGAAAAGTGACCACAGATGCGTGCCGAAAATGACATCGACTCCTTCTAAACAACCGTCTTCGATCATTGCAATGGCGCCACCTGGAGCCAATTCTTCTGCGTGTTGATGGATAAATACGTATTCGCCAGAAAGCTCATCACGCATTTCATTCATAGCTTTTGCTAATTGAAGGAGCGTGGCGGTATGACCATCGTGTCCACATGCATGCATGACACCAGGTATAGTGGATGCATATGATGTATCTTTTTGATCTTGAATAGGTAATGCGTCAAAGTCTGCTCGCAAAGCAACTGTTTTTCCTGGCTTTGTACCTTTGACTCTTGCTACGACACCATTGCCGCCTACTCCAGTACGTACTTCTACTCCGAGACGTTTATAAAAGTCAGCGATATAAGCTGCGGTTTTCGTTTCTTTAAATGACACTTCGGGGTTCATATGTAAATATCGGCGGATCTCTACCATATCGTCATAAGATTGTTCTAGTTTCTGAAATAATTGTTCTCTCATTAATAAAACCCCTTTCAAATAGACAAATAAGTCAATCAACTCGTTCAGTATAGCAAGCAGTAGGCCACATCGCAAACTACGTGTTTTAAACTTTTGGGTAAATGAAGTGACTAAATAGAGTGTGTAAATTATAGGGTTGACAACTTTCAACATAAAAAAGAAGGTCTGACGTCAAAACGTCAAACCTCCTCAGTAGGTGTTTTATAATGTGTAGTATATGGAGCGCTTGTGAAGATATGTTGTGTAGCACCACCTGCATCCTTAAAAACCGTCTTATCGGATAATTGATTACCAGGGGAGTTATACCAGATGTCATACAAACGTCGCTCTGTCCATTGTGTCAGCAATGTATACGTATCTGATCCGATTGGACGCAGTAAGCGGTATGCTACGAAACCGGGCATGTTTTGCAGTTTTTCTCCTAGGTGCTTGTACTGATGTTCGAAAATAGGTTTGCCTTCATCTGTCACCGCGACGTTGTCCATTGCGAAGAATCCAGGTTCTGTCAGGCTACCGTAAGAACCTACCACTTCGAACTTCCTCGGCGTTTGAAATATGCTCTTGCCGTTCGTCTCATGTAGCAACAGCGTATTGCCGCCGCCATTCATTAAAAGTATTGACTCATCAGCATGTTGGTTTTTGATTTTCTCCATAAAACCCATCGTGCCAGTTGTCATATAAATATTCATATAAAATTCCTCCTTTGGCTAGTAACGATCGTCTGTGTGCTAAGTTTGATTAAAAGCACTCTTTACCAGTGTATGATTCTACCTAGAGTAATTCCCTTAAATCTCCCGAATCAAACACTAATTGCAAGCAAGTTAGGAATGATTGTCTAAAGCATGGCAGAAGTGAGGGGTATCCTAGCACAAAATTATGACAAAGGCGCAATTCACTATACATTGACCTGTCAACGGTTTATCATGAGAACGTATAAGAGTTACGTGAAAGAAATTAAAAATATGGAAAGAGGTATCTCTGAATATGTCAACTTTTAACGATACGCTATTACGTGCTGCGAGAGGCGAAGAAATTGAACACACGCCAGTTTGGTTCATGCGTCAAGCAGGACGTTCACAGCCGGAATATCTTAAAATCAAAGAAAAATACTCCTTGGAAGAAATTACGCATCAGCCAGAACTATGTGCGTATGTAACAAAACTTCCAGTAGATCAATATGATGTAGATGCAGCTATTTTATATAAAGATATTGTTACACCACTTGTAGGTATTGGAGTAGACGTAAAGATTAAATCAGGCGTAGGCCCTGTTATTTCCAATCCAATTCGTTCTGCACAAGACATCGCAAACTTAGGTGAGTTTTCAGCAGAGGAGCAAGTTCCTTATGTTTTGGATACGATCAAAATGCTGACACAAGAACAATTGAATGTACCTTTGATCGGTTTTGCAGGCGCACCGTTTACACTTGCGAGTTATATGATCGAAGGCGGCCCTTCAAAGAGCTATAACCTGACAAAATCCTTCATGGTATCTGAGCCACAAGCTTGGTTTGCACTAATGGATAAATTAGCCGATATGACGATTAGTTATATCCAAGCACAAGTTAAAGCGGGCGTGAAAGCCGTGCAAATATTCGACTCATGGGTAGGCGCATTGAATGTATCGGATTACCGAATCTTCATTAAACCTACTATGACTCGTATTTTCTCAGAACTTCGTAAATTAAATATTCCATTGATTACATTCGGAGTAGGTGCAAGCCACTTGGCGAATGAATGGCATGACCTACCAGTCGACGTAGTTGGATTGGATTGGCGCTTGTCTATAAAAGAAGCTGGTGAACGCGGTATCACAAAACCAGTGCAAGGTAACTTGGATCCATCGATGTTACTAGCGGACTGGTCAGTCATCGAAGAACGTGCAAAGCTTATTGTTGAACAAGGTGTAGAGCACGGTAGCCACATCTTCAACTTAGGTCACGGCGTATTCCCTCAAGTACAACCTGCAACATTGAAACGCTTAACAGCTTTCGTACATGACTATAGTAGAGAATTACGTTCGAAATAACAATCCAACCATGAGGTGAAAATGATGACGAAAAAGAAAATGGGCTTACTCGTTATGGCGTATGGAACGCCAAACTCCTATGACGATCTAGTTCCGTATTACACGCATATCCGTAGAGGCCGTCCGCCGGCTCCGGAACAAGTGGAAGATCTTCGCAATCGCTATGAAGCAATCGGAGGCATTTCACCACTTGCGCGGATTACAGATGATCAAGCGGATGCATTAGGCGCACGTTTGAATGAAGCACAAGACGAAATAGAATTTAAAGTCTATGTCGGTCTAAAGCATATTGCGCCATTCGTCGAAGATGCAATACAAGAAATGCATGATGATGGGATTACTGAAGCAGTATCTATTGTATTGGCACCACATTTCTCTACGTTCTCCGTTAAATCATACAACGGTCGTGCACAAGAGGAAGCGGACAAGCACGGGATTACACTTACTTCTGTTGAAAGTTGGTATAAGCAACCAAAATTCATCGAGTACTGGGCGAACCAATTGCGTCAAACCTATGATGCGATGGACGAGACAGAGCGTAAGAATTCTTGCTTGATCGTGTCTGCTCACTCGTTACCAGAAAAGATTCTGGCTAATGGTGACCCATATGCTGATCAGTTGAAAGAAACAGCAGAAATGATCACACAAGCAGCAGGCGTTAAAACATATGCACTCGGTTGGCAAAGTGAAGGGCAAACACCTGAACCTTGGTTAGGTCCGGACGTACAAGACTTAACACGTGACTTGTTTGAAACAAAAGGATATACATCATTCGTTTACACACCAGTTGGTTTCGTATCGGACCACTTGGAAGTTCTATACGATAACGACTACGAGTGTAAAGTAGTATGTGACGATATCGGCGCAGCGTACCACCGACCTGCCATGCCGAATACCGATCCTTTATTCATTGATGCGATGGCTGATGCTGTAATGGATCAATTACACGCAACAAAATGAATTCAATTGGATCGGAGTGAAAAAGGACATGAGTGAACGAAAAAAAGTAGTCATAATCGGCGGCGGAATCACGGGTCTCGCTGCAGCGTACTATATGCAAAAAGATGCCCGTGAACAAGGACTTCCCATAGATATCATCATGATCGAAGCATCAACAGAACTTGGTGGAAAAATCCAAACAGTCCGTCGAGATGGCTATGTAATCGAACGCGGTCCGGACTCCTTTTTGATCCGTAAACAAAGTGTAGACCAATTAGCGACTGAACTGGGTATTGGAGATCAGCTTGTTCGCAACGCAACAGGGCAAGCGTATATCTATCTGCATAATCAAATGCACAAAATCCCAGCAGGTGCTGTTATGGGTGTACCGACAGAAATCAAACCTTTCATTACATCCGGTTTATTTAGTTTGAGCGGTAAAATACGTGCGGCGGGCGACTTTGTATTACCACGTTCTGAAATAACTGGAGATCAGTCGCTCGGCAAGTTTTTCCGGCGTCGCTTTGGTACTGAAGTGGTGGAAAATCTAATCGAGCCATTATTGTCGGGCGTCTATGCAGGCGATATCGATCATATGAGTCTGGAATCAACTTTTCCACAGTTCTATGAAGTGGAAAAAAATCACCGCAGCTTAATTTTAGGAATGAGAAAGACCACTCCCAAACAACTGCCGCAAAAGAACAGTCATAGTTCGAAGAAAACGGGAGCTTTCCATACTCTTAAAAATGGTCTGGATTCATTGGTAATAGCCCTCGAAGAACAGTTGACAGATGTCCACGTTATGAAAGGTACGCGTGTCACTAGCGTAATGAAACAAGGCGACCGCGCCGTTCTGACATTGAATGATCAACAGCAAATCGTAGCGGATGCGGTCATCATGTCAACGAGCCATACCGTAGCGAGCCATTTGTTTGAACCACATGGTCTGTTGAAAGAGCTAGGAACGATTCCGACGACATCGGTCGCAACTGTCGCTTTAGGTTATCCAAAAAAGGCGATGAAAAGCGATATTGATGGGACGGGTTTCTTAGTACCACGCAGTAGCAATCATTCCATTACGGCTTGTACACTTGTCGACCGTAAATGGCCGACAACTACGCCTGACGAAAAAGTGATGGTGCGTGCATTCGTCGGACGCGTTGGGGAAGAAGCGATTGTCGACTTACCAGATGCTGAAATAGAGAAAATCGTTCGAAAAGATTTGGAAGATATTCTCAAGCTTGAAGGTGAACCGGATTTCTGTATCATAACACGCTGGAAAGAGGACAGACCGCAATACCGCGTTGGCCATAAAGAGAAAGTCTTACGCGCGCGGGAGGAAATGCAATTCGCGTTCCCGATGGTCGAGCTTGCGGGTGCATCCTATAATGGAGTCGGTTTACCTGACTGTATCGATCAAGGAGTCGCAGCGAAAGATCAAGTGCTGGCGAAGCTATTTACGTAACATGATAAAATCCGTACAACACTCGTTGTACGGATTTTTTATGTTGTATAGTAAGTGGATTTGAGTGGGAGGCGCGGTTTGTTAGGGGAATGGCGCGGTTGTCGGCGATTATGGCGCGGTTTGTCAGGAGAATAGCGCGGTTGTCAGCGAGTAAGGCGCGGTTTGTCAGAGGAATAGCGCGGTTGTCGGTGAGTTTAGCGCGGTTTGCTAGAGGAATAGCGCGGTCATCGTTTGTTTTAGCGCAATGTTTCACCACAATGGCGCGGTTTGCCTAGCAAACTGCGAAAAATACCACATCTATGTATCTACGCAAAAAAAAAAGCGAATATAGGAATATTCGCCGAATGAAAGTTTTTTATTTTACGTTGCAATGATTACATTGATTAGAGTAACACTCGTGCTGCTCTTCAATTTCAGTTCCACATGTCGCACAAACCTTCGCCGGCAAGTTCTTGAAAAACTCTACGATGCTTTCTACCATATCCATCCATCCCCTTTTGTTTGTTGTATAACTATTTGGTATATACACATTGTATTATAACAGATATCAGAAGTCAACATTTCATTTATTTTTCTGTTAAAATGGATTCAGGCCCATTATGACGCGCTTTTGAGCTATTTTAGTGCTTCCAATTGTGAGAATTGACTGAAAATAAATTGTGACAATTTTGTGAGGAGAGAAGAAATATGAAATTTATTGATAATCAAGGCATTACAGATCCACGTATTAACTTGGCGATTGAGGAATATGTACTCAACACGATGGACGTAGACAAAGATTCGTATTTGCTGTTTTATATCAATGAACCTTCCATCATTATTGGGAAAAACCAGAATACAGTGGAAGAAATCAATACAGAGTTTGTCGATCGTCATGGTATCCACGTCGTACGAAGACTGTCAGGTGGCGGTGCGGTGTATCATGATAAAGGAAACTTGAATTTTAGTTTCATTACGAAAGATGATGGGGAGTCGTTCCGTAATTTTAAAAAGTTCACGGAACCTGTAACAGATGCGCTTGCGAAAATGGGGATTAAAGCAGAGTTGCTTGGGCGTAACGACATTTTGATTGATGGACGCAAAATCTCCGGAAATGCACAATTCGCAACAAAGGATCGCATGTTTAGCCATGGGACGTTGTTGTTTGATACAGATATGGAAGGTGTCGTGAATTCACTCAAAGTGAAGAAAGACAAAATTGAGTCAAAAGGGATCAAGTCGATTCGTAGCCGTGTCGCGAATATTTCGGAATTCTTGGAAGAGCCTATTTCAATTGAACAGTTTAGACAAGAAATCTTGAATTCGATGTTCGACGGTGAAGAAAATATTGAGTATCGTGTGTTGACGGATGAAGACTGGACAAAAATCCGTGAATTGTCTGCGGAGCGCTATGGCAACTGGGAGTGGAATTACGGCCGTTCACCGAAGTTCAACTTGCAGCAGACTAAACGTTTTCCTGTTGGTGGAATTGATGTTCGCTTGCAAGTGGAAAAAGGTAGTATAGAGAACGTGAATATATACGGGGACTTTTTCGGTGTGGGCGATGTCCAAGAAATTGAAAATCGTTTAAAAGGTGTGAAATATGAGCGCAAGGCGATCACAGACGCAATGGAGTCTATGGACGTTGAAAAAATCCTTGGTGGTATTCAGCTCGAAGAATTTGTAAATGTAATCTATTAAGGGGAAGCGCATGTCTTGCGGGGCATGCGCTTTTGTGTACGAGGATTCATTTATGTGTGGTGGGAAATGCGCTATACTTAACATAATCAGAAAGTGAGGGGTCACGGTGAAACATCGAATATTTATTGTAGAAGATGATATAAAAATCGCGAAATTGTTAGCGGGAACGCTTGAGAAATATCAATATGAAGTCGCAATTATACAGGATTTTGATCGAGTCGTGGAAGAATGCAATGCGTATAATCCACATCTGGTGCTTTTAGATATTAACTTGCCGATTTATGACGGCTACTATTGGTGCCGTCAGCTACGACAGCATACGGTGTGTCCGATTATTTTTATTTCGGCGCGCTCAGGTGATATGGATCAAGTGTTTGCGCTTGAAAATGGAGGCGATGATTTTATAACGAAGCCATTCCATTATGAAATTGTATTGGCGAAAATTAAAAGCCATTTGCGTCGATCATTCGGTGAGTATTCACCAAATCAGTCGGAGCGCATGATTGTATCGGGTGATTTGACGTTATATATAGAACGAATGACGTTACAAAAAGGCAAAGAAGAAATTCCACTTCAGAAGAAAGAATGCGTCATTCTAGAATTGCTGATGGGCGAGTCGCCGAAAGTCGTATCGCGCGAAAAGTTACTCGAAGAATTGTGGGATGATCAATCATTTGTCGACGAAAATACGCTTAACGTTAATATGGCTCGTGTGCGTAAGAAATTGACCGATTACGATGTGCACTCTTGGATTGAAACGGTGCGTGGCGCGGGGTATCGTTTCATGCCGGAATCAGAAGTCAAATGAAGGCATTTACACTGTTCGTTAAAGAGCATGTATCGTTCATGTTGTTTCAGATCGGACTCGTATCGTTCATACTACTATTGTTTTGGCTTGACGGCTTTCGCAATCCGAATACGGCCATCTATTCGGTCGCGATGAGTATTTTACTTACGGCGGGCTATTTGGGAGCGAAGTTCATCATGCGGCGTACGTATTATGCAAAGATCGTCGAAAAACCGAAGCAAATGGAAGATGCTTTGATACGGCACATTATGACGCCCGAACATCGACAGACGACAGCATTTACGCGTGAATTATATCGCCTGTACCAACATGAAGTACAGACATTATATGATAGACAAAATCGTCATTTACATTTCATGAATCAATGGGTGCATCAAATGAAAACACCGATTTCGGTCATTAATTTATTATTGCAAGAAGAGGAAGTGGACAAGAAGAGTCTCGAGCAGGAAGTGGGACGCATCCAAAATGGATTGGATATCGTCCTTGTCAATGCACGGCTTGAAACATTTGAAGAAGATATGCAAATTGAGCGGCTATTGCTGAGACAAATTTTGCAAGAAGTGCTAAATGAGAACAAACGACTTTTCATTGCGAACGGTCTGTTTCCTGTGCTGAATGTGGATGAACACTTAACCGTCGCGACGGATCGAAAGTGGATCAAGTTTATGCTCAATCAATTCATTACGAATGCAGTGAAATATACATTTGAAAAAGGTAAGAAAATACATGTGAATGCAGTCCAGCTACCAGAAGGACTGTGTCTTGAAATTAAGGATGAGGGAATCGGCATACCGGCATCTGATATACACCGGGTGACGAAAGCTTTCTTCACAGGAGAAAACGGTAGATTATCTGGAGAATCGACGGGTATGGGACTGTATATCGCATCCGAAGTCTGTGAGAAACTCGGTCACGAACTGACGATTTCCTCGAAACAAGGAGAAGGCACGACAATCGCATTATTATTTAAAGACGGAGAGGCGGGTGAAAAAGTAGATGACGCAACCGGTCGTTAAGATGGAAGATGTCACGAAAATCTATGAAGGAAAAGTCATACATCGTGCATTGAATAAATTAGACTTCGATGTGCAAGAAGGGGAGTTCGTTGCAATTATGGGGCCGTCCGGAAGTGGTAAGACGACGTTGTTGAACTTATTGATGGCCACGGATATTCCGACCTATGGCAAGATTGTCATCGGAGGCGTGGAACCGGAAAAGCTCAGTCAAAACGAAATCGCCTTATTCCGTAGACGGCAAATTGGTTTCGTCTTTCAGGAAATCAATTTACTGCAAATGTTGACGGTGGAAGAAAATTTGGTGTTACCGTTAACTCTTGACGGATTACTTGTTGAAGAAATGAAAAAACGAGTTGAAGATATGGCGCAAAAGTTGAATTTGGAAGATATTTTGGAACGCAGACCGGATGAACTATCGGGTGGACAAGCACAGCGAACCGCGATAGGACGGGCGCTCATCCATCAACCGAGCATTCTGTTAGCGGACGAGCCGACAGGGAATCTTGATTCAACCTCAGCGAAAGATGTGCTCGAATTACTTGAACATATTAACCAACATGAACAGACATCCATTATTATGGTGACGCACGACCCGATTGCTGCGAGCTATTGTGACCGTGTCCTGTTTATTAAAGATGGAGAGTTTTTCAATGAAATCTATAAAGATGAACGCCGGCAAACATTTTTCCAGCGTATCTTGAATGTGTTGTCATTACTTGGAGGTAATGTGAATGACTTTTCGACAGTTCGCTTACCGTAATGTCGTTCGTAACCGCCGGGTTTATGCAGCCTTCTTCATGGCTAGTGTGTTTTCCGTCATGGTGTTTTTCCTTTACTCGATGCTGCTGTTCCATCCATCGATTGAAAACACGTTCCTAAAAGAGATCTCAGCTCTCGGGATGGGAATAGCGGAAATCATCCTATTCATATTTACGCTGTTTTTCCTATTCTATTCGATGCGTGCATTTTTGCAGGCGCGATCGAAAGAGTTTGGGGTGCTGTTGCTTCTCGGAATGGCAAAGCGTCAGTTGCATCGACTCATTTTCATCGAAACGATGTTGCTTGGCTTCGCATCAATCATAAGTGGAATTTTCCTCGGCTTCATGTTTTCGAAATTCTTTTTCATGATCGTCAAAGCGATCGTGCAAATTCCGGTATTACCGCTTTATTTATCCTGGAAACCATTCGTGCTGACGATGGGGGCATTCCTCAGTTTATTCGCTATCATTTCATATATCGCTCCTGTATTCATTCAGCAAGGACAAGTATCGGATTTGTTACATGGGGATATAGCCGTACAATCGGTGTATTCGTACTCGAAAAGCCGTGGGATCTTCGGAGTGGTGCTGTTGTTGCTCGCCTACGCCATGGCGGCTTTCGTATCACGTTCAAGCATCATCAGTCTGTTCTTCCTACTACCGCCACTTATCACAATCGGGACCTATTACTTTTTCACCGATACCTTGCCGCTCGTATTGCATGCATTGCGACGGCAAAAGAATATCTTCTGGCGCGACTATTGGATGATCTCGATTTCGGAAAGCATCGTACGTTTAAAAGAAAATGCGCGGATGTTCTTCATTGTCACGCTCGTTTCGACGATAGCGTTCATGTCCGTCGGCATTTTGGCATCGTTAACGTCATTCGCTTCGCAATATCGGGAAGTAAATCCGCTCGGGCTCATTTATAAAAGTTTGCCACATAATGAATTCGAGTATCCACATATCGCACAATTGACCAATGAACTCGATCAAGCGGGTCTTGATTACTGGGCTGTACGTTTTCGTGTGCTGGAACAGCAATCTTCTTACACGAAGAATAAAGTTAATATCGTCAAGCTGTCTGATCTGAATGAACTGGCCGCAACTTTCGGAGAAAAGCCACTTTCATTACACAGAGGACATGCGTTGTTCTTACCCGCAACAGCTGCTGCGGCCAATCAGTTGTCGACGGAATCGGTCAGCACCGAACTAGGTGACAGTGGCGTCTCACTCAAGATTGAAGGCGTGTATACGTATAAATTGTTTCCGCCAAACGCACTTGGGCTCAATACGATCGTTGTGAATCATTTGGATTTCGATCGCATTGAAGAACAAGCACATGTCAATGCACTGGCGTTTAATTATTATGCGTTTAACGTAAGGGATTGGCAGAAGACGAGGGAAATCGGATTGTCTATCCATGCCCAAGTGTTGGCGGGGCTTATGCTCGAACACCGTGATCCCGTGCGCTACGAGTTTGAGAATCCTGGGTTAAATTATTCGCATATCCGGATGACGTTTTCGTTACTGTTGTTTATTGGATTATTACTTGCGGGTGTATTTTTCCTTGCGTCTGGCAGCTTCATCTACTTCCGGTTGTATACATCGCTTAGTCATGATCGACGGCAGTATGCGGTGTTGCAGCGGATTGGAATGACGGATAGAGAGTTTACGAAGATCGTCAACCGGCAGTTGATTCCACAGTTTTTCTTTCCGTGGGGTGTGTCGTTCATCCACAGCGTGTTTGCGTTTATGGCGTTGCAGGTGATTTGGGATGCGCTTGCTGAGATTTCCATTGTCAAGGAGCTGGCGCTTGTGCTGGCGGGCTTTGCGCTGATGCAGATTTGCTATTTCTATCTGATCCGCTGGCGCTATATATCACATATTAAGGCACCTACTTCCTAGGGAGGGGTGTCTTTTTTGACTGGTGAGTTACGTGGTGAGTATAAGGGGATTGAACTTATTTAATTTCAAGTTCAAGTACAAGTTCAAGTTCAAGTATTAGTGGAAGGAGTGAGTGGGTGGGGATTGAAGCTCCAGCTGCCGGACGCTTTCCCATGGGCTCGGCTTGAGCCGCTTCCCTCACTACGTTCAGTCTAGGGTCTCAAGCTTTCGCTGATCCTGCGGGAAGAGCCGTAACGAAGAACGGCTTTTGCGAGTAAAAGCGCAGCGTTAGGAGCACATCTTTGCACTCCCCGTCAGCTTCCGCTTCAATCCTACGTTGATGTGGAGGTACGTAGGTCAATCATTGTAGATAGTGTGTGAATTGTTGTTGTCTTAGAACTTGTTGAAGTTCTAGTTCTAGTTCTAGTTCTAGTGGGAGTGAGCGTAGTTAGCATAAGGGGATTGAAGCTCCAGCTGGGGACGCTTTCCGGAGGGCGTGGCTTGAGCCTCCTCGTCCGCTTCGCTCCCTGCGGGGTCTCAAGGCGCACGCTTATCCTCCCGGAGTCGCCCCAGCCTCCGCCTCAATCCTACATTGATAGGGGAGGTACGTAGGTCAATCACTGCAGCTAGTGTGTGAATTGTATTGTCTTTACACGTTATGTAGTTCAAGTTCAAATCTAATTCAAGTTTTAGTGATTCACTGATTACTAGCCAAACTTCAATGCACAACAATAAGTATCACCCACTAACATTGCAAGGGTTTGGAGCGGCAGGCGGCGACTCCCAATGGATCAGCTCGACAGGTGAGACAACTAAAGGGAGCTTGCGACCTAGTTGGCTCACCGCGGGCCCATGGGAAAGCGTCCGCCTAGAGCGCAAATCCCCAACCCCACACCCTGCCAGCCTATCCCAATAAAGTAAATAAACAAAATTCCCAGTAAACTCTTGCCAATTAATTATTTTGTCAGTATAATGAACAAAATACTGAATGGTTATTCATTCACTTGTTAGGGAGATGAAAGCATGAATTTAGTTTCTAGTGTTCAACAGACAGCACAGAGCAAGCCAAGTAAAATTGCCTATCGTTTTATGGGAAAAGACACGACGTACGCAGAGTTCGACATGTCCGTATCCATGTTCGCCAACGCGCTACAAAACCTAGGGGTTAACAAAGGGGACAAAGTGGCATTTTTACTTGGTAATACGCCGCATTACCTGATCTCTCTCTATGCGACTATGCGCATCGGAGCCACAGCTGTGCCGATCAATCCACTCTATACACCTGACGAGATTTCCTATATTTTAGAAAACAGTGAAGCCAAAGCCGTTATTGCGATCGATCAATTATTACCACTTGTAGAAGTAGCCAGCCAGTCTTTCCCGACGATTGAGAACTATGTCGTCTGTGAAATGAGTCCGGATGCAGGAGAGAAATTAGCTACGCTGAATGACACAGTGAAGGCGAAGGTGCATCCATTTAGCTTGCTCATCAAGCAATCGAAACCGATGATGGAAGCGGTAGCAGTTGACGAAAATGAAAGCGCTGTCATACTTTATACGTCAGGAACAACGGGACAGCCAAAAGGTGCGATGTTAACACATAAGAATATCTACTCCAATGCACGTGACGTAGGAGACTATTTAAGCTTCTCGGAAAATGATAAAGTGGTGGCGACATTGCCTTTATTCCACGTATTTGCCTTAACGGTTGTAGCGAACGCACCACTCGTTAAAGGCGCTACTATATTACTTGAGCCACGCTTTAGTCCGGGTGAAATATTCCACATCATTCGTGAACAAAAGGCCACGATATTTGCCGGAGTTCCTACTATGTATAACTTCCTTTATCAATATCCGGAAGGTAAAACAGAAGACTTTGAATCCATCAGATTGGCAGTTTCAGGTGGATCTTCATTGCCTGTATCCTTGCTTCATGACTTTGAAGAGAAATTCGATGTGCGTGTTTCGGAAGGGTATGGCTTGTCAGAAGCATCACCAGTGACCTGTTTCAACCCGTTAGATCGTGAACGTGTGCCTGGATCCATCGGAACAAATATTATGAATGTCGAGAATAAAGTCGTTGATGAAAATGGTGAAGAAGTTCCTGTCAATGAAGTCGGTGAATTAATTGTACGCGGCCCCAACGTCATGAAAGGGTATTATAAAATGCCAGAAGAAACTGCGGCTGTTCTACGTGACGGTTGGCTCTATACAGGCGACTTGGCGCGACGAGATGAAAACGGTTACTTTTATATTGTAGATCGCAAGAAAGATATGATCATCGTTGGCGGATTCAACGTGTATCCTCGGGAAGTAGAGGAAGTGCTGTTTAGTCACCGTGATATTGTAGAAGCAGCAGTCGTTGGCGTGCCAGACGCGAACTTCGGTGAAGAAGTACAAGCCTATGTTGTGTTGAAGGAAGGTTCGGATGCTACGGAACATTCACTGCTTAATTATTGTGGGAAGCGTCTCGTGAAGTATAAAGTACCAAAGTATATTGAGTTCTTGGATGAATTACCGAAAAATACGACAGGTAAGATTTTAAGACGTTCATTGAAAGATCAAATTAAGAGTTATTGATAGTGGAAAGGAGTGATGGGAATTATAACCCGTCACTCTTTTTTTACGCATGTATTGCCAAAGCAAGTACGGACTTGTTATGGTTTAGAGAGAATAGTAGGAAAACAGGAGGTATGAGATGAATAAACGAGTTGTAACGATTGAAGATTTATTTGAAACGAAGTCTGTAACGAATCCCGTATTGGCACCTAACGATCAAGAAGCGGTGTTTACGGTGACGGAATTAAATAAAAAGGACAATGCGTATCACTCAGCCATCCATCATATCGATTTGCAAACGGGTGATGTTACGCGGTGGACATATGGTAAGCATCAAGTTAGTGCGCCAAAATGGTCTCCTGACGGCAAGAAATTAGTGTTTTTATCAAATCGCAGCGAAACGAATCAACTATACATTATACAAAAAGCGGGCGGGGAAGCCTATGCGCTAACGGACTGTAAAAAAGGAATCGATTCATTCGAATGGTCGCCGTGCGGTAAGAAAATTTGGTTTACAGGCACGCTGAAAACAGGCGAAACATTTTCTACTACAGTACAGAAGGAGAAAGGATTACCGCAACCGATCCGTGTAACGAAAATGAAATACAAAGCAGATTTCATTGGCGTAATACCGCAAGACGAATATACACAAATCGGTTATGTCGAACTGGCCACGTGCACTATTTGCAATTTCACAATGGAACCATTTGATCATTCGCTAAAGGCGGTTTCACATGACGGCAAGCAATTGGTAGTCGGGATCAATCGCAACGAGCAGCTCGATTATGATTTCAGTACTTCGTTCGTGCTGTTGGATGTAGAGACTAAAAAAGAGACAGTCATTCTCAATGAACAAGGCTTTTTCGGCGATGTAGCTTTCTCTAAAGACGACCGCTATATTGCGTATACAGGGTATGACATGACGTTCCAAAACGTTACGCAGGCAGATGTTTTCGTCTATGACCAAACGAATGGTCAGACGATGAATTTGACAGCGGGAATTGACGCGCCGGTTGGAGACGAAAGTATTTCCGATCACTTGCAACAAGTGATTGCGCCAGGCGTAATGTGGACGGAAGACGAGCAACTGTATTTCCAATTATCAAGTATGGGAGAAGTGCGTTTATACGCGGCTACACTGGACGGCGCGATTTATCCCGCGACAGGTGAAGAAGAGCATGTTTACGGGTATGATGTAGCCGGAGACGCGGAATTTGCGTTGCTCGCGGTTAGCACGATGACGAATCCCGGAGAACTGTATCGCCAAACGATAGCGACTGGTGAACGGACAAAACTCACTTCATTTAATGAAGACTGGTTGAAGAGAGTCGAGTTAGTTGAACCGGAAACGATTCATTATACGAATGATCATGTAAATATCCAAGGGTGGCTAATGAAGCCTGCGAACTTTACAGAAGGTAAAACGTATCCGCTCATTGTGGAAATTCACGGTGGACCGCATGCGATGTACGGCTATACGTATTTCCATGAAATGCAAGTGTTAGCGGCGCAAGGTTATGGCGTTCTCTATGTCAATCCACGTGGCAGTCACGGCTACAGTCAGGCGTTTGTTGACGCAGTGCGTGGCGATTATGGTGGCGGTGGGTACGAAGATATCATGGCAGGACTGGACGAAGTACTGAAAACCGAAAACTGGATTGATGAAACGCGCCTTGGCGTGACAGGTGGTAGCTACGGTGGCTTCATGACGAACTGGATTGTCGGGCATACGAACCGTTTCAAAGCAGCCGTCACACAACGCTCGATCAGCAACTGGATTAGTTTCTTCGGTGTCTCCAATATAGGCTATTACTTCACTGACTGGCACCTGAAGGCTGGAATGACAGATGTCGATACGCTGTGGAATCAGTCCCCGTTAAAGTATGCAGAGAACATCGAAACACCTCTATTAATCCTTCATGCCGAACGTGATTTCGTCTGTCCAATCGAGCAAGCTGAACAATTATTTATTACACTAAAAGATTTGGGCAAAGAAACCGAATTTGTTCGCTTCCCCGAATCCGATCATAATATGTCGAGAACAGGGAAACCGAATTTGCGAATTGCGAGATTAGAAGAGATTACCGGGTGGTTTAAACGGTATCTATAAGGTAAGATGAGAAGGTATGCCTAAACGGCTATACATGAGAAATATTGTGTGTATAATGATAGACGAATTAAACTTATAAAAACTACTTGAGAAGAGGTTCTGCATGATGGAAGAACAATTACTGTACAGAATAGAGTCGGATTTTATCGGAGAGAAGAAGGTGCCGCAAGACGCGTATTACGGTATACAAACACTACGCGCAGCGGAAAACTTTCCTATCACTGGCTACCGCGTCAATAGCGACTTGATCCGTGCGATTGCAATCGTCAAAAAATCTGCAGCACAAGCTAACCGTGACATCGGTCAATTGGACGCGAACATTGCAGAAGCAATCATCCAGGCGTCTGAAGAAGTGATCAATGGCGCATTGCGCGATCAGTTCCTCGTGGATCCAATCCAAGGTGGAGCAGGAACGTCAGTGAATATGAACGCAAACGAAGTCATCGCCAACCGTGCACTCGAAATTCTCGGCCACAAAAAAGGTGAATACGACATCATTAGCCCGAATACGCATGTCAACATGGCACAGTCGACAAATGACGCGTTCCCGACTGCGATCCATATCGCTACACTAATGAAAGTAGATAAGCTACTTGGCGTGATGGAATCCCTTCATAAAACCTACTTGAAAAAATCGATCGAATTCCAATCAGTCTTGAAAATGGGCCGTACACACTTACAAGACGCAGTACCAATTCGTCTTGGACAAGAATTTGAAGCATACGCAATGGTGTTACGTCGCGACATTGAACGCGTTCGTGTATCACGCGTCTACTTGTACGAAATCAATATGGGCGCAACAGCTGTCGGAACAGGCTTGAACGCTGATCCACTATATATCAAAAAAGTGGCGAGCTACCTGTCAGAAAACAGTGGTTTTGAATTAAAGTCTTCCACACACTTAGTGGACGCTACACAAAATACGGATTCGTACGTGCAAGTATCGGCAGCACTACGCGGCACGATGCTGAACCAGTCTAAAATTTGTAATGACTTGCGTTTGATGGCATCTGGCCCACGCACAGGTCTCTCTGAAATTGCATTACCTGCAAGACAGCCAGGATCGTCTATCATGCCAGGAAAAGTGAACCCGGTTATGGCAGAAGTCATGAATCAAGTGTCGTTCCAAGTAGTGGGTAACGATATGACGATTGCGTTGGCATCGGAAGCGGGGCAGTTCGAATTGAACGTCATGGAGCCAGTGCTGGTGTTCAACTTGCTACAGTCACTGAAAATCATGACCAACGTATTCGGTGCATTCCGCGATTATTGTTTAGATGGAATCACGGCAAACGTCGAGCACTTGTCGGAGTATGTGGAGAAGAGTATCGGAATCATCACAGCGATCAATCCGCACGTTGGGTATGAAGTCGCGTCAGAGATTGCGAAAGAAGCATTGTTAACAAACAAGTCGATCCGTGAAATTTGTATCGAGAGAAATATCTTGTCGACAGAAGAGTTGGATACGATTCTACATCCATTCGAGATGACAAAGCCTGGTATTTCGGGTAAAGAGTTGTTGAAGAAGAAAATTATTCTTTCTAAGTAAGGCTGGGATTGTGGTTCTGGGAATGGGGCTCCAGACGGGACGCTTTCCTGCGGGCATGGCTTGAGCTTCCTCGTCCGCTTCGCTACCTGCGGGATCTCAAGGCTCATGCTCATAACGCTTCGCTTTTAATCGCAGAAGTAATTGCTATTCCCGCGGGAGTCGCCCGTCTTACGCCCCATTCCCTAGGTGGATAGCTGAAGACACTCATTGAATGTACTAGAACTTTTCGTGCTAGGCTTAGTATAGAGAAATTTAGGGCTAGTGAACTACACATTGAAATCAACGTTGAGTATGTGCAGTCTCTACTTATCTCATGTCACCAATCCGTAAACCCTGCGTAGTGACGCAAAGGAGTATTCGACTATGAAAGTGCATAATATTATGGAAGTCGTAGTACGCGACGTGATATCCAAATATAAAGACGAGTTGCATTTACCGTGTACATGCGAGCATTGCTTGAACGACGTACTCGCGATGACGTTGAATAATGTAAAACCTCAATATGTCGTTGATGAAGCAAACAGTGCGTATATCCGTGCCGTCCATGAAGCGGATCGTCAAGGGGCCACTGCCATCTTGACAAAAGTCGCGTGGGCTGCGGGAATCGTTGGGCGAAACCCACGATGCGACAATATGAAAAACCCTTCCGAGTGATTCGGAAGGGTTTTTTTATTGAAATACTCATGCTGTTGGACGGATTTGTTGTTTATGGGGGTGACGGTGGCTGGGTCGGGCCGCGCCGCGCTCATAGATGGTCGAGATCCGCTCTATCCAGCTCGGTTACCGCTCTATGAAGTGAGTTTTCCGCTCTATTATTCCGATCGAACGCTCTATCCAACCGTTTACCCGCTCAATGAAGACGTTTAGCCGCTCTATCGACCACGCTGTGAAGCCCGAACTATCTCACATGATCCCTGAAAACACTTGCTTCACTAAAAAGGGGCGATGGCTGAGCCGCGCTCATAGTTGGCCGAGATCCGCTCTACCCAGCTCGGTTACCGCTCTATGTAGCGTGTTACCCGCTCATACTTTACCGTGGGCGCTCTATCCAACCACTTAACCGCTCTATGAAGACATTCATCCGCTCTATCCCCCATCCCCCCCCATCCCGCAATTCATCCTCACCAATCCTCTCTTCACAGATGCCAACTCCACCAATTTCAGGTAGAATAAGTTACAGGAGTTGATCATATTGAAAACAGCGATTGTGACAGACACGACGGCGTATTTGCCGGATGACATAAAAGCGGAACTCGGGATTCACACGATCCCGTTACTCGTTACTATCGACGGCAAAGAATTCAAAGAAGATGTCGACATTACGACCGAAGCATTCTACGAAATGGTCCGCGGCAAAGGTCCGCTACCAAAGACATCACAACCCGCAATCGGAGACTTCGAAGCATTATTTAGCGAACTGGCAAAAGACTACGACGCGGTCATTACGATCCACTTGTCGAGCGGCATTAGCGGAACCTACATGGGCGCGTTACAGGCTGCCGAGCTCGTGCCGGAATTAGAAGTGCTGGCGTTTGATTCGGAAGTTTCAGCCTATCCCCAAGGCTTTTACGCGATCCGGGCAGCACAGCTTGCGAATGAAGGCGTACATCCGCGTGCGATCATCGAAGAATTAAATGACATGCAGAAAGACGTCAAAGCCTATTTCATGGTGGACGATTTATCGCATCTGCAACGTGGCGGTCGTTTATCCGGTGCACAAGCGCTAGTTGGCGGATTGTTGCAAGTGAAACCGGTTTTGCATTTCGTAGACAAAGTTATCGTGCCGTTCGAAAAAATCCGTACGTCTAGAAAAGCGATGAAACGTATTTCGGACTTGCTGTCGGAAGATGCGAAAAATCAATTGCTCGACGCAGTAGTGATCCATGCGAATCGCTATGACGACGCAGTAGAATGGAAGAAACAATTAGAAGAAAAACATCCGAACGTCGATTTCACGATCAGCCACTTTGGTCCAGTGATCGGCACGCATCTTGGTGAAGGGGCCATGGGGCTCGGTTGGGTGAAACGACGCGGAACCTGAACAGGGGGAACTGCATGTCCGAACGAGACCAACTTAAGCAATTTTTGGCGGGCCGCATTTGGTTGCGTCATCTTTTGCCATTCTCGGAAGAAGTCGTTGACGAAGCGATTCGTCAAGGTGATATTCATATAAAACCAGGTGTTACTACAAAAAAGACGTGGCATGGTAAACACTATGCTTGCCAGCGTTGCCATAATGAAAATCAAGCACGCTTCACCGTATTCACGTGCGCTCAATGCGAAGCACCTTGCGCCTACTGTAGAAATTGTCTCAACATGGGACGGGTGTCGTGTTGTACAAATTTACTCACGTGGACAGGCACACCGCCGACTTTCCCAACGAGCCACCGTATGAACTGGCAAGGAAATTTGACGCCTTCTCAACAGAAAGCGACGAGTGAATTGTTGGAAAGTACGAAACAAGGCATATCTCATTTACTCTACGCAGTGTGCGGATCGGGCAAGACGGAAATGCTGTTTCAACCGATTCATTATGTATTACAAGAAGGCAAGCGAGTTTGTCTGGCGGCGCCTCGTGTGGACGTCATCTTAGAACTATTGCCGCGGTTAACGATCGCTTTTCCTGATACGAAAGTAGAAGCATTATATGGCGGGGCAGAAGTAGAACACTTTGACGCACAGCTAATCCTTGCGACGACTCATCAGCTCTATCGTTTTCACGAGGCGTTCGATGCGGTCTTTGTCGATGAAGCCGATGCGTTTCCTTACACAGCGGATGAAACGTTACAGCAAGCCGTCAGGAAAGCGGTAAAACCGAACGCACCGATTCATTTCGTGACGGCAACGCCTTCTCGTCAGTTGCTTGCTATGAATAAAAAGCAAGGCAATATTTCGGTCCTCGCACGTCGCTATCATGGTCAGCCGTTACCGGTACCGCGAAGCGTTGCGCTATGGAATTACGAGAAACAGCTGAAAAAGAAACGGATTCCGGCGAAATTACTGCGCTGGACAACCGAACGTCTTGAGAAACAGCAACCGTTTCTCATCTTCTTTCATCAGATTGAACTGATGGAAATTGCAGAACCGTTATTCCAGAAACTCGATGAGCGAATTTGTGCAGTCCATGCGGAACATGAAGATCGGAAAGAACGGGTGCAGTTACTCAGACAGAAAGCAGTCCCTGGATTGCTGACGACTACGATACTCGAGCGAGGCATTACCATTCCGAATGTGCAAGTGGCGGTTGTCGGAGCGGAGCAAACGATTTTCAATAAAGGCGCACTCATCCAAATCGGTGGGCGAGTGGGGCGCTCTGTACCGAACACGTCGGGCGACTTTGTACTATTCCATCAAGGCATCACATATGCTATGGACGAAGCGAAGCGAGAAATTCGCAAGCTAAACAATACAGAGGTGCCGCAATGACGTGCTTACTATGCGATAAACCACTACACGACCAGCCCACTTGGCAACACTTCCTCGGAATTCAAAAAGACACGTCCGCCTGTCCAATCTGTATGGATAAATTCGAACGCATCGACAGTGTCATACAAGATGACGTACTCGATTCTGTTCATTCCATCTATGCATATAATGAAGCAGCGAGAGAGTACTTGCATCAGTTCAAGTTCATGCAAGACGTCGCGCTCGCACAAATTTTCGCCTCCACATTACGTAACGTGTTGAACGATTCCAAAAAGATCGTTGTACCGATTCCGATGCATCCTTTCAATAAAAAGAAACGAACCTTTTCGCAAGTGGATGCGTTATTAGAAGCCGCGAATATTTCGTATCAATCGCTACTTGAAAAAACAACGGAATCCGTCATGGGTGAAAAATCTCGCAGCGAACGGCTCGCAATGACTGAACTATTCCACGTATCAGCCGATATACTTTATTATGAAGCAGTGTACGTGCTCGTTGACGATATTTATACGACCGGCACCACATTGCGTCACGCAGCGGAAGCGTTGAAACAGCGCGGTGTACACCGAGTGGAAGCAGTGACGTTATTTAGACCTATTAGAGAGAAGTGATGGAGATGGCGGAAGTACGAAATTGTCCGACATGTGGCAGTATGTTTAATTACACAGGACTTCGGGACGTATGTGGCACGTGCGCGCAAGCGGAAGAGGAAATGTATGAAACAGTCTATCGATTTTTACGCAAACGAGAGAACCGTGCAGCGAATATCGAGCGAATTGTGGAAGTAACAGGCGTGACACAGGAATTACTGCATCGCTGGGTGCGTAAAGGAAGACTGCAACCGGCATTGTTCCCGAACCTGGGCTATCCGTGTGATAAATGTGGCGCATTAACATCGACAGGTAAGATCTGTGCCAAATGTATGGAAGAGATTCAATCCGATTTACGAACATTTGACGCGGCGCAAGAGCTTCGTGAAGCGATCAAAGCACAAGATAGAGGCACATACTACACGCAAAAAGACGGTAGATGATGAAATACGAAACGAGCAGTTCGTACTGCTCGTTTTTTCGTACAAAAGCCTCTAAAAACTTCATGAAATCTGCCGAAGTAAAGAGTAGGACCCAAATCCAACATAAGAATCGAAAGGAGCGAGACGTATGAAAATAGAAGGATTTAAACCACAAGCCGTCAACCCGTACCGCAATCAACAAATGAAAGTCGATCAAACGAAGCAAGCAGCACAAGTGAAAACGGATAAGCTCGAGATTTCATCAGAGGCGAAAAAGTTATCCGCTACTTCACCGGTTGAATCGGCTAGACAACAGCGTGTACAGGAATTAAAAGCGCAAGTGCAATCTGGAGAATATCAAGTAGATGCGGGTAAACTCGCTTCCACTATGCTGTCGTATTTCAATAAGCTATAAGGAAAGTAGGGTTCCACATGTCCATTGAACCAATTTTGACAACGCTCAATCACTTAGAAAAACTGCATACGAGCTTGCTCCGTCTGTCGAACGATAAGACCGCATTGCTAAAAAGCGGCGACGTCGACGGGATTGACCAGCTGTTGAAGGAGGAGCAAGCTCACTTAGCAGCTATTATGCAAATGGACCAAAAGCGTGTACAGGAAGTGAAGCAGTACATAGCCGCACAAGGATGTGCAGTACTTGCTGAACCGACAATGACGCAATTAATCGAACTAGCAAACATTCCGGACAAAGAACAGTTAGCAGAGGCGAGGGACCGTCTCCTGCATGCGATTCATGAGTTGAAACAGCAGAATGAACTTAATCAGCAACTGACCTATCAATCTCTTCAATTTGTGAATCTATCGCTGGACATGGTCCGTCCGCGTCCGGAAACCGTCAACTATTCGAAAAACGAAGTACAAGGGCAGTCACAAAGCGGAGCCAAAACCAAGCTCTCCTCATTCGACTCCCAAGCTTAAGGAGGACACAACATGCGCTCGACATTCATGGGACTAGAAACTAGCAAACGCGGATTGTACACACAGCAATCCGCTCTTTATACGACAGGGCATAATATTGGGAACGCGAACACACCCGGTTACTCACGTCAGCGTGTCAACATGCAGGCGACGTCTGGCTTTCCAGGCGTTGGGCTGAACGCGGGAACGGTTCCGGGATTTCTCGGGACGGGTGTAGAAGCGGGGAGCATTCAGCGTATTCGGGATTCATTTGTCGATCATCAGTTTCGTAGTGAATCAACGAAGCTTGGGTATTGGGAATCGCGTACGAATGCCATTGCACAAATGGAAGACGCGATTGGCGAACCTTCAGAGTATGGTTTACAGCAATCGATGAGCGACTTTTGGCAATCATTGCAGACACTGGCGACGAGTCCGGAGAATGGTGGGGCGCGTGCGGTTGTTGTGGAACGCGGGGTGGCGGTAGCTGACTCGTTTAACTATATTCACAAGTCTGTTTCTGGAATTAAAGGAAATCTAGGCGACCAAATTGACTTTAGTACAAATGATATTAACTCGTTGCTAACTCAAATTGGAGAATTAAACAAACAAATCGCCAACGTCGAACCGAATGGCTACTTGCCAAACGATCTCTATGATACGCGTGACAGCTTACTGGACAAGTTGTCTAGTTATGTACCGATTGAAACGAGCTATGAGAAATCGGGGGGACGTTCACTTGCTATTGCAGAAGGTACGGTGACGATTAAAATTAAAACGAATGTTCCAGGAAAAACGATCACGGTAGTACAAAAAGACAAAGTCGCTGAACTTACTGTAGACGGCAAGGATCCGGATAAGCCGTTTCCAAATTTGATGACAGGTTTTACATTCAAAGGCGGACCGATTGCGGATCCTGCTGACGGTAAGTTGTCTGTAAACGAAATGGTCAAAAGCGGTGAATTGAAGTCGCTTGTGGATTCGTATGGATATATAGATTTAGATGGAAAAGAAAAAGGTCTTTACCCAGAAATGATGGAAAAACTGGATAAAATGGCGAATGAGTTTGCGAAAGCGTTTAATGCCGTTCATGAAGATGGGACGGACTCAAAAGGTGTAAAAGGCGAGCCATTCTTTGTCTTACCAGCTGGCGCAACCGAATTTTCTGCAAGTAACATCGCCGTAAATGATGCAATTAGAAAAGACCCGAATAAACTGGCAGCCTCGGATGCAAAAACGGGTGCGGAAGTCGGTAACGGTCAAAACGCTAAAAAACTAGGCGATGTATTTTTTGCGAAGTTACCCGGACTAGACGGCTCAAGCGTTCAGAGCTACTATGCGCAAACGATCGGCCAACTTGGAGTCGAAGGACAGCAAGCAATCAAAATGACGGAAAGCTCAGGTGTTTTACTATTAGCGGTATCAAATCGCCGAGACTCCATCAGCTCCGTCTCGCTTGACGAAGAAATGACCGACATGATCCGCTTCCAGCAAGCATACAACGCATCTGCCCGCATGATCACCGTGATGGACGAAGCACTCGACAAAATCATCAACGGAATGGGTATAGCCGGCAGATAATGAAGGGGGAATTCTCATGCGTGTAACACAATCGATGCTATCGCAAAACATGCTGCGCAACTTATCAAGCAGTTATAATAATATGGGAAAACTACAAGAACAATTGAATACAGGAAAAAAAGTCAATCGCCCGTCCGATAATCCCGTCGTCGTCATGAAAGGCATGGGCTACGGTATGCAAGTGAACAAAGTGGAACAATACCAAAAGAATATGGGCGAAGTGAATAACTGGCTGGATAGTTCGGATGATGCGCTAGATGGGGTAGGACAAGTATTGCATCGAATGAAAGAACTAGCTACAAATGCTTCTAATACTGGCACGATGACAGAGACAGACCGGAACGCAATTGCAACAGAGATTGGTCAGCTCCGTGAACACTTGCAAGATGTCGCCAATACTAAAGTGGGCGACAAGCACATATTCAGCGGAAGTATGACGGATAAACCCCTGTACAATAAAGAAAAGGATAAAGACGGAAATGTTATCGGTTACGAACAGGGACAATCATTTAAGAATAATGTAGAAATTGAAGTATTCGACGGCATAAACTTACGAGTCAGTACAGATGTAAGTGAAATGTTTAAAGATATTGATATGATGCTTGATAAAGTAAAAGACCTCACAGCTACAGGTTCCACGGCTACAGGAGAAAGTTTTGGTAAACTGATTGGGGATATTGACGGTCATATGGATGTTGTTCTTTCAAAACGTGCAGACATCGGTGCCCGTTCCAATCGTGCAGAACTTATGCATAATCGTCTGGAAATGCAAGAAGGCGCTGCGAAAAAGCAACGTTCTCAAAACGAAGATGTGGATTATGAAAAAACGATTACGGACTTGATTACATCAGAATCGATCCATCGTGCAACATTGTCAGTTGGTGCTAGAATTATGCAGCCTTCTTTAATGGATTTCCTACGCTAAAAGACGTGGCGGACACTAAGCAAGTGTCCGCTATTTTTATATAAGAAAGTAAGGAAGTGATTGACGTGAACATTCCACAGCTTCAAATTCAAACGACACCGGCAAAGATTGACCTACAAGTGACGAAACCTGTTCAAGAAATTCAGCAACCTAAAGCGACGCTGAGTATTGAACAACCAGCAGCCATATTGGAAATGTCAACAACCCGACCGCAACTATCACTCGACACAACAGAGAATCGTGCAGATCTCGATTTGAAAAGTGTATTTCGTCGAACGGCTGAAAATGCACAATACGGCATACAAAAAGTGCAAGAAGGAACAGCTCGTCGGGCGCAAGAAGGTATGCAACTGATGAAAATTGAGAACGGTTCAACGATAGCAGATATCGTGAAACAGAACACAGAGAAACCGATGGCCGAACTTCAAGTGAAATTCGTAGGTGACCGTACCAAAATCAAAATGAGTTTTTCAGAAGGTTCACTGGATATTAATGTGACACCGCAGAAGCCGAAAATCGACGCACAAATAAATAAACCAATCCATAATTACACACCAGGGAAAGTATCTGTAGAGATGCAACAGTACGGATCGATCCAAATTGATTGGAAAGTTTAATAAATAGAACGAAAAATATAAACTAGCAAAATGTTGAAAAGGAGAGAGACCTAGTGACACAACCACTAAAAGAAATCGCAACAAAATTCCACGGTAAAATAGAAGTCGATCTATCGAAAGCATGGCACTTTCCGAAAGGACTTCCAGGATTCGAAGAGGAAGAAGAATTCGTCATCTTGCCAATCGGAGAGAATGAACAATTTCAAGTATTGCAGTCGACGAAAGATGCCGCTGTAGCATTCGTCGTAGCGAATCCATACAAAATTGTGAAAGAGTATGACTTCAAAGTAGATGATCCGACAATTGATTTACTAGAAGTGAAAAGCCCAGAAGAATTGATGGTACTCGGTATTGTCTTCATTAAAGAACCATTTGAAGAATCCACAATCAATTTACAAGCACCTCTTCTATTCCAAACAAATAACAGAAAAGCCAAACAAATGGTATTGAATGATAAGCGCTATCTTATCAAACATCCAATCGATAAAAAGAAATTGGATGAAATGAAAGAAAAAACAACTAGCGGAAAGAGTGAATAATATGTTAGTACTCTCACGCAAAGCGGGCGATACGATTAAAATCGCAGATAATATAGAAGTGAAGATTTTGGAAGTAAAAGGCGATACGGTGCGGATAGGGATTGAAGCGCCTAAATCAGTGGATATTGTACGGGGTGAACTGATTCAGTCTATTAAGGATACGAATGCCGAATCATTGAAACTGGATATGGACTGGTATACAAATTTAAAAGATAAAAAGTGAATCGTAAGTCAATAATCAAAAAGTGAGTGCAAGTCACGTGATCTCCACATTTCAAATAAATAGAAAAAAGATTTCAATAAACTACTAAACACTCTAGTCACTCATCCGATATTAGTAGTGTAAGCGGCAGAGAGCGTCCGGCCGGCACTCAAAACCGTAGTACAAATAAGGGACACAAGGACGTGTACCCAACAAACACTCAAGGAGGAAATTAACATGATTATTAACCACAACATGGCAGCGATGAACACGCACCGCCAACTAGGTTCAAACAACGCAGCAGCAGCTAACAACATTGAGAAATTATCTTCAGGTTTGAAGATTAACCGTGCAGGAGACGATGCAGCAGGTCTAGCAATCTCTGAGAAAATGCGTGGACAGATTCGTGGATTGGATATGGCAGCTAAGAACTCTCAAGATGGAATTTCTCTAATTCAAACAGCTGAAGGTTCTTTGAATGAAACGCATGATATACTTCAACGTATGCGGGAATTAGCTGTCCAAGCAGGTAACGATACGAATACAGAATCGGATCGCGGAGAAATCCAGAAGGAGCTTAACTCTTTAACTTCTGAAATTAATAGAATTGGTAATACTACTGAATTTAATACTCAGAAATTACTTAACGGTACTAAAGATGGAGCAGGGTCAGCAGCAGTAACAGCTGTTCAAGGTGAATTCGAAATCGGTGTAACTAGTCTATCTGCTGGAGTTACAATTGACGGAAAAGCGGTTGCTGGCTCCGGGTCAATGACTTTATCTGGACTTGCTACTGCAATTAATGGAACTTCTGGTTTAAGTGGTGCTTACACTGCATCTGTTGCTAGTGGTAAATTGATACTGACTCAAAATAGTGGTAGTGAATCAGCAAGTGCTCCTGTGATAAATGCAGGTGGTTCTGTAACTACCAATACTGCTGGAGTTGTAGCAAAAGCAGCTGTAGTAGCGGATGATAGCAAAACACTTAAGCTTCAAATAGGTGCAAATCAGGACCAAAGTTTATCACTGGATATTGCAGATATGAGGGCTTCTGCCTTAGGGTTGACAACAGCTGGCTCTGGAGACAAATTAGCAGTTACAGATGGTACAAGCAATGCCACATCAGAGCAAGCTTTAGACGTTTCAACTCATGCCCAGGCAGCACAGGCTGTAACGATAATTCAAGATGCAATTGATAAAGTTTCTGCAGAACGTTCTAAACTAGGTGCAAACCAAAACCGTCTAGAACACACAATCAACAACCTTGGAACTTCTTCCGAAAACTTAACGGCTGCGGAATCACGTATCCGCGACGTGGATTATGTCTTAGCTGCTTAAGCAGTAACAGACACAGTCGTCCTGACTGGTAACGGTCAGAGAGTACGACCGGGTGAATTGCTGGAAACCCCTGAAACTGTTCTTGCTACAACGTAACTGGAAACGGTCAGCGTGAATGCTTGAAAAAAGAACAGATTGGGCAATCAGCAGCCAAGCTCCTGTCTCGAAAGAGTGGAGAAGGTTCAACGACTAGGATAGACCATCTAAGGCGCAAGCTATGGTGATGAAATCCGTAGGAAACACAAGACTGAGTAGCTTGTGAATCCGAAGTGCCCGGCCCCTACCGAGAGTGGAGGGTGAAGATATAGTCTAGTCATTAGTGAAAGCTAATGTTCGCACGATGGCGAAAGAGATGATGGACTTTACGAAGAACAACATCTTAACTCAAGCAGCACAAGCAATGCTTTCTCAATCGAATCAGCTTCCAAACGGAGTATTACAACTCCTACGGTAAACGATTCAGGGACGCCTATTCGGTAACGGATAGGACGCATAACTGGGTGAATTGCTGGAACCTCCTGAAGTCCACTTTCCGACAACGCAGCTGGAAACGGCAAACGTGAACGGTTGAAAAAAAGTGGAATTGGACAATCAGCAGCCAAGCTCCTGTGAGGAAACTCTGGAGAAGGTTCAACGACTAGGATATACCGTCTAAGGCAAATCGCTATGACGATGAAATCCGTAGGGCGTCAATTGACGTTCGAAGTGCCCAGCATCCTAGGTATTTAGGTACAAGGATGGAGATATAGTCTAGACCTAATTGGAAATAATTAGGGGCGACGCAAGCCAATCAGCAGCCGCAGGGCGTTCTACAACTACTACGTTAATAGAACTTTCGGCTCACAAAAAGAGACTTCCTAAAGGGAGTCTCTTTTTAAATGTGCGCCCAGCATGGGTGTAGTCTATAGGGTGCAAGTCCCGAACTGTGAAGGCAGAAGTAACAGTTAGCTCAACGCAAGGGTGTCCATGGTGACGTGGAATCTGAAGGAAGCGAGCGGCAAACCTCCGGTC
>NZ_PDZF01000011.1:0-130688 GCF_002743425.1 Sporosarcina sp. P7 | reverse complement strand
CAAAGAAATACGTAGCCAAAAACGCTTAGGTTATTTGTCTCCCGAAGCATTCCTGGCTAGGTATTTGGAAAGTGCATAACACACACAATTGTACATAAACTTTCGTGTCCATTTTTAAGGGGCTTGACTACTGGTACCTTCTTTACCAGCTTAACGGCCTCAACGCAGTCGAGCGGTCGATATATAGGAAGGCGTCGTAGCGTTCGCTGATGCGGGACGGGACGAAGTTGCCGTGGGCTTCAAACTCGGGATGGTAGACCACACCGATTGCGCGGTGGCCGATCCATTCGTCAAACTGCTTTCGGTTCTCATCATTGAACAACAGCATTTTGTCATGTGCGCCCGCTGCGTGCAGTTGGCCTTCCCATGTATTAAAACGTGCAGGCGGTATGACCATTTCTTCCGGAGTTTCTCCCCAACTGCTTCCTGCAATGACCGTCCCTTCATATGTGCCGAAACCAATCGCGTACGTATTGTCCCTACCATTCTGCTCCCGGATCAGCTGGCCGACGTTTGTCAATCCATGGTCTGTCATTGAAGTCGCCGATGCGTCACCGATATGGGTGTTATGTTCCCACACAATAATTTTGGCGTCTTTGCCGTAATAATTTTGTACTTCCTTAATTGCTTCTGCCATATGGGTATCGCGAATATTCCATGACAGTGCATCATCCTGAAGCATCGCCCGGTAATAGGCTTCCGCATTTTTCGCTACCAGAGCGTTCATTGTCAGGTTCAAGTCTTGCTCATGCGCGCGGGGATAGTGCTCTTCATTTATTCGGATGGATTCCAGTAGGCTCGTTACCTCTGTTATGCATTGATCAGTGAAGTGGGCAGAAGACAAGGCATAGTGTTCGGGCATCCGATTATACGGTTCAAAACAGGAGAATGCTTTTTTGGCAAGTTCTAGATCGGCACCGTAGGATGAATGGCTTTCCAGGAAGTTCATAACTTCATCGATAGAATCGTATAAGCTGTACAGGTCGATACCGTACATGCCGACTGAGGAGTCTGAACCACGTTGCCTGTTTTCATTAGCAAGCCACGTGACAAATTCTTCAATTTCTTCATTCGCCCACATCCATGCCGGCCATCTGCTGAATGAACGCGACAGCAACTCGTTGAGGGATGTCTCATCATTGTAGCATTTGACATAGCTGTTTATTCTCTGTACAGACGGCCAGTCGCCTTCCACAGCAATGGCAGCGAAACCCTTTTCCTGTATGAGACGTTTTGAGAATTCGGCGCGCAATCGATAGAATTCAGAAGTTCCATGCGTCGCTTCACCAATCATCACAATCTGTCCTTCTCCTATGTCTTTCAGAAGCCGGTCAAATACAGACGGGTCATCCAGCCTAATCGCCTGCTCTTTAATAGAGGCTACTAATTTTCTGGATATGAAAAAACCTCCTTCATGATGGTTTAAACATCCACGTATGTTACTCACGCAGATACCTGCTTTTTAAAGTACTAAGTTGACTTAGGTCCATGATGGATTACTCGCCTTTTTTCATTTGGGCTTCATTCAATTGCTGCTTGATCAAATCCAACTGCCCCTTATGTTGCTGAATCGTATCTAACTCACTGTTAAATTGCTCTGCATTCCTAAACGCGTTTTCAGCACGCTCGATTGCATTAAACGCATGCTCGATTGCCATCTCTTCTGGATGAGACATCGCTTGTTTCACTGCACGGTCTGCTTTCTCTACCGAATTACCAAAAAACGTGCCCGGATGATCCTTTTTCCAACTCGGGCCAGAATCCTTTGCCATATCCTTCGCCTCCCACATGTAAAATAAATGATAACAAGCTTAGTATTGCAATTTATAGAGGAAGTATACGGATAGTAATAAGTACCAGGTCCCCATACAACTCTAGTTCAATTCAGAATTGTTTCTGAATTGTTTAGGGACCTGGTACCGATGCATACATATTCAAGTACAGGAAACACTACTGACTAGAAAAGAGGTGATATAAACTGAAACGTTTCTGGCTTATTTCTTTCATTGCTTGTATAGGAATACTTTACCTGATTATTTTTACCAATCACTGGGGAGCAGATACGAATCTAGTAAGCACTGCCTCCGCATCTAAAACTAGCAAAGACAGACTGACGACAGAATTAGAATCATTCAGCGAGGCGCATCATATCCCCGCGGTTGATGCAAAGGTCGACAGAGTTTGGAAAGCCATCCCCGGCTACAATGGACTGGAAGTGGATCTGGAAGCCAGTTACAGAAAAATGAAAGCGACTGGCAAATTGGATGAATCAAAAGTCGTTTACAAAGAAACTTCCCCCTCTGTTCATTTGAAAGATCTAGGCCCCCACCCCATTTTCAAAGGAAATCCGGATAAACCGATGGTGTCTTTTTTAATTAATGTTGCCTGGGGTAATGAATATATTCTTGAAATTTTGGATGTACTGAAGAAGCATAAAATCCAAGCCTCCTTCTTTTTCGACGGCAGCTGGGTAAGTAAAAATCCCGATTTAGCTAAATTGATTTATAAGGAGGGGCATGAAATTGGAAACCACGCATACAGCCATCCCGATTTACAGCAGAAATCAGAAGCTGAAACAATGGAAGAGTTAAAAAAGACAAATGATGTCATCATAAAAACACTTGGGATTACATCGCCCAAATGGTTCGGTCCGCCAAGCGGCAGTTTTAATCAGCAAACGGTGGAAACCGCAAGCCGGCTAGGAATGCATACGGTTTTATGGACGGTAGATACAGTCGACTGGAAAAAGCCGGCGACTAATGAAATGGTGAACAGGGTAGTATCTCAAGTGGAGAACGGCTCGATGGTTTTAATGCACCCGACTAAACCTGTAGCTGAAGGAATGGAAGATATGATTAAACAAATCACGAAGAAAGGTTTTCGTCTGGGTACCGTCAGTGAACTGATGAGTGAAAAACGTGTGAACGGAACAGCATGGGATGATGAATGAAGTGCCTGCGCAAAACAAAAAACTCTCCTAACCGCACATAGCCGGTCGGGAGAGTTTTTTATGTACTCCAAAGGCAGGAATCGAACCTGCGACCGATCGGTTAACAGCCGATTGCTCTACCGCTGAGCTACTTTGGAAAGAGAGTTCATTTGCGCTATTTAGTATGGACAGGAATCTGATATATATACATAGTTCTTTTAGTAAAGGACCAAGTCTCCGAGCAATTCAGAATAATTCCGAAATTGATTGAAGACCAAGTCCCTACGCTTAATCTTTCACACGCTTCACCAGTCCGTACATCTCATTCCCCGAACTGTCCACTCGCTGGATCAAGCCAATATCTTTTGCGTAGTATTCAATCACCGTTTCTTTATTCCACGGGAAGTAGCTTTCAACAACTAGCACATCACGATACTCTGTACCCCGAACTGTTTTCTTTCCGTACGTAGAGGTAATCCACCCGTTCCCGTAACCAACCGGCCCTATATCATCATGATGTTGAATCTGTGTCACCACGAAAGGATGCGGGATATATTGATCGTAATGGTTCCAGTCATCGTATCCTTCCCCATAGTACGAGGAACCCTGCACAAAGCCCAGTCGGGGAATGTCTTCATATTCCGTCTCATTGGTAATGCGCCGGTAGTCCAAACCGTTCTCTTCTTTGCCCTCATGATCGTAGCGGTATGTGCTGGTGCCGTCCGTGAATAGTACGTATAACCGGTATCCTGCATAATATTCATCGTCCTTGCTGTCATCGCACGGGTGATAATAGGTACCAGGTCCACACACAACTCTAGTTCAATTCAGAATTGTATCTGAATTGTGTTGGGACCTGGTACTCTAAAACTCCAAGCAGACTGACAGTATTTATTCTGTTCCCCATTCCGCATGGAAACGTTTTACAGCTTCTGCTCCGGAAACTGTTTTAAGGAAATATTCTTCCGCCCGTTTAGTACGTGCTTTGATGAAGTCGTCCCGACATACATCGGCGCAGTTGCCGTAATCATCGTCTGTCATCGCGCGTAACGTTCGATAGTCCTTAGTCACTTGTGAGAAATCGCCTTCAAGCCAGCGGTTCAGCATCTCGCCAACGACCGAATCCTCTTTGGTAAACCATTTTAAGTAGAGGATGTTCTGCTTCGCCATTTCGTTGTATTTACCGAACTGTCTTTCGTAAAATTCGATTTCACGCATTTCGCCGTACGGTCCGTCTTTGATGGGATCGGTGATCAGATAATCGGCTGGATAGTGCGTCACTTTCTGCCCCATCATGGTGAGCATTACATGAGCAATTCTGTAATCGGCATCCTGCAGATCCTCGGGCAGATAAGTCGTCAGCTGCCCTGGCAACGGCTTCTCCGGGTTTGCCGGATCAAGCGGGTCAACAGGCGGTCCTATTTCTACCGAATTTGTACCATATAAAAAGCTGTCATCCATTTCAAAAGCTGTCACTCTGTAGCGCACTTCGTCTCCATTCGAAAAGCGAACCGTCGCGATATAATCGCCCGGCTTTTCAATCCTAATATACGTAAAATTATATTCATTTTTTTCAATCGTTACGTTGGCAGAGATATTCTCTCCGTCCGTCTTGGCCAGAGCTATATTTTGTACGGGTTTATATTTCGTATTGAGCGATACCAGTGTCGGCAGTGAGTCATCCGTCTTTTCTAACGTCAAACGTAGTTCGCTGACCTCTTTTTTCACATGAACATAATATTTTTGATACTTCGTATTAAGTTCTGCGTCACTTCCCCAAATGACTACTCCTCCTGTTCCTTCTTTGACCGGCAATAATTGAACTTGACTTAGCGTGTCGTTTTTCCCTTTCACTTTTACTGCACGAAATACGCTCGGATTCACTTGATCATCGATAACCGCTGTGATCGTATCCCATCCTAAATTACCCGCTTCCAGCTTTACGGCATTCTTCAGCATGACTTGCTCTGTCGCCACAAGCATTTTTGAAGCTTGCCCTCTCGTAATCGATGCGTTCGGACTGAAAGTTGTAGGTGAGGTACCTGAAGTAATGCCGAGTTTGTAAATAACGAGTACGTCGTTTGTAATGCCCACTTCTCCTATGAATGGGTTTTTCACATTCACATCACGAGGTAAATCGAATGCTTTCACAAGAATCGCAGCCATATTTTTACGCTTAATCGGCTCATCCGGTTTAAAACTACCGTCTGGGTACCCACCAATAATTCCTTCTTCCGCCATTTTTGCAACCGCATTATAAAAACCATAAGATACTGATACATCTTTAAACTTTTTGCCTTTTACATTCGATGTATCCAGACCGATCATCCTCGCGATAATCGCTGCAGCTTGTCCTCGCGTAATCGAATTCCCGGGCTTGAACGTACCGTCAGGATAACCTCCTATGATGTTACGTGCAGCCAACTCATTCACTGCCTCCGCAAAATGCTTGGAAGGCGGCACATCATAAAACACTTGCTTATTGGCTGCAGCCGCTGACAACGGTAAACTGCACGCCAATAAGAATACAGTAACTACTGCAAATAATTTCTTCACCTCTATCACCCTTTCTCAACATACTAGTTTTATAATCAGCGTACAGACGTAGAATTACTAAAATAGTTTCAACATAAGAGGGAAAGTTTTATTAAAGGTATCTGTGTGTCAAACTTTCATGATGATTTTTACATTCCCGTTGGTTTCTGACACTTCACTATGAATGTATATCAAATAGAATCATATATAGCGTTGCTTTTGCTGATATACTTAGAGTAACGATTGTATTACTTATTCGTACAAGTGAGGGATGATAGTGAGAAAAGCTTTGAAGTTAGCAGACTTTAGTAAATTGAGTGGTATGGAGATTACACTATATATCTTGATGTTTTGTGCCATTCCAATAATCTTGATCTTTCATAGCAAATTACCGATTTTGTTTATTTTTTATATGGTATTTGCAATAGCCTTATTTTTAGTCATTTGGTATCGCAAACATAAAAAGGAAAGAGCTTATCCAAAGTATTACGGAATTTCACTCTCACTTTTTCTAATTATCTCGATTGCCGCTTTTTATTCTTTATTGACTCCGAATTTAAACACAGCAGGATATGTCTCTGTAATAGGCTTCCTTGCTTATCTGTCCGCGGTATACATTATACTAATTTATTTCTTTAACTTCCTATACTTCCTTGTACTTAAGCGAGTGTTTCCTTCAGAAAAAGAACACAGTGAAGATGAAGTCGAGGAATTGAGCTTGAAAGAGCTCTCAAAGACTATGGACTTGGATAAACAAAAACAATATTTGAATATCACCATTGTGAACAGCTTATTATCTGTCATACTCATAGCCTATTTCACTTTATTTGGTATGAAGAAGTGGAAGTCCAAAGTAGAATTTGAAGAATCTCAGGCCTTAAAAAGTTTATATGCTTGGATAGAAAACCAAGATTCCATCACCTTATTTAACGGAGTCAGCTTATTATCAGTAGTCATCACGATATCTGCACTAACATTTTCTGCTCAAATTAAAATTTTTGATGAAGCTAAGAAAGAGTATACGAAGGAATCAAAACAGGACGGCACGTCAACGAATTACTAAAGTTGACCTGCCGTCCTAAATGAGATACCTATGCGTGAGACGAAAGGTACCAGGTCCTCACACAACTCCACCCCAATTCAGAATTGTTTGTAAATTTTGCGGGTACCTGTTCCTTTCTTTAACTTTCAACCGGATATAATACTCTTTTCTTCTTAAACCACGCGAAAATGATCGCACCGATCAATACGAATCCAAGATAACCCATTACCGGATAAACAGTGCCCACGAGTGTTACGAAACCGATGAAGCTTGCGGCATATGCTACTAAACCAAATAGGATAATGCTCCCTTTAAAGCGTGCTGTGTCAGGTTTGACAAAGCGTACGGTGAATGCGTACAACATGCCTACTGCAGTATTATAAATCATTCCCAATAAAATAATGGACATGAGTGCACCAACTACCGGGCTTATATTATTCGCCAAGAACAGCATCGGCATCGGTACCGCGGCGATTTCTTTCAACTGTGTCAACATCGATATATTGATGAGAAGAAGGAGAAGACCCAGACCCAGACCTCCGATGATTCCACCCCACGCGGCAACTTTTTCGTCCTTGACTGTTCCTCCCATGACTGTGAGCATCGCAACACCAGCCGCGATATTATAGGAAACATACAAGAGTCCACCTACTAGCCAATGAGGGGCCCCTTGGTTTGTACCGGTAACTGCCGCTTGAATTTCAGCGGCCGAGAAATCATAGTTGATAACTGAATACACCGTGATCACCATAACGAGCAATAGTAAAAATGGTGTGAATGCCCCAATGAGCGTGATGACTCTTTGAACACTTAACGTCACTGTCGCGATGGTTAAAATAGCCATTATAATACTTCCGATATATCCGGGAATATGTAATTGCTGTTCGAATATTGCACCGGCACCTGAAAACATGACGACGGTGACACCGAATAGGAAAAATGTGATAACGAAATCCACAACAATACCTAAATAACGTCCACAAATATGGTAAATGACATTCTGATGGGACGTGGTTTGCAAACGGCTACCTAATTGGGTTAAATTCATGCCGATGAATGCAAATAATACTGCTGCGACAAGTGTTCCAACTATGCCTATTGTGCCAAAACTAGTGAAAAACTGCAGAATTTCTTGTCCAGATGCAAATCCTGCGCCGACGATCACACCGATGAAAGCTGCACCGATTTGAAAACTCTTTTTCATCCCTCTTCCTCGCCTTCTAGTATAAGTTTTTGGGTTCTATGTAAATTAATTTTTCAGATTATAGAAAGCCTAGTGGGTGAACATGGTCGCCCACTTGACTCATTTTGCTTTATAATTCATTTCTTTCACCGTGAATTTATTCATTGCTTCAATATCCGGTTCATATCCAATGCCATATGAACTAGGCACTGTAATAAACCCATTTTCCACAACGACTTCTGGTGTGATGATATCTTCCTCCCAATAGCGGGATGATCCTGCTGTGTCACCTGGCAGAATGAAATTAGGCAGTGTCGTAAGCGCTACGTTATGTGCGCGTCCAATTCCTGACTCCAGCATGCCTCCACACCAAACGGGAATACCATGTTCCATGCAGTAATCATGAATTTTCTTCGCTTCAGTCAATCCCCCGACACGACCAATTTTAATATTGATGATTTTACAGCTCCCAAGCTCTAACGCTTTTCGTGTATCTTCAAGAGAGTGGATACTCTCATCTAAACAAATCGGTGTTTGGATTTCTTTTTGCAAAGTGGCATGGTCGATGATATCGTCCGAAGCAAGCGGTTGCTCGATCATCGTTAAATTAAATTCATCCAACTGTTTAAGCAGTTCCACATCTTCAAGTGTATAGGCCGAGTTGGCATCCGCCATTAGCGGTACGTCAGGGAAGTTTGTGCGAAGTTCACGTATCACGTCAACGTCATATCCTGGTTTGATCTTTACTTTGATACGTTTATAGCCTTCCTCAACAAAACCGCGGACTGTCTCTACTAATTTAGCTGTATCTTCATGAATCCCAATACTAATTCCGACCTCTATTTTCTCCATTTCTCCACCTAACGCCTGTGCTAATGTCATTTTGTTACGCTTTGCATAAAGATCCCAAACCGCTCCCTCTACAGTGGATTTCGCCATATTATTTTTACGAATTGCTTTGAAAAGTGAACTCACTTCATCTGGGTGATTGATTTCCCTCCCAATCACTAAAGGGATTAAAAAGTCCTCCAACATATGTAGATTAGTTTCGATTGTTTCTTCACTGTACCAAGGTGAATGGAATGCGACTGACTCCCCCCATCCCGTGTTTCCATACTCATCTATCGCTTCAAGCAATAAAAAATCTTTCTCTTGAAACGTACCAAAGCTTGTAGTGAAAGGGTTTTTCATCATCATTTTCATTTTTCGGATATTAATCTCTTTTATAATCATTCGAATTCTCCTCATGTTTTATATGTAGTGGAATCATTGTTCTTTTTATGAATTGATAGTAATGAACGTCCGTGTCGGATTTCTTCAACCCTACTAGCGCATAACCTGCGCCAAATAGTGATTGAAAGACAGCTCGGATTTTCATTCGCCAATCCAATGCAAGTTCAGGCTCATCCTTTTTAATGAATTGAATGTTTTTCGGTATCGGTACTTCCATGCCCTCGCTACTTGAAGAGATTTCCTCTAGATTTACTTCCATCATCGGATTGCCTTTTTCAGATTGTCCGACATCAAACGGTCGGTCGTAGTTGGCTAGTTGGGGTGTCCACCCGTCTTCCACCCGTTCACTAGAAATCCACCACTCGACCTGAAGCCGGTCTGATGGTAATCCTTTATTCAAACCATCTTCCATTTCGCCATAGCAATTTTCCAGATATGTAGTGCTGATACCGTACAGCTTCGTCAGGTTTAAATAGGCATTACGGCTTTCCAACGGATCAAATGTCCACGTCATTAAGTCATAGCCGATTTCTTTGGCCAGTTTACGCTGCTCATCCTTTAGCATCTTGCCAATCCCTAATAATTGATAATTCGGATGGACGCCAAGCATATGCGAACATAAATACGTTTTCCCATTTGCAAACCCCGGAAAACTATATGAAAATCCAACAATCTCCTGTTGATCGAAAGCACCAATCACTAACCCACCATTTTTTGACGCCGTATAGGTTTGATGTGTTGGAACAGTATTCTCTCCCCAAATTTGTTTTTCAAGTCCTTGAACCATTCGCATGTCTTCGTTCGATTCTAATTTGCGAATCGATAAATTAGTCTTCATAAACTCACGTCCTTTGTTCTAGCTGCTCAAATGTGCGGTTCACTGCTCGGGCGAGTATTTCGATTCCCGTCAGTATACTGTCATGATTGAACGTCATATTCGGATGATGAAGTCCCGGCGATAGATCACACCCAAGTCCAAGCATCGTCGCTTTGATGGCCGGTCGTTTCAGTGTGTAATAATGAAAATCTTCTCCACCCGGCGTGACTATAGAAGGCACGAGAGACTGCTCTCCCACTGTTTCCTTAATTGCTTGTGCCATTATTTCTACTGCGGTTTCATCCACCTGTGCAGCGGCTATTTCTGATTTGATTTCAAAATCGATCTGCACTTCAAACATCTCAGCAACAGTAGAAATCTTTTGTTCCACTTGACTCATTAGCTTCTCCATGACCTCATTTGTTTGGGCTCGAATGTCTAAGCTGAACACCGCGTTACCGGGAATAATGTTTGCCGATTCCCCACCCGCTTGAAACATCGTCATTTTTGCGGAATGCGGAACCATTGGATTGACGTGAATAGCATGGATTGCCTGAACGAGTTGCGCCATTACTTCAATCGCATTTTGACCAAGATGTGGCCTCGCACCATGTGTATCCGTTCCTGTAATCGATCCCGTTACCATTTTTGCAGAACCGTGCAAAATAGCGGGCGTCGAATAGCCATCCCCGAGTTCTTGAATAGGACGAAGATGCACACCATACAAATAATCTACATCGTCCACAACGCCTTTTTCCACAAATGATAATGCACCGGTTCCTTTTTCCTCGGCAGGTTGGAAAATCACTTTTAAGCGACCCACTTTTGGAATCCCAAGTCTCTTCAGAACGAGTAACGTCCCAACCGCCATCGTCATATGTGCGTCATGTCCACATGAATGATTGGCTTGATACACCCCGTCGACTTCTTGCCATAATGCATCAATGTCCGAACGAAGCGCAACGCAATGCTTGCCAGTACCGACCGTCACAACTAGCCCCGTCGAATCCTCAAATGTCGTCACTTGGAACCCTTCATTCTCTAGTAACTGCTGTAAATACTTCGTCGTCTCTACTTCCTGCCAACTGATTTCGGGATGTTCATGCAAATGAGTAAACACCTCTTCAATCAATGGTTGCACTTCTTTCAACGCTGCTTCCATCTTCAATCCACCCCTTCCACGAATAAAAAATCACTCGCTATTGATTGATAGGAATTTTGCCTTTTCTCAAAACTGTCTTTTTCCTTCACCGATAAACCAGCCACAACCGCATTCATGAATGAAAACAAAGAAGCAGTTGCGTCGAGTGTCGACTTATTTGGTGAATAAATTGGAAATAATAAATGACTATATGTATGGATCGGAGCTAGTGTCGAATCTGTAATCCCAATAATGAATGCATCCTGTTCATGCGCCAATCGTGCAATTTGAATCGTTTCTTTTAAATAACGATGAAACGAGATGACAATTACTACGGAGTTGCAATTCATTTGACTCAACGTTTGAATGACATCTTCCGTTTCGGGCCGCAACAACTGCACGTTACTTCTCACTAAACCGATTGTATAGGAAAGCCAATTAGCCGCGGTATAGGACGACCGAAGGCCAAGCACATAGACAGTTTCGGCGTTCGAAAGGCGTTCAATCGCCTCTTCATAGTCAGCCTCCTGAATCTGTTTCATCGTCTCCGTAATGGTTACACGATCCTTCTCCATGACTTGCTCAAAGAAATGCGGTTTTTGTTCGAGCACAAGCTTGGATTGCTGATAGGTCGTCAAGCTGCTTTGTTGAAACAACAATTTCTCTCGAATTTCCTTTTGTAATTCTGCATAACCGGAAAATCCCAAACTATGACTGAAGCGGATAACCGTCGTTTCACTGACATCAATCTTTGCCCCGATTTCTTGCGCTGAAGACATCGCAACGATTTTTGGGTAATCGATAACATACTGCCCTACTTTCTTTTGGCTTTTCGATAGAGTATTGTAGCGTTCTTGGATAAGCTCTTTAAGTTTCAATCACTTTCTCTCCTTTTGAAGCCAAGACATCTTTAATATCGCAAATGAAGTTTATACTTCATTTTTTATCATTTACTAACTTACCATATGTATTGACAGAATACAATGCATAATCTGAATTATGGGCAGGAGCTATTTGATGATGTTACGCATGGCCACACGCCCAATCTGTTCGGTGATATGTACACGAATTTTGCGGCAGCAATAAACAATCGGCACGATTATAAATAGCCCCCTACGAATGCGTAGAGGGCTTGTTGTATAGCTTATTCATTACTTACCGATTTGGGCGTTTAAGTAATCCATTATCGTTCGGGACTAACAGGAGCGTGATTTTCAGTTTTCCACCAACTGACTCCATACCTCTTACTAGGTTTGCGCTTACGTTAAATACTTCTAGATTGCGCTCTACCATCTGTTAACAATTAGCCTTGAATTATTTAAAGACTACGATTCGCAATCTGTCTTAATTCTAAAAATGCATCTATCAAATGATTGGTTAACTTCTGCGCATGATCTGCTTCATCAGCACTGGAGGAGATATTAATAGTAATTGTTTGATCTAATAAAATATAAGCGAGTCCAAAACCGCCTTCAACGACTGGGCCGAATATCCGATACTTTACATTGTCATAAGCCATACCACTTGTCGAAATAAAATCATGACGCATTCTCAAATAGCCAGGATCGCTAAAGAGTGCTGGTGTATCCGTCATACCGATGTCTACCCCGTGTAACTTATACATTTGCTCCAGACCGTACATATGTCTTTCAACACCGAATCCTTTACGGCACGTTATGATTCGATTTGTATGAGCCGCGCTCGCCTTTTGCATTAAGGCATACAACACTTCATTACTCTCAGCACCGTTTTCTAGCGCTTTCACCAAGTTCAGCTTCTCCATACTGGTCGCTCTCGCACATTCTGTTCTTCCCTCATAAAATGCACGGACTGAAACAGGTTCATACACACTTCTACATACGCCAAACGTTCTGTACTGTGCAATTTGTAAGGCCATATGAAAAAAAGCGTCCGGACTAATATTCATTTTTTTGATTTCATCTGAACCAAAGCCGTTGAAGGTTCTCGTTTTAATAAAAAACTCTTTTTTAACATTCGCATGATCTTTTTCGAATCTCATTAACGACTTCTCAATCTCCGCAGATAATTCCCATTGCTGTTTTTCCATTCGAGTGGGTTCAGTCGTATAGATGGTTTCAGGCTCTTCACTTTCCAGGCCTTCATTTACATAGCTTATGACGGCAAATATCGTCGTACCATCAACCGAAGAATGCTCGATGCTATAACCCAATTCACCTTTTTTAGTGAGGATGACTTGGATGGTTTTATCAAAGTATTTGTTCGTTCCATTTAACATTAAGTTCTCAATCGCTTCTTCGGAATTACTACTTTCTTCATCCATAGAAATGACAATTAGCGAATCCGCTATCGTTTGTAGAGTATCCGCATTCACTTTAGATACGGTGAGTTGATCATATATCTTCGCAGCTTCGTCTCTTTTCGCAGTTGTAAAAATTCCTACGTTGCTACCTTCACTTTGCTCTTCTTGAAAGGCTCTTTCAATAGCATTTGCGATTTCACTGCTTTGATAAATTTCACCTTCACTATTGGTTACGTTCACTTTATAAACATTTCTTTTATATAAAATCATGACATAGTTATTTCTTTTCTCGAATGCCGCTAGTCTAAATTCATCTCTTTCTACTCTCGGAATACGAATGGACTTAAAAAATTTCTTATATTGACTCATATCTTGGGGCACACCATTTTGTATGACGGGCGCCACCTCGCCATCAATTATTAAATGATATAATTCCGTGACTAAACGGCTAACCCTTCCGGTAAGTTCCGCACGCGTATATCGATTTTCATGCTTTTTATTATCTAATAAAATATTGAAATGCATGCCCGTTGGCAAAGGGTCGCGGAAATTTAAATACATATCATCCCATAAAGGCTTTAGCCAACTACCTTCCATTTTGGCATCCCATTCGCATAATTTTTTTTGAAGTTTTTCTGCATCTCCATCCACCTTGAAAAAATGGTTAACAACCTCCGTAGTTTCTTTAAATTGTTCATCGTTTACAAGAGGTTCAACCCATTCAAGAAGTTTCTCCTTTGTACTCGTTACTGGCGGTATGGGTAAAGATGGTAATTTATTTTCGTAAGCAAATGTCTTTTTTATAATAATTAGTCCCTTCATGATTCATTTCCAAGCGATTATCATTTTTCACGCTAAAAAGAAGATCGGATTTCCAATCTTCTTTTCAAGCCATTTATTTGTTGTGGTTTTTGCATTCAATAAAATCATTAGACCGAGATTACATTTCAATCGCGATATGTATGGATAATAAGTGTAACCAGTTGGTTTGGCAACTTCAAATAGTATACCATTTTTCTGTTCACGGTGAAACCTTGAACAAAGCTTAAACTTTCGGGTCTGAAGCTATCACAAAAGGTACCAGGTCCACACACAACTCTAGTTCAATTCAGAATTGTTTCTAAATTGTGTGGGGACCTGGTACCTGATGACGCGCTCGCGTTGCCTTTAGTCCTCTTTACCTTTAAACCAGCTCCGTCCCCACTTTTCAATCTCCTCCCAAAACTCTTTTTTCTTCTCATTCTTTTCTCTTTCTTCCTTTGTCATTTTCTTCTGCTTCTTCAGCTCTTTTATTTCTTCATCAATTAACGACAAATCAAATTTCTTCGCAGTCAATTCGCTGGATGATTTTGAAACAACCTGCGCAAAAATGGGCGGTGCGGTAACGCTACTCGTGGAGGTTAAATAATGGTCGGCGTCTGTTTGATCATATCCGAGCCAGACCGCACCGACAATATCCGGTGTATAGCCAACGAACCAATGATCTTTTGAACCGTCCACTCCTTCAAACGGGAGCTGTGTGGTGCCCGTCTTCCCCGCCACGTCCATACCGGAAATTTGTGCTTTTTTCGCAGTACCTTCCGCAACAGCCCCTTGCAGCATATAGGTCATTTGCTGGGCAACTTCCGCATCTGTCACCTGCACAGACTCTCCCCGCCACTTCCCGAGCACTTTTCCTTCCGAATCTTTAATTTCTGTGATCGCATGAGCTTCCTCCATCACACCATCATTCGCAAACGCAGAAAACGCTTGTGCCATCCGCAAAGGAGAAGTGCCTTTGACCAGTCCTCCCAAGGCTAATCCAAGTGCACGGTCATTTTTTTCTAATGGAATTCCAAACCGTTCAACAGCACGAACTCCATTTTTGATGCCGATCTGATCTAACAGCCAAACGGGAGGGATATTATACGATTGTGCGAGTGCATCGTACATGGTCACGTTCCCTCTATATTTCTGATCAAAGTTTTTCGGAGAATACCCATCCATATCGATAGGTTCATCCACAAGCAAATCCGACATATGGTACCCTTGCTCAAGTGCCGGAGTATAGACGGCAAGCGGCTTTAACGCAGATCCAGGCTGCCGGATGAGGTCAGTCGCATTATTAAAGCTTCCATGCGTATATTCTCCTCTACCACCGACTAACGCCAGGATCCCGCCTGTTTTAGGGTTCAAGAAAACAGAGGCACTCTGCAAAAGTTGATCCGGAGTGCTCTTCGGAAAATATCTATCATCCCCATACACTTCTTCCAGCGCATTCTGGACCATAGGATTGATTTCTGTCGTAATATGCAAACCGCCGGATAGCACTTCATTTCTCGTTAAATCGTACATATTGACCGCCTCGTCCACTACACGGTCGATATAATAGGGATATTTCGCTTTATAATCTGGCACTGTCGAATCAGCCAGTTCTATTTTCTGTCCTATCGCTTCATCGTATTCTTGCTGACTACTATACTGTTCACGTAGCATCAACGACAACACCACATTGCGCCGTTTCACCGACTTTTCCATATTTTTTGTTGGCGCTAAATGCGACGGTGCTTTAATGATGCCTGCGATTGTCGCAGATTCGCTTAACGTCAATTCGCTGACATCCTTACCGAAATAGGTCTGCGCCGCACGTTGAACACCCCACGCCCCGTCGCCGAAATAGATTTGGTTAAGATAACGTTCCATGATCTCCTCTTTCGAATACACTCGTTCAATCTTCTTTGCGAGGATCAGTTCTTTAAATTTACGCGAGTACGTACGCTCCTGCGTCAAAAACGCATTTTTAGCAAGTTGCTGCGTAATCGTACTGCCCCCTGCCACGATTTTGCCTTTGAACGCGTTCTCGAGTAAGGCGCGTCCCATCGTGAAATAATTAATGCCGTGATGTTTGTAGAATCGTTGATCTTCCACGGAAATGACAGCTTCGATCAGCGTATTCGGAATCTGGTCGATCGATACACCTTCAATATTCGAATTCGAAACCTTACTGATGATTTCTCCGTTCGGATCGTAAATAACCGTCGATCTGGGTGCGGGTCCTTCAATTTTACTAACATCGCTGAATGTGATGAAGACATTCAGTACAAGTAGTGTGCAAAGAACGGCAAGCAGTACACTGATGGATACGAAACGAATGATCTTTTTCTTCAGGCTAATTTTCTTTATTGGCGTTTTTTTACGCTGTTGTTCTTTATATTCGGATCTTTTCATATAGGATTCACCTGCTTTATTGCTGAGGATTTTTATTGGTAGTATACAGCATAGTATAGACGTTGGGGGTGTTTGAAGGTTGCGGATTTTGTCTTTTGGGGGATTTTGGTACGAATGTATGTAAAAAAGATATTACTCAGAAGTTGGGCTTCTGGGTAATATCTTAATAAAAATATCTGTGCACGAAACTTTCATGATGGTTTACACATTTACGGTTGTTTCGAACACAGGTACCTTCACGTAAAATCAGTAATATCCATTGCACCGATCGTGCCCGTTACATATCGGGATTTATGTCAAAAATAGAGCGTACAGACACATTCACTATGCCATACATTTCTTTTACATGGATCGTTCTCCCTCTATCCATGCCTGACGTCGCGTCACCCGGCTGGCCAATCATCCAATAGACGTCATTTTCAAATTCCATATCAATTGTGCCTACGCTTTTCGCTGTAATATGGAATATGCCCGTACCCGGCTCCCGCTCTACTGTTGCTATAGCTTCGGCGTTTTCAGTGAGTATCGTGTGCTTCCCTATATTATTCGCGGCTTTTTTGTCATAGGTATAATATCCATCGTACGACGACGCTACATCATACGTAAGCGAAGGCTGTTCTTGCAACACCTCAGTGTCATAATAAAATGCCCCATCTTTCGGTATCTTTGCCTCAATTGCGAACCGTACATCTTTTCCATTCGCAAAACGCACAGTCGCAATGTAGTCACCTGGCTTGTCGATCACAATATACTTGCGAGTAGGGTATTGGTACGTCCCGAATGTAGCATCACCGGACACCAATGCACCGTCCACTGTATAAATGCTGACACTAGTAATCTTTTCTGCTGTAGGCATGTCGAAGATCGCGGCAGTCGGCAAATAATCATTCGTTTTCTCAAGCGTCAGCCGCAATTCTCCATTCACTTTTTTCACTTGTACGTAATACTTTATAATTTCTTGCTGCGAGCCTTTCCATCCGTGTAAAGCGAGAGTGCCCTTTCCTTCATTCAGCGGAATCAATTGAACCCGCCCGTCTGTTGATGGATCTTTTCCATACGTGTAGATTGCTTGAAACAACTCATTTTTATTACCAAGATCTTGATAGATGCCGCCCGATTCTGAACGAACACTTATCCTATCGAACCCTAGTTCATCCGCCCGCACCGTAACCATCGCCGGCTTCGATTTCTCGGTTTTCGTCAATAATACAGCTGCTTGACTGCGCGTAATCTGCGCATTGATGCTGAATCTATCAGGAGACGTACCTGAAGTAATTCCAAGACGGTACAGGATGAGAACATTCGTACCATGCGATTGATATTCCACGACATCCTTAAACGGATTTTTCGTATCGTAGAAATAATATCGCGGCAAATCGAACGCTTTCACAATGATCGAAGCAAACTGCCCCCGTTTTACCGGATCATTCGGACCGTAACGGCCGTCTTGATAGCCACTGATCACATTCGCTTCAGCCAGCGCTGCAATCGCAGGGTAATGGCCATTTTTCGTTGAGACATCTGTAAACTCAGGATTTTTGACGTTCGCCGTATCCAATTTTAGCATCTTCGCAATAATGGAAGCGGCCTGTCCTCTCGTAATCGGATTCCCCGGCTTGAACGTACCATCCGGATAACCGCCAATAATATCGCGTGCCGCCAAGTCGTTCACCGCTTTCGCGTATGGCTGCTTCGACGAGACATCCTTGAACGGCTGACTGCTTGCCGCTCCCGCCGATAAAGGCAGACCACAAGCCAACACGATTGCACTCAGTAACGCCATCATCATCTTTTTCATTTCACATCTTCCTTCCCCTCTATGTAACACCGTACAGACGCAGGAATCCGGAAATAGTTTCAAAGATTTTATTGTCGTTTTGATAAAGGAACTTGTGTATAAAACCTTCACGTTTGTTTCACGTACAGGTGTAACGCGTGTTTCTCAACCACACACCGCTTCCTTCTTCTCTTTTCAATTAAAACAAGGGATATCACACAAGAGTTCCCCCTCATGCGATATCCCTTATATTCTCCTTCACTGCCCATTCTTCTATATCATCAATAATTAAGTTCATAAATTTGTGAAGCGGAAACATGAATCAAACTATTCAGATCACGGACCTTTATTTCCATGCCAGTGATCATACCTGACACCCCGTCGCCCACTTGACCCGTAAAATAAACGGGATTTTCAAACTTCACTTCAACTGTGCCGACTTTCTTAGCTGTAACATGAAATACATTCGTTCCGGGATCTCTTGTAATTTTTGCAATGTTTTCCGAGTTTTCCGTAATAACAGTGTGCTTCCCAATATATCGTGCCGCTTTCTTATCATAATACCCATTCTTTTCAAACAGCTCTTCCACGTTGAATGTATAAGACGGCCGCTCTCTCAGCACGTCCATGTCGTAATGAAAATAAGCATGCTCCGGCTCTTTCACATGAATCGCATAGCGGATTTCTTCACCGCTCCCCAATTGAGCAACGGCATAATAGTTGCCCGGCTGGCGAATCGTTATACAAGTCTTTTGATTCTCTTTGCATATATGGAGAGCTGCGTCACCCTCTAGCAATTTACCCGTTGCTGAATACAGTCTGACTTTCTTGATTTTCTCAGCTTTAGACAATTCCAGCGGTGCCTCTGTCGGCAAGTAATCATCTGTTTGTTCAATCGATAGTTTCAGTCCGTCAGCTGTTTTTTTTACATGTACATAATATTTCCGGTAGATCTCCTCATCTTCATTCATCGGCGAGTCCCCGTTATATCCGCTGACATTCAGAGTCGCAGTTCCTTCTTTCAGTGCTATAAGTTGCAGTCTACCCGGTCCATACGCTGTGTCGCGAGCGACAATCGACTCGTACACGTCCTGATCCTCTTTCCAAATCACTGAATATATTCCGTCCATCCCAAGCTCTTCCGGTTTAAATGAAACCATCGCAGGTTTTTCATCTTCTGTTGCTTTCATCATCTTAGCTGCTTGTCCCCTCGTCACCGGCTGATTCACACCAAAACGGTCCGGCGAAATGCCGCCCGCAATTCCAAACTGGTGAAGTATCAAAATGCTGGCACTGTGAGACTGGTTGCCCGCGACGTCTTTAAAAGGATTTTTCATTCCGTAGAAATCATAACGCGGCAAATCGAATGCTTTTACAAGAATAGAAGCGAGCTGTCCCCGTTTCACTGGATCATTCGGACCAAACCGGCCATCTTCATAACCGCCAATGACATTTGCCTGCGCCAGTGCGGCAATTGCCTGATAAGAACCGTTTGTTTTTGCCACATCCTTGAAATGCGGATCTTTCACGTTTGAAGTGTCTATGCCTGTCAGTTTCACAATAATTGCAGCAGCCTGTCCGCGTGTCACTGGATTGCCGGGCTTAAATGTTCCATCTGGATAGCCGCCAATGACATGCCGTTCCGCTAGTTCATTCACCGCTTGTGCAAAATGCTTGCTCGCAGGTACATCAGAAAATATTTGTTCTCCAGCGGCACAACCAGCAACCGGAGAACTGCACGCCAGCACCAATGCGCCAAACATCGTTATAATTTTCTTCTTCAAATTTTCTAACCTCCCCATCATGGATCTGTATGTCGATTTGTCGTACAGACGGAGAAATCAGGTAAAAGTTTCAATTTTTTCGGAGGTCTTTTAAAAAAAACTAAAAGGTACCTGTGCAAGAAACTTTCATGATGGTTTACACATTCATATTTGTTTCTCACACAGGTACCTAATTTTAAAATGAACGTCTAGTTACATTTTTGAATAGACGTCCTTCATTTTATTTTCGAATTCAATATACTTCGTTTCATACCCTTCAAGATGTTCGCCGCTTGTCTCAAACATCTCAACTACTTCTGCTGCGGCCGTCTTTAGTTCTTCGAAGTCTTCAGTCATGCCAAGTTCTTCAATTTCTTTGTGGAAATATCCGATATACGTAATTGTCGAATTAGCAAGAAATTGTTCAGCATGCGCAAATTTCTCTCGATAGTCAGATCCCTCTTTCATGCTATTTACGGAGTCTTCAACGAAATTTTTTACGCTTGAATATTCCGAGAAGAATGCTTCTTCAATGTCGTCGGTTTCTTCATTGAATTCGTTGACCATTGGTGGACGTTCCATTACTTCGACTTTTGACTCATTGTCTTGTGCCGGCTCGACTTTTTGCACTGGTGAATCGACTTGCTTCGTTTCTTCGTCATCCGTTCCACAACTCGCTAACAATAGCCCAAGGATAACAAACGAACCCAATGCACTATTCATCTTTTTCAATTCAAACTCCCCTTCCATTTTTACTTTATCCTAACATATTTCTGGAAATTAAAAATACCTGCGTGTGAAACTTTCATGATTGTTTACACATTCACGGTTGTTTCCCACACAGGCATCTTATTTTAACAGAATCCGGTATTCCGAATTTATTGAAGGAACGGCGCCATTAATACTTTTCCTGTTCCGCGGTAGACATTTACCAATCCTTCGCCTGAAGCCGCCGAACCCATAAGTGTTTTTCCAGAGCGTTCGACAGTAAATTCTAAACCGCCTGACCAAGCAATCGCCATATTTCCGTCGATTTTCAACTCATCATTTTCTAACTCGATTTCTATAAGTTCCTCTCTCGATACGGAAGATTCCAGTGCAATCGTTCCTTGCCCGGAAAGTCCAAGATTGAAAAGACCTTCCCCACCGAGTGCAGCAGAAGAAAGATTTGAGCGCATCACAGCCTTATGTTTTAATCCTGAATCACAAGCTAAAAAGAGTCCGTCTTCAATGACGAGTGACTGATCCCACTCGTCAACATCCAGTAGCAAAATATGCTTGTACGTTGGTTCTAAAACAAGTGTACCGGTTCCCGTGTACTCAGGTTTGATGGCCGATTCTTTGGTTACTTTGCCCCTAATCGCTTTTCCAATAAAGTCTCCTACTCCCTTAAGTCCAGTCGTCGCTCTCACATCTCCGGCCATCCATTGCATGGCCCCTGCCTGAATCGTAATGTTTGACTGACTGACATCGCAAACTAGCTGTCTCCTTCTTACATTCATTTCAGAAGCATAATATGCCGATTGGGCCGTAGCATGATCGATACTTAGTTCTCTTTGAAACTCTACTACTTTAAAAGGCCCTAGCTCCTCCCTGATTTTTACATTCTCGTTGTCTTCAAAATTTTTAATCGTAAACAGAATAATCGCCCGCTTTCTGATTTTCTAATTTGTTTGCAAGGTTATGGTAATTATAACATGATTCGCAAATGGTACCAGGTCCTCACACAACTCTAGTTCAATTCAGAATTGTTTCTAAATTGCGTTGGGACCTGGCACCCAATCAGCCAGCATCATTTATCTAAATTAGCGATTGCGTAATCAGCTTCTGCTTGTGTGAATTTCTCACCGTACGTAGAAGTCAGCTGGTCTCTAACCGCTTCCGGTGACATGCTCATAGTATCCTGATACGTTTTTGCCTTCTCTAACGCATTTTTATTAAAATCAGCTTGCAAATTATCCATTGCATATTGTGCTTCTTCCTCTGTAAACTTCTCACCATTTTCAGAGACAAGTTGTTCAAGTATTCCTTGCTTTGACATATGCATAGTTTCCGAATACGTTTCGGCTTTTTTCAGTGCATTTGCTTTCCAATCAAATTCAAGATTATTCATTGCATACTCAGCAGCTTCAGCAGAGTATTTTTCACCATACTCTGAAGTCAATTGTTCAGAAATAGCCTTTTTAGACATGTTCATTGTTTTTGCATACGTTTCAGCTTTATTCAAAGCTGTTTTGAATTCTTTAGGTACATTGTCTTCTACTGGTTTTTCTTTCACTTCAGGTTCTACTTTTTCGGTCTCTGCTTCTGCCTTTTCCGGCTTATCCTCCGCCGATGCCGTAACAGCTGGTTGATTTTCTTCCACGTCAGCACTCTCTGTGTCTTCATCATCGCTATTGACTGCCGCTATAATAATAATTGCAAGCAACCAAACCCACCACTTTTTATAAAATGGTTTTTTCTTTTTTTGCTGTTTCTCCATTTCCTGTCTCCCCTTTACGTTATGTAGTAGTAATATACAATCGGTGCCAATTTGGCACCTAAACTATATTTCCCCGTACAGACGTCAATTTCTTTAAAAAGTTTCAAACTTTTTAAAGATACCCGATTTACTCATTCGTACCCACTCAAAAAACCATGCAGCGAATAAAATATATTCGCTACATGGCTATAGTACATTCTATCAGTTAGTATGTTTTTCTTTGTTTTTAAGAATATGACCCATAAAGTTCAGCATCGTCATAGCTGCTACCCGGGTCGTGGCACCAGTAGGATCATATTGAGGAGCAACTTCAACTAGGTCGAAACAAACGACGTTTCCTTTTTCAGCGATTCCAATTAAAATATCATTTAGGAAATCGAATGAGAAACCTCCAGGTGAAGGAGATCCTGTACCCGTAGCCAATGATATATCAAAGCAGTCAATATCGATCGTCACATAGTACTTATCGGCTTTTGGAATTTTATTAAGTATACCTTCTACACCCAACTTAGCGGAATCGCGTGCTGAGATTAGCTCGCTACCGTAAGCTTTTGCCGCGTCAAAATCTTCTTTTCGACTACTCCCTAATCCGCGCAAACCGATTTGTACCATATCTTTAATATGATCCATTTCAGACATTCTACGCATAGGGCTACCGTTTCCTAATGTCTGCCCGCCTGGTGCATCTGACCAGTCTAAATGTGCATCTAATTGAATGACGGTGATATCGCCTTCACCTTTTAATGCGCGTGCAACAGGGATGGAAATCGAATGGTCTCCTCCCATAATTGCAGGAATAGCACCTTTTTCTCGAATTTTTGCTACAGCATATTCAATTGCAGTAAATGCTTGCTCTATATCTCCATGGATGACATCCGCATCTCCTGCATCCACGATTTTTACATCTCCGCCTAAAAATACTTCATCCCGCTCAGGATCGTAAAACCCTGCATTGCCACGTGCGTAATGCGTGGACACTTCTCGAATTCTTCTAGGTCCAAATCGACAGCCGCTTAAAAAGCCAACGCCCGTATCATACGGAACCCCTAAAACTGCGATGTCTGCATCAATTTCTTCCCAGTCCGTGCAGATTGGATACTTAGCAAAAGAACAAATTCCTGTGATCGGCATATTAATTTTTTCCATTCGTTATTCCCCCATTACTAGTTTAATTTCCTAAAAGGTTTGCAAGAAATACAAATATAGGTACTCCGACGATATCTGTTAAAACTGTCCCCGCAACCGGGATAATGATAAACGCTTTCCTTGAAAAGACACCATATTTCGTACATATCGCATTCATGACAACCAATCCATTTGGCGTGGCTCCTAATCCATGTCCAATAAATCCTGCTGACATTACAGCCGCGTCATAGTTCTTCCCGAGTAATCGATATAGGATGAATACTGCAACTGCCATTGTCGCTAGTGTTTGCAAAACAAGTATTACTGCTAAAGGAAGAGCCAGATCGTACAGTTCCCATAATTTCAGTTTCATCATGGCCATTACTAAAAACATGTTCAATGAAACATTTGAAATCATATCCATTGCCGTGTCTGTCATAGGCACCCATGACGTTCGCTCATTGATTGAGCGGAAAATAATACCTAGGAAAAGACTAAATATATGGCCTGGAATGGAGAAACCAGTCACTTCTGTAATCCACTGTGCTGTTGGCAAACCGATGGCTAATATAACAAAGATTAAAGAGCTTTCTATGAGTACATTTTGCCAAGTAATCGCCGTCTTCTTCTCTTCAATCTCACTTGCAAGCGCATTCAAATCATCCGTGTCAGTTTGGATTTTCAAATTCTTTCTAGTGATCAGCCAATTGCCGACAGGTCCTCCGATTAACGAGCCTGCTATGAGTCCATAGGTTGAAGCAGCCATTCCAATCGTAAGTGCATTTGATTCACCGAATGACTCAATTAATGGAGCCAGTGAGGCTGCCATGCCATGACCGCCCTGCATAGATGCTTGTCCTGCCATTAATGCAGAGAGTGGATTAATGCCTGTCAGCCATGCCGCGCCGACACTAATACCGTTTTGCAAAATAGCCAAAAACCAACAAACCAACATGTAAATCAAAAGCAATTTTCCGCCTTTTTTCAAAATCGACACGCCGGTAGACAATCCAATAGTTACAAAGAAAACATACATGAATAAATCGTAGAGTGTATTGTCGTATTGAAACTCAAAAAGCCCTAATTCATAAGCTCCCCACATTAATAGTGAAAATCCAAAACCTCCAATTACAGGCCCTGGAATGGAATACTTCCAAAGAATTTCATATCTCCTTACAATCCATGTTCCCAAGATTAGTAACACTGCCCCGATAGCAGTAAACGTAATCATATCGACATCTAGGATTAGCATTCCATTCTCACTTCTACTCGATGACATAGCAGTTCCTCCTTTCAATTTGACGCTAAACATCGCTATTTGCTCAGGAGCCAAAGATAATTCCATAAAAGATGAAATCAAATGAATTAGAACTTTCTAAACACTCCATCTAGTTGAAATTGTATATCACTAGATATATAATGTCTAATATCGGATTATTATGAATTGATAACTTATAGTTATAAAGAAGAGGTGTTAAAATGGACATTCGCTCTTTAAAGCATTTTCATACCATCGCAGAATGCGGACAATTTACAAGGGCTGCAATACAGCTACATATTTCACAGCCAGCTTTGAGCAATACAATCAAATCATTAGAAAAGGAGCTCGGATGTACATTATTTGAAAGAAGCACGAAAAGTTTGAAGTTGACCGAACCAGGAGAAATTTTATATAAACATGCGGGGAATGTATTGGAGTTATTCGATAAGATTTACAAAGAGATGGAGGACGCACGAAATGTAGGTAAAGGCAAAATCAATCTAGGAATGATTGAATCATACCGGTATTTCATTTCCCATATGATCGGAATTTTCAAGAGCAAAAATCCTGCTGTCTCGATGAAAGTACGGGAATTAGGACCGAAGGATATTGTAAAAAATTTAGAGAGCTTTGACATTCATTTAGGTATCACATCTATAGCTAATGATCACAACAACTTCAAATATATACCTATCTTCCAGGAAAATTACGTATTACTAACACCTCCGGATCATCGATTTAAAAACCTGAACAGTATTGAAATTATCGATTTGAAAAACGAAACGTTTATTCATAGTCTGGAAGGTTTTAAAATCAGAGAAACATTTATCAAAGCATGTGAGCGTGTAGGCTTTTCACCGTCAGTAGAATTCGAAACAGAAAGCTTAGAAACTGCATGTAGCCTTGTGGAGAATGGACTGGGTATATCGGTTGTACCAGAAAGCTTTCTCGCCTTAAATCCATCGAAAAGAAGAAACGTAGTCTTCATAAAAGACTTCGCTTCCAAGAGAACAGTGTATTTAGTCTATCAGCCTGAACGGTATCTTCCCCCTCCTATTCAAGACTTTATTGATATCACTCTTCAATTTTCTAATGAGATTATTGTTCGTAAGTGATGGATAATTGGAAATTCGACAACTATTTTAGTGCTTTGGACAGGTAGCTACAGGTTATTTTTTCGTCTACTGCATGCCAGATCTCTCTCATGTATTAATTTAGATCAAACAACCCACCAGCAACTGTATGCTGGTGGGTTGGTCATGTACAACAATGAAAAGTACCTATGCGTTAAACTTTTATAATTGGTTAATCATTCGCTTTTTAATTTCATTTACTCTGTATAGATCTTGTGCTTCTTTGATAGTTCCATTAACTCCTCTTTCTTTGCCTCATCGCCACTGGATAACAAAGTTAATGGAATAAAATGAAGTATATTTTTTGACTTCAAATACTTTTCGAGAGATGAGTTTATTGATAATTGACTTTTTGTAATATCTGTTAATAAAGCGCTAAATTCATTTTCAGCCTCTGTTGTACTAATAGGATTAAATTCAATTAAAAAATTGTTATAATCGCTTATTGCTTTAGTCATTTCATCTACCTTCTCATTGCTATATAATAATTTTGGATTCTTATCAAGGCCTTCAATCAGATCTACAATTATCTTTTGGTGTTGTGTGTCTAATTTGTAGTAGAATTGTAATTCCTCATAATACTTGTCCGTTACAGAACCATTTTGAACGCCCTCGGGATAACTTAGTATGTTTTTAGATTCTGCTTTGATAGTCGATTCTCCACATGCACTGAGTAACAGTCCAAAGATTAACAGCATGATTAATGTGCCGATGTTTTTCAACGGGAAGTGTTTAATTATCATTTTACCCCACCCTCCTTAAAGTAATATTTGTTTCCAGTTAGGATACACATAAAGAGAGGATGTTATTCATGAATACTTGGGTTATTGATAGTAGAAAGCACAAGTCTCTAAACTGTTTCTGAAATGCTTTATCAGTTAAAGACCGATAGTAGAAGGTTACTCAATTAAAGGTATCTTATTTTGTAAATTTCAATCAGAAATACTACATACACCTTTTTACCTTCTTTTAAAGACTGTGTATCCTTTTCTAGAAAACTCTCTATATGAAGTATGAGGAGCACTAAATGAATACTCCTACAACACTTTACTCTAGGGGGACCACCATATGAAATTATTAATTAACGAAGATCCGATTCAATTATTACCTTCATTGGCAATGAAAGTTGGATTGAATGCTGCGATATTCTTACAACAGCTTCATTACCGATTGAACATTTCAAAAAACATCCGTGACGGTCATAAATGGGTGTTCAATACGTATGACGACTGGATGGAAGAATTTCCGTTTTGGTCGTTAAACACGATTAAACGGATAACGTACGACTTAGAACAAAAAGGTTATCTGATTTCCACTTCCAAGCACAATAAGATGAAAATCGACAACACAAAATGGTACCGAATCGATTATGAAAAGTTGCCATTTTCCTATACGCCAAATGAGATACCGGCAGACCCAAATGTGGACACTCCTCCAACCCAACATGAGACGTCTACCAACTCACATTTGGACGCTGTGCAAACCCACACTGGTACGAAGGCGTATCCCACTATGGGAGGGCCTATAACCAAAGAACTTAAGAATCTAAAGAATAAAACCTTTGTCGAGAAGAATCTCGACGTCGCACATTCTGTGATACAGTACCTAAATGACAAAACCGGAAAACATTTCAAAGCGCAGTCCGCTGCTACCTGTAAATTCATCAACGGTCGAATCAAAGAAGGCTACACACAGGAAGACTTTATTCGTGTCATTGATCTAAAGGCCAAGCAGTGGTTGAACCACCGTGAATTTAATGCGTTCCTCCGACCATCTACTTTGTTTAACGCAACGAATTTTGAAAACTATTTCAATGAGCTAGTTGTTACTAAGAAACCGAATATAGAAATATACATTCCACCACTTCTCGATTTTAGTGGTGGTGAGAGATTAGCGTTAGATAGTGAACTATTGAATTAGTATATTCTTGGCACGATCATGAAAGAAAATCATGTAGTATCTGTCAGTAGAATACATTGTATCGAGGAGGTGCTGCGTTTTATAAGAGTTTTTGATGTGAGCTTTACTTTTAATTGTTGATGGACACTTTCGGCACTTAGTTTGAAGTATTTCGTAGAATCTGATACCCCATTTTATGAGTTGAAAACAGCTATACTATTCGCTTCTATTTCCTCTTTTCGGCTATCAGAATTATGTGAAAGTTGTGTCGGGACCTGGTACTTCAAACTCAGGTATTAATCGCCTCGCCTGCTCAATCACCAACTATCTTGCACAAATTATTTATCATAGTAAGACCTTCAACTTGACCACTAATTTTAATTAATCTATCCTTCGGTACACGATATGATAAGCACGTTTGCAAGAAATATTCATGAGCGTTTCTTACATATATAGTATTTTTTTCGCCTGATATCTTCTAACAAATCGCACTAGGTTCACACATAAATCTAGATCAATTCAGAATTTCCCTCAATCTTTGTTGGATCTTATTTCGAATTTTAGATAATAACGACAAAAAAGCTTTTGAAATATACAACTTCTGTCTCTTACTTATCTATATTGTGACATTCATCTCTTTATTTCACAAGAACTGGTATAATAGTTTCATATACTGTAAAAAGTATCGTATTTCTGCATAAACGAGTCGATTACTATCAATTGATGTTGTTGGTTACTATTATTCGAAAAAATGAGAGGGGTTTTGGTATTGAGTAAAAAAGAGTTAAAGAAACAACCGCCTGACGACCTACAGACATTATCTTCTCAAAAGTCATATGACAAATTAAAATGGTTTGAAAAGACATGGAGCGTATTATTAATTATTCTATCTTTACTCGCATTCGTATTCCCAGAGGCTATATTTATCGTAGGCCCTATAGTTGTTTGGAAGTTGCGGAAAGCAATTAAGAAGAACAATAAAGCTTTTGAGGAATATGAAGTGCTGGTCACTTTAGAGGAAGATAAGAATAGGCAATTAGATATCTTTAACGCTGAATTGAAAGAGTTAGAAGATAAGATTACTAACAGTAAAGAGGAATTAGATTTTATTAAAGACGAAATTGTCAATAGCAAAGAATTATTTGGACAACGTAAAGAAGAATTTAGAAATGAAGTACGAGATGAAATGAACCAGCAGATTAAGGAAGCAAATACTGAAGCTGAAAAGATTAGAGAAATTGCAGCTTATGATGCAGCAAATGTACTGAAGGATGTTCAAAAATATATTGATGAGCGCAATCAACTATTGGCCGATAATGAGAAATCGGAAAAACAATTGAAAACAAACACCAACAAAATTATTAAAGCAAAAGCAGAAATACTGGGAATCAAAACACTGACCGATCGTTTTCCATCCGTCATTGATTATTCTAAGTTGGAGGAAGAGGTACGTAAAGTCAGTCAGTTTTATGACGAAGAAAGCTTGTTACAAAATTTGATTGAGCTTAATTGTCATTATAAAAACTCGAAAGAACTCAGAAAAGAAATGACCCGAAATAAGCGCGAGATGAGTAAAGTACTGGATACTTATGTTGACCGTTATACAACCAAGGGAAACAAGACTATTTATCAGTTAATGGTAATAGGCCTGCAGGCGGAATTACAAAACATCTTATATACACTTACCTACTCAAAACTCGAAGAAGCACAAGATAATGTTCGTACTTTAGTAAGAAAATACTTAACGATCTGTGCAGACGGCAATAATCAAATTTTACCTACAATCACACGTTTTCTAACAGAGATCGAACCAATCTTCTTGGAAGCGATAGAAATAGAACACCACTATTATGCAAAACGCGAACGTGAAAAAGAGGAGCAGCAAGCGATTCGTGAACAGATGAGGCAAGATGCCGCTGAAAGAAAAGCACTGAAAGAGCAACAGAAAAAGCTGGAACAAGAAGAAGCAAAGTTCTTAGTTGAAATGGAACGAAACAGAGAACTACTGTTATCTGAAACGGATACCGATAAAATTTCAAACCTAGAAGCCCGTATTCAAGAGTTGGAAAATCAGCAGAATGAACTTGAAGCGAAGAAGGAAGAAATCACTAGACTTGCAAATGGTAAAGCCGGATATGTTTATGTGATATCCAACTTAGGTTCATTTGGAGATAACATGTTCAAAATCGGCATGACAAGAAGGTTAAATCCACAGGAACGCGTTGATGAACTGGGAAGTGCCTCCGTGCCGTTCAAATTCGATATCCATGCTATGATTTTCAGTAATGATGCAGTAGGTCTTGAAAACCAACTACATCAGCTACTACAAAAACAGCGAGTCAATAAAGTAAACTTGAGAAAAGAATTTTTCGAAACAACTGTTCATGAGTTGCAAGAAGTAGTAGAAGAAATTGATCCGACTGTAGAGTTCCAAACAACACTTTTAGCCCAAGAGTATTATCAAAGTCAAGAATTGAAGGAAGAACAATTAACTATTGTTGTCTGATAGTAAAGGTACCTGTGCATGAAACAAATATGATTGTTTAAACGTTCATATTTGTTTCTCACACAGGTACCTTATTTTAATAGGTTAGTCATTTGATCCCACCCCCGACATCATTTTTCATAGTATACATAAAAACATTCTATAAGAGGGACTTTTTCAAAGTGTCCATCTTATAGGGTACAGTTTACTGTATGCTGGTGGGTTATTTATCTACATGAACATGGAGTCGGAGGAACTTCTGTGAGCACTTACCTTCAATTGCTATAATAGCAGTTTTTATAAGGGTTTTTAGCCCTTCGAAGAAAACATTTACTTCGCTTTTAACTACGAATTAAAATAAAATCGCCATAGAGAATTTATCTATGACGATTTTAAAACAAAACCTTACTTAATAATCCACACACCATGATCGGACTTTTCAGGTTTTCTATGACTACCTACAGGAATGTCTTCCACTTTTTTTACACCAAAATCAGCTAAAACCCGAATAAAGTCATCTCGAAGCTTATCAAAATCCGTCTCATTCTTTTTAATATTCATTTGAGATTTTTCTGAAGTTGTCATGTGCTTCACCCTTTCCGTCCTTAATAGTGTATGTCAACTTAAATAAGTTGTTACTATCTAATATACCCTTTAGAACTTCAATTATGTCATCTACAAAAGATTCTTTTGCATCGTCATCTAAATCTTTAGTATCTATAATGACTAATAAAACTTTTTTTACACCCTTATCAGAAATCGCTTTAACTGCAACATACTTCCTATTTTCTTTGAGAGGGTTATCATTTTTATAAGTGAATTCTTCTCGACTTTTTAATTTAAGTATATCAGAGTACAAAATGAATTTAAATAACCCTATTTTCTTATTTAAGCGCAATCCTTCTTGAGGAAAAAACGTTTCTACAAATTCCTCAAAAACTGCTTTTTTGTTAATTCTCATACCAAATAGTATTATTTCATCTACTATAATAATCCAGACTGCTATCAAAGCATCATCTTTATATTCCGTTTGCCTTATTTCCTCACTTATTGTATTCAATAATCTGCCTGCATCATTTATATCCTTATTGATCCTTGCATCTAAAATAAATTGCTTTAATTGTTTGATAGTTTCAGACTTATAGTCATAGTAATGTTGGATTATTGCATTTATATTAACGCCTTCTTGCATGCTTCCATTTTCATACTCAATTTTGATTGAACCCCCGCTAATTTTAGGAAGTAAATGATAATTATAAACTTGTACACCACATACATAATTTGTATATCTTGTAAAATCAGCAAAAGCACGTTTATAACTTTCATTAATTTCATACTCTTTTAGCTGATGATATGAATTTATAAGATCTTTAGTATCACTTTCAAGATTCGTTAATAATGTATTATATTTTTTCGCTAAATTGTCATAAATAAAAGATATAATGAGCGTGAGAGCGAAAAGTATACTTAAATAAACTTTATCTTTCATCTCACCGATACCTGGTATGAAGGATACTATAGTAGCCAAAAATGCACAAAATGTCAAACCATAGCCAACAGCTGTCTGAATAAAGGTTGCAGATTTATTACTCGAAAATACGAAATTACCATTTCTATGCAATATATAAAAGATTAAAGTTACAGCTAAACTTAATAAAAAGAATAAAGTAAAGTAAACTTTATCACGTTTCATTCCTATATCAAAAAACAACAAATTCCACAGAACTAAAAATAAAGCAATAGTAACTGTAAAAGCACCGATAAAATATGGTCTGAATTTTTCTTCTTTATAAAATAACTTCAAAGTACACCGCCTTCTCCATTCGCCTCTCCATAAACCTCATGCATCATATCTTCCATGATATAAGACTTAAACTCATTGTTCTCCGGTATTTTCATAAAGAAGTCCTGGTTGCTGCTCATACGGCCGATGACGAAATCCATGAATGTTTTTTCGAAAGCGATTTAAAATTCTCTTTTGTATTGTTCGTTGCTTTTTGGCGAAGGTCTTCATCATTTAACACATCCTCTTTCACTTGCTCACAAGAAAGGAAATCTGTTTCTGTGAATTGTGTGCCAAACCGTTCATTTAACTTATCTAAAATACTCGATAATTGTACCTTTTTATCTTCAAATGCACCACCAGCTCCGTGTTTCTGTGGATCAAGGTCTACACCGCCCGTTTTCTTAAGCTCAACGCTGCCTTCAAATATTTTTTGATCGCGGTAGTATTCAAGTGCGACATCCTCTGCTAAATAAACATCTTTATTTCCTCGACCACGTGGTAGTTTACTTAGCAAGTAAGTTAAATAAATATACTGCTTGTGTAGTGCTAAATCGATAAATGTTACTGTAACTTGATTAATTTTAGCGTTTTGCGTAAAATTCATGTTGAGTCCTCCTTGGTATACAAATTAGGGGTCAATTCGTGCAGATTTGACACCCCGCATCATACCAAGAGGGCTCTTTGTGTTCAAGTGCCTCAAAAAGCTTCTAACAGGAATGCTCCTATATTGATAAAAGTCTTTACCATTCCAATCCGATAGGCAAAGTTGAATGCTTATTGAAACATTAGGCATGTTATTTAGCTGCATTAATTCATTGAAAAAAGTTAAAAATAAATATCAAACTTAAAATGTAGGGAATATAGCAACCTTTTTCCGCTACGTCACCAAATTATTATTCTGTTGTACCAAACAGAATAATAACGAGACCGTGTTGTTAGGCACAATAGAGAGTGTGATATTCAATCAGCTGTTCACAATCAACCAGTCCTACTAGTCCAATCGCTGTACATTAATTCGGTTAGTATAATTAGTATAACACCTCTGATTTCTGAAGACTGTATTACTTAGTATTAATTATCCAGGATTTATGAAGTGATAAGCTTTTGGTACTCAACTTGTGCAAGATTTATTACTTAGGGACAAAATAATCATAATTAGTACATTTTGTTGTCTATAATCATATGCCTACCGCGTTTAAAATCTTATAAACTTTACTACGCACAATTTCATACTCTTTCGCAATATCAGGGGCGCTTTCGCTATTATTAAATAACTTTACAATCCGTTGTTTCGTGTCGGTATCCATGGCAGGGCATCCTCCAATACGTCCACGTTTGCGAGCAACCTCCAGTCCAGCTCTTGTACGTTGCTGGATAAAATCACGCTCAAATTCGGCAAAGACGGCAAGCATCCCGAACATAGTACATCTGGTTGGAGTAGTTGGGTCAAAGCTGTCTTGAATACTAACGAAATCCACCTTACGCTTTGCTATCTCGTCTGTTAATTGATAATGCTCTTTAGTTCGACGCGCAAGCCGTTCTTACAGGTAAGTAAGTACCAGGTCCTCACACAACTCTAGTCTAATTCAAAATTGTTTCTGATTATTATTGGGACCTGGTACCATATTTATGTGCGCATAACTCTCTTGATTGTATAAATATTCATGTTTGTTTCTCACACAGGTACTATGTTTAATGATAGGGACATTCTTACTTAATTTCTGTTAGCTGCTGAATAAACATCATTCAACATTGTTATAACTAAATTAAATAAACTCAGCAAGCCTAAACTCAACAAGTTAATATAAAATATCTTCATTAGGACTAAAATAATTGGATCTAGGTTTACTTTTATAAATGGTCCAAAAACTGATACTAAACCTGTCGCCAAAAATAATGCCGAGGTAAATACATAAGGACCTATGAAATCTATTAATGCTTGACCTTTTTTAAATTCTTTATTTTCATATTGTGCTAATACTTTTAATTCTTCTTTATTGAATGCACTTTTACCAGCAACAAAAAGTGCTAGAGTAAGTGTTAAACCTGTAGATGAAACAGAAAAATACTCTTCTATTTGAAAAGAAGAAAAATCTATAATATCTATGTAAAATGCTCCAACTATTGTTCCCACTAAGAATATTAACGCTATTACCACTAAGTACAATGGCATTAAATTATTCTTTGCTTTCCAAATTATCACTAATGGATTTTTATAAAAGTTTCCTTCCATCTGAGTAATCTCCCCCTTTACAAAATCCTATCCAAAATTTTAGTTCTTCTGATTTTTTTCACTACTGCTTTTCCTTTCCCACGTCCTTTTGTAACTAGTGATTTTAAGTAACCCAACTTTGCCTGTCTATTTAATTCACTTTCAATTGTTTCAGGTTTCAAAGGTTGATCATCTGCTCCATAAATAACTGTTTTCACTTCTTTTGCCTCTGTATTCTTTAATATATCATGTCGATCTAATGGTGGGTTCCCGTTTGGATATACTATTACAAAGCTAATCTCTGAGTACTCTTCTTTTTCAAATGATATAAATTCATATACAGGATTAATATTTATTCTCCCAATCTTCTCGTTAGTATTTTGATTGTTATTCAATGTTTTTTCTAAAGCAGTTATGTAATATTGTGCATCAGTTTCAGAATGACTTTTCACAAGTATATATTCCTTTGTAGGGTTATAGTAAGCTTGGAGATTGAGTGGATTTATTAATTTATCCTTACTTTTTTCTATATATAATTTTAATTTATAAAACTTATTTATGTGTTTAATACCAGTACCTATTTTATTGTCAAATTCAAATTTAAATTTTTCATAAATCTCTTCATCCGTAATTAAATTATACGACATCTTTAGGTTTGGATATATTCTTTCTAAACTAATCCTATGCCGTATACATTTTTCATTTAAATTTAAAAAGTCTTTTTCATAATATATTTCTTCAGTTTCTTTATATTTCTTTAATATAGCTTTGTAATAATCATACAGTTTATTAGTATCTATCTCTAATTGGTTAAACTTTTTGTAGAAATCTTTATCAGTTTTTTTCTCAGGAACTATTTCTAATAAGTTTATGTTCTTTCCCTCCTTAATACCTACAGCTTGGTCTAAAACATCTGGAATTAGCTTTGTAAGTAAATAATCTAGGCTGCCATCTTTTTTAAAACTATTAATTATATTTGGTTGAACATTTAGCTTAAATATATAGTAATACATCTCCATTTTATTTCTCCTTAATAATTGTTTTATTTTACTTTTAACCTCATAGGTTTGTAATTATTCTTCAATTATATAAATCTTGATACTCCAATAACTTCTCTCTTAACGCCTTATCACTAGCATATATATAAAGTCCCTTAATTCCTCTTTTCATCAATACATTAATAGAGTTCAATACAATCTTCTCTTTAGCCTTATTCACATCCTCAATGCCGTCCATTCCCGTATAAGCACCTTTGTCCATATACTTACTAGTATCAATAATAAGTTCATCTTTTAAAGCATCATATTGAACGGATGGACCTAAAACAACGCCTACATAGTTTAAGTCAAAGCCTTGTATCGTATAAATAGAACCCGCTTCGTTAATCGTTTCTGGTTTTTCAGCCCATGTATATTTAGTGCTGGTAGTATTCCAACGCATCTTGTAATCACCGTTAGACTCACTTACGTAGTAAGTTTTTCCGTCTTTCTTGTGCAAATAATCAAAAGTAGATACAATGCGACTCAAGCCAAATTTATCGTTTTTCAATTTGATTTTTTTATGCATTTCTTCTAACGTCTCAAATACTTTTAATTCATATTTCTCATCGCTCGGTAACGGCGTTAACTTTTTGCATTTAAAATCATTAATCCAATTAATTACGTCATCATTTGCCTGCATTCGAAATTGATTTGTCAGTTGGTATTCTTCATGATAAGTACTCTTTTTCTTTAACCCTTCCAGCACACCTACACCCCATAGACTCTTAAGTTTCAAGACCTGATCTTGGTCATAAATTATCACTACCACTTTGGCGAGCTTAAGTAATTCCTCTAGCTGATTTTCGCCATAAAAGTTGTTATATGTATCTTGCTTGGTCAGTAATAAGTGAGCTTCATCTACAAAAATGATGTCTGCTTTCTTACTCTCTTTCTGCAGTCTGTTAATAAGAGGAGTTGGCTTTGCAAAGTTCTTAGCTTTTAAATGCTTTACCCGCTTAGCAATACCTTTGTATGTCTTGTACATTTCTTCATGATTTACAACTAAGTAGTTTTCCGATCCATAAAAGTTTGAGGATATTTCTGTTGCTCGCTCCTGAATGGTGTTGAATATAGAACTTAGCACAACACTTTTTCCAGTGCCTGCTTCTCCTTCAACCACTAATAGACTAACGAAATCATCTGATTCCGCGAGAACTTTCTTCTCACAGAACTTTAGCACTTTATCTTTTAAATCAATTTGTTCTAGCGTCAATTCCTTATAAGGTGACAACTTGAAAATGTCTTTATTTTCAATAGTATCCAGATTATTATTTACTAATTGACGTTCATGCAACTTTCTCCACAGCTCTTGGAAAATATATTGATCATAATGTGGCTTATTATAATAGTTATGCGTAAAGTCACTTGCAGTCTTACTTTTATTTTGAAGTGTAAACTTTTCATCACCTAAAAAGTAGTTGATTAACTTTGTTTCTAAGTGAAACGTTGCAGAACGATTGAACTCATCATGTTTAATTAAGTTTATTTCGTTTATATTCCCCCTATTTTTCATATGATCTTTCATACGATTCTTGAATTGAACAGTTTCACCTATATACGCTTCTTTCTTTCCATTCAAAATATAAATGACAGGATAATTTAAAAAGTCTTGTTTATTATTGATTTGATTAATAGCACTCTTCTGGAATGGCCATGATAATATTTCAATAGCTGACATTTTTCCACCTACTTTTTAATTCTTTAGTACTAATTATAACAATTTTCGTGAAATATGATAGTAGAATAATGGAAATTCTAAAGTTGACATGAGTTTATAGATTTAAAAGCAAAAAACTCACCAGTTAATATATCTAGTGAATTAATATTAAATCTTCTTTGTTCGTATACCATTACATTTACCTATCTGGATTAAGAATTTTCATGTCAAAACTGTAGGAGTCTAAGTAATGAAAGATACCTACATAACAAAATTCCATGAATGTTTAAACTTTCAAGTTTGTTTTTCACCCAGATAACTTATTTATGCTTTTACATATTTCATAAATTCCAACATACGTCACCTATCTATCATGTATAGTTAAACTAAACTCAATAACCACACATCCAATAAAATACGAACTGGAGGCGACACATAGTGAATAAAATCATCCTAACAACCGAAAGCGGTGCCGACTTGCCGGACTTCCTAGCAAAGAAACATACTATACAAGTAGTACCCATGCACGTCATCATGGATGGCCAAGACTATTTAGACGGTCACCTACCTGTAAAAGATATCTTTGATTTTTACGACCGAACCAAAAAAATACCGTCCACCGCGGCCACGAACACTCATGAGTACCAAGAGTTCTTCAAAAAGATTCGAACAGAATTTCCTGATCATACAATCGTTCATATAGGCTATACATCAAAGGCATCTGTTTCCTATCAAAATGCGTTAACAGCAGCGGAAGATGTAGAGGATATTTATTTAATCGATGCATTAAACGTTACAGGCGGATTAACTGCAGTTATTATGTATGCGGTTGCTCTGCTGGAGGAGGAACCTGAAATGGATCCTATCCACTTGCTAGAAAAAATCGAAGTAAAGGTTCCAAAAGCAAGACTTGCCTTCCTTCCGGGTAGCTTAGATTTTTTAAGAGCTGGCGGACGAGTCAGCAACATGGCGTATCTTGGCGGAGCTTTGTTAAAAATCAAACCATGTATTGAATTAGTGGAAGGTAAGCTTGTTTCGACTAAAAAATATCGTGGGAAAATGAGCAAAGTGGCTGAAAGTTTACTACTTGATTATTTACAGCAATACGACATTGATAGACAGCAAATTTATTTTATATACTCTATCGGACTTAGTGAAACTATCATAGAACAGATCAATGAAATTGCACTGGAAAAAGGATTTGAAAATAGTCTTTGGATTGAAGCGGGCGCGATGATTTCGTCACATTCTGGTCCTGGAGGATTTGGGATTGCGGGGATAGAGGTTTAATGTACAGAAAGTATCATGCCGTCACACAACTTTAGTCTGATTTAGAATTGTTTCTGATTTGTGTTGGGATTTGGTACCTTATTAACTGATTCTTTTACCCTATGTTGATGAGGATACTTGGTCCGTATACAACTCAGAGATAATACATAATTAAATTCATTTTTTTGTAGACCTAGTAACCTATTATAAATAATGGTGACCGCAGCACTATAGCGCGGTTCGTTTACACTTTAGCGCGATTGTGACAGCAAATGGCGCGGAACAACATAACATTTGCGCGGTCATGATCACTTTTAGCGCGGTCACAAGCCAGTTTAGCGCGATGTGTCCCCTTTTTGGCGCGGTCCTCCTCTCTTCCGCCGAATCCTATTCCCCCGCCGCAAACCAAGCCCGCACCTACAAAAAATCCCCATCAAAAAACCCACCAGCAACTAAATGCTAGTGGGTTACCCATATACAGTAATATGGAGACGGTGGGAGTCGAACCCACGTCCAAAGGCTCTGCTACTTCAGCGTCTACGCGTGTAGATTGATCATTTGGTTTCGCGCAAGCATTATGCCATCAATCAGGGCTTCCTGTGCGCTATTCCGGGAATCTCTTATGACAGCCTCAGAATGCAGATGTCATCGTAGCTCACTATAAGTGAACCTTACGCCTCCACATGAGCGATGGAAACGGAAGGTAGATTCAACAGCTTATGCTGCGAATGCTAGGTTGTTGTTTGTTTTGCCAGTTATTATTAACTGTCGTTTCTGACGGAGACGATCCCTCCGACGCGCGGCTCAAGCCCAGACCACCCCTGTCGAATCCGTAACGTCCCCGAAGGAAAGTCCGGAACCCAGGCCCGTTTCACTTAAAACGGCGGGTCGTACTTGATACTTCATCTAGTATACAATAAATCGGCAGGATTATCAATCTTGTTGATTGGCTTTAAAAGCTCTTTGCATATCGCGCTTATGCTCTTTTTCTTTCAAGTCTTGGCGCTTATCATAGAGTTTCTTCCCTTTACCTACGCCAATTAATACTTTAGCGAAACCGTTTTTAATATACATTTTCAACGGGATGATCGAATAACCTTGTTCTTTCATCGTGCCTGCGAGTGAAGCAATTTGTTTTTTATGCAACAGTAACTTACGCACACGAACCGGGTCATGGTTATGAATATTCCCTTGTTCATAAGGGCTAATATGCATATTCGACAGCCATGCTTCGTTATTACGGATTAATATAAATGCATCGCGCAACTGAACTTTCCCTTTGCGGATCGATTTAATTTCTGTTCCTTTTAACACGATTCCTGCTTCAATCGTTTCTTCAATTGCGTAATCAAAGTTCGCCTTTTTATTGACGGCGAGTACTTTTCCAGTTCCTTTGGCCATGCAACTTCCTCCCTGACAGAAGACCGGAGACACGCTCCAGTCTTATTTTTTCTTCGGTCGTTTCTTAGATTTCTTTGGCATACCTTCATAAAACTTCTTCTTTGGCTTTTCGTACTTTTTATTGCGCTTGTCGCTGGAACTTTTCGCTCCGCCACCCGCACTCGGTTTAGTACTAGTACCTTGACTTCTTCCTCTACCTGCACCTTGGCCACGGCTCTTGCCTCTGCCAGCTTGGATGACTTTTGGTGTCTCTTTACGAGAGCCTCTGAAGTTTTCTTTCATTCCCACGATTTCGAAGTCTACTGCTTGCTCTTCTGGCTTAACAGAAGTCACACGCACTTTTACTTCGTCCCCGATACGGTATTGTTTTGCTGTACGTTCCCCGATCATCATCATTTGACGATCATCGAAACGATAATAGTCGTCGTTCATGTTCTTGACATGCACAAGTCCTTCGATCGTATTCGGAAGTTCCACAAAGATACCGAAGTTCGTAACAGACGAAATGACCCCTTCAAACTCTTCCCCCACTTTATCGACCATAAACTGTGCTTTTTTCAATGCGTCCGTATCACGCTCTGCATCTACTGCACGACGTTCACGTTCAGACGTGTGACGAGCAATTTCAGGCAGTTCAGCAGACCAATGGGCAACCGTTTGTGCCGACTTGTCTTTATTGAATAAATACGTGCGAATGAGACGGTGAACGATTAAGTCAGGATATCTTCTGATCGGTGCGGTGAAGTGCGTGTAGTACTCCGTCGCTAAACCGAAGTGACCGATGCTGTCTTCAAAATACTTCGCTTGTTGCATCGAACGCAATAGCATTGTCGAGATTAGAGATTCTTCTGGCAATCCTTCAATGGATTCCACAATTTCTTGCAATGCACCTGAATCTACTTGTTTACCTGTTCCTTTTACGACGATTCCGAATGTAGTAAGGAACTCAAAGAAGCGCTGTAATTTCTCTTCTTTTGGATCTTCGTGGATTCGGTATAAGAAAGGTACTTTCATCCGATCTAAGTGCTCTGCAACGGTTTCATTGGCAGCTAACATGAACTCTTCGATCAAACGTTCAGAAACTGTACGCTCAATAATGATCACGTCTGTCGGCCAGCCATCTTCATCTACGAGAATTTTGGATTCTTTGAAATCAAAATCGATAGCGCCACGGTTTTTACGCTTTTGACGGAAATTGCTAGCCAGTTTCGCCATATCGTTTAGCATCGGTACGATTTCTTCGTATTTCTTCGATAGTTCTTCGTCTTGATGATCGATGATTTGGTAGACATCATCATATGTCATACGATAACTCGAGTTGATGACACTTGGATAAATATCATGGTCAATGACTTTACCATTTGAATCGACTTTCATTTCGCATGTTAGTGTCAAGCGGTCTTCTCCTGGATTAATGGAACAAATGCCGTTAGACAAACGATGCGGTAACATCGGAATGACGCGGTCCGTAAGATAGACACTCGTGCCACGGTCTGCTGCCTCTACGTCCATTGGAGAGTTCTCCGTGACATAGTAGCTTACGTCTGAGATATGCACAAATAGACGATAGGATCCGTTGTCTTCTTTGAAGACTGAAATCGCATCATCCAAGTCTTTTGCGTCGGCCCCGTCAATAGTCATCGTCAATTCTTTACGTAAATCTCTACGGCCTTCGAAGTCTTCTGGCTGAACTGTCGTCGGTACACTGTTCGCGTGTTCCATGACGTCTTCAGGGAATTCGATCGCAATGCCATGTTTGTGAATGATCGATAGGATGTCTACACCCGGGTCATTTTTATGCCCGAGAATCTGTGTGATCATGCCCGTTGCATTGTTTTCATCGCTCGGCCAGTTGGTGATTTCCGCGATAACTTTTTGACCGTCTACCGCTTCCAATGAATGACCTTTTTCGATATACAAATCCATCGGCAATTTCTTGTCATCCGGCAAGACGAAACCATATCCTTCATGTGCTTGATACGTTCCGACAACTTGCGTAGTTTTACGCTCGACGACTTTCGTGATGACGCCTTCGCGACGATCTCCGAATGAGCTGTCGGATACGCGTACGAAGACGATATCGCCATTCATCGCGCCGTTTACTTCATGAGGTGGGATGAAGACATCATCGCCCTCCACTTCTTCTGGTACGACAAAGCCGAAGCCTTTTGCATGACCGATGAATTTTCCGCGAAGAAGATTCATTTGTTCAGGTAAGCCGTAGCGGTTATTGCGCGAACGAACGATTTTTCCGTTCTGTTCTAATTGTACGAGCATTTTCACTAGATCTTTAAAGTCGTCCGCCTGTTCTAAGTTGAGTGCTTCTGAAATCTCGTGGACAGTGGACGGCATATAGGATTTTTCTTTTAATAAAGACAAAACCCGTTCTTGTAACTCTTTTATATTTGGTTCCAAACAATCATCTCCTCCTTTTTTCCTTTAGTTATATCTTCCCCTAATTTCACTCTTGCCAATCAAGGGATTCTAAAAAATGTAGTACGTTTTCGTGAAGTTGTGCTTTTTCGGGACCTAGTGTAATGACATGTCCTGATTCTTCGTACCATTGTAGTTCTTTTTCTGTGGATTGTGCTTCGTCGTAAATAATTTGTGCAGAGTTCGGATCAATTACATCGTCGTGACGCGATTGAACCACGAGTAATGGTGTATAGATGCAGTCGACTTGATCGCGCACGTCTTGGACCATGGATTGTAAACCGTCAAGGCCCGGCATCGACTTCGTTTTCAAATCGTCCATTTCTAATTTGATTTGCTCGTCTGATTGACCTGCGAAATTTTTGTAGTCCCGTGCATATTTCAGCACGCCTGACCACATCAAGTCAGTGGTTTTCATCGTCATCGGTGCACACATCGTCACGATGCCTTTTAGCGGAAATTGTGTTGCGAGCTTCAATGAAAATACACCACCAAGTGATAATCCCGCCACAGCAATCTCATCATATCCTGCCTCTTTTAGCTGATTATATGCATCGACTACATCTTCCCACCACTGGTCAGGATTCGTCTTGATCAATTCTTCAGGCGGTACTCCATGACCGCGGTAATGCGGTGCCAATGAAGTATAATTGTGTTTTTCAAGGAAGCGGCCGAGCATCCGCACGTCCGCGGATGTTCCTGTGAAACCATGCAACAGTAATACCGCACGTTTTCCATGTTGAAAGAAGAATGGTTTCGGTTGGGCAATTCGCATGTTTTTCGTTCCTTTCTACGAAAAGCGCCTGACCGTTCAAACATGGTCAGGCGCTTACATTTTATATTTTCATGATCGCAATGGTTAGGACAAAAAATAAGACGGATAAGACGATTGTCGCTCTTTGTAGAACGAGATCTAATCCACGTGCTTTTTGTTTTCCGAAAAGTTGCTCTGCGCCTCCGGAGATGGCCCCTGACAGTCCCGCACTCTTACCGGATTGCAATAAAACGACTACTATTAATGCTATAGCTACGACTATCAGCGATGCTGTGAAAACTGCATGCATGTTTTTCCACCTCCAAAAATAGCAAGTTACAACATTTCTATTCTACCAAAGCAAGTCTCTCGGCACAACCTTTTGTTACGAATTGCGCCGATTGACTGGTACTAGTTACAATTATTTATTCAAATTATAGAATGTATCTTTGCCTAGGTACTGTGCAGTTTCAAATAATTGATCTTCGATACGAAGCAATTGATTGTACTTCGCGACACGATCCGAACGAGAAGGTGCACCTGTTTTAATTTGGCCAGCGTTTGTCGCAACTGCGATGTCCGCAATCGTCACGTCTTCTGATTCACCTGAACGGTGAGAGATGACTGCTGTATAGCCCGCGCGTTTCGCCATTTCAATCGCATCGAATGTTTCAGTCAATGTACCGATTTGGTTCACTTTGATCAGGATCGAGTTGCCGATGCCTTCTTTGATTCCGCGTGATAGTTTCTCTGTGTTTGTAACAAATAGATCGTCACCCACTAATTGCACTTTGTTACCAAGACGCTCTGTCAATAGCTTGTGGCCATCCCAGTCGTTCTCGTCCAAGCCGTCTTCAATAGATACGATTGGGTACTTGTCGCAAAGCTCTTCATACCAAGCAACCATCTCTTCAGATGTTTTACGGATATCTTCACCTGCAAGGTAGTAGTTGTTTTGGTCTTTATCATAGAACTCAGAAGAAGCTACGTCCATAGCAAGCAAAATATCTTCGCCAGCTTTGTAACCTGCTTTTTCAATTGCTTCGATAATTGTAGAAAGTGCTTCTTCGTTAGAAGCCAGGTTCGGAGCAAATCCGCCTTCGTCTCCAACTGCTGTGTTCAAGCCTTTGCCATGAAGAACAGATTTTAGGCTGTGGAAAATTTCCGTACCCATGCGAAGTGCATGACGGAAAGATTCTGCGCCAACTGGCATAATCATGAATTCCTGGATGTCGACGTTGTTATCTGCGTGCTCTCCACCGTTTAAGATATTCATCATCGGTACTGGCAATTGCTTCGCATTGAAGCCGCCAAGGTACTGGTACAACGGAACGTCTAAGTAGTCTGCTGCTGCGTGTGCAACCGCCATAGATACACCAAGAATGGCGTTAGCACCGAGTTTGCCTTTATTCTCTGTACCATCAAGTTCGATTAATGCTCTGTCGATTACAACTTGATCCAATACGGAATAGTTTTCTTCGAATTCAGAAGAGATGACTTCATTGACGTGATCTACGGCTTTCAATACACCTTTACCGTTATAACGATTTTCGTCGCCGTCACGTAATTCTACCGCTTCATACTCCCCAGTAGATGCACCAGATGGTACGATGGCACGTCCAAAGGCACCGCTTTCTGTGAATACTTCTACTTCTACAGTTGGATTGCCTCGTGAATCCAATACTTCTCTAGCTTGAATGTGGGTAATGATTGGCATGAAAATCTCTCCTTAGAATAATGGTTTTCCGGTCATTTCAACCGGTTGTGGAATTCCTAACATTTTCAATAGCGTCGGTGCCAAGTCTGCAAGAATACCGTCTGTGCGCAGTACGACATCTGGATTCGTGACAATGACAGGTACAGGATTTGTCGTGTGCGCTGTCATAGGTTGTCCACCGATTGTCGTTACTTCATCCGCATTGCCGTGATCCGCTGTGATGATAGCAGATCCGCCTTTTGCCGATAAAGCGTCAATGATTCGGCCTAAACAAGTATCGACCGTTTCAATCGCTTTTACAGTGGGCTCTAGCATTCCGCTATGGCCGACCATATCCGGATTCGCAAAGTTTAGGATAATAGCATCTTGTCGTTCCGCTTCGATTTCGGCAACTAACGCATCCGTCACTTCGTATGCGCTCATTTCCGGTTTCAAATCATACGTCGCGACTTTCGGCGAATTGATTAGAATTCGTGTTTCTCCTTCAAACTTCTCTTCGCGTCCGCCACTCATAAAGAACGTCACATGTGGATACTTTTCCGTTTCCGCAATCCGCAACTGACGCTTGCCTTGGTCTTCAAGCACTTCACCGATTGTTTTGGTTAAATTGACATTATGGAATACAATGTCCGCTACTACATCATCATTATAATGCGTAAAGCCAACAAAATGTAAGTCCGTAAATTTTTTCACGCCTCGATCAAAGCCATCAAAGTCAGGTTGCGTGAGAGCACGTGACAATTGAATCGCACGGTCTGGACGGAAATTGAAGAAGATCACCGCATCTCCATTGTCAATCGTCGCCACCGGTTTGCCGTCTTGTTGAATGACAAACGGCTCGACAAACTCATCATGTATTTCTTCGGCATAAGAAGCTCGGATTCCTTCTTCTGCTGAATCACAATGTGGTCCGATTCCATACACCATAGCGTCATACGTTTTCTGCACCCGTTCCCATCGCTTGTCGCGGTCCATCGCAAAATATCTGCCGGACACAGTCGCAATCTGACCGACACCGACTTCTTCCATCACGTCTTCCGTACGTTTAATATACGGAAGAGCCGTCGTTGGTCCTACGTCACGGCCATCGAGGAATGCATGCAAGTAGACACGCTCTACACCGTGTTCTTTCGCCATCTTCAATAAAGCGAATAAATGCTCATAATGACTATGAACGCCACCGTCAGACAATAGGCCCATTACGTGAAGCGCAGAGCCTTTCATTTTGACATGCTCCATCGTTTCAAGCAATGCCGCGTTGGCAAAGAATTCGCCTTCACGAATCGACTTATTGATACGCGTCAAGCTTTGATAGACGATACGTCCAGCACCAATGTTCAAGTGCCCCACTTCAGAGTTCCCCATTTGTCCTTCTGGTAACCCTACTGCTTCTCCACATGCCGTCAATGTTGCGTGTGGGTAGTTCTCCCACAGCAAGTCAAAGTTTGGAATGTTGGCGTGCGCTACCGCGTTGCCGTACGTTTCATCTCGTAAGCCGAAACCGTCCAAGATAATTAACGCGACCGGTTTATTCGCCATGAGTCCCAGCCTCCACTAATTTAACGAATGCGGTCGGATCAAGACTTGCTCCTCCTACTAATGCACCGTCGATATGATCTTTGCTTAGCAATTCAGCAATATTTTCTGGTTTTACACTACCACCATATTGAATGCGGACTGCATTCGCCACGTCTGATGAGTAGAGTGTTTCGATCTTATGACGGATCGCTGCACATACTTCATTGGCATCTTCAGCTGTTGCTGTTTTGCCTGTGCCGATCGCCCAGATAGGTTCATACGCAATGACGGACTGTTTCGCTTGTTCCGCAGTGACACCGAAAAACGCTTTTTCCACTTGCGCAGAGACGATTGAAACCGTTTCAAGTGCTTCGCGCTGATCCAATGTTTCGCCTACACAGATGATCGGAACCAAATGATGGTTGAACGCTGCGAGTACTTTTTGATTCACTGTATCGTCTGTTTCATTGAAGTATTGACGACGTTCAGAATGTCCAAGAATGACATACTGTACCCCTAAGTCTTCAAGCATAGCCGGGCTAATTTCGCCAGTGAATGCCCCTTCGTCTGTATCATGCATCGTTTGAGCGCCTACTTTGATCGCAGTCGTTTCAAAACGTTGCAGTAAATCGTTCAGATACAATGCCGGTGGGCAGATGACTGCTTCGACTTGATCTGACGCCGTGAGTTGTTCTTTAATATGTTCCGCAAATTCTGCAGCTTCCCTAGATAATTTAAACATTTTCCAGTTGCCCGCAATGATTCGTTTTCGCAAAAGAATTCCTCCTTATTCTCGATCTTGTAATACAGCTACTCCTGGCAACTCTTTGCCTTCCATGAATTCGAGTGAAGCACCGCCACCAGTGGATACGTGATCCATTTGGTCGGCTACTTCAAACTTCTCAACAGCCGCCGCAGAGTCGCCTCCACCAATTACCGTATACGCAGACGTTTCCGCCATTGCGTCCGCCACAGTTTTCGTTCCGTTTGCGAACGGTTCCATTTCGAACACACCCATCGGCCCGTTCCAAATGACAAACCGTGAGTCTTTAATGACTTGCTCATAGCGCTTTGCAGTTTCCGGCCCGATATCAAGACCCATCCAGCCTTCTGTAATGGCATCGACTGAAACCGTTTTAGTTTCTGCATCCGCAGCAAACGTATTCGCTACGACTGCATCTGTCGGCAAGTATAGAGTGACTGCCTTTCGCTTCGCCTTTTCAATGAAAGACTTCGCCAACTCTACTTTATCTTCTTCTACAAGAGAATCTCCAGTTTCATGACCTTGTGCGCGTGTGAATGTATACGACAATCCACCACCAATCAACAAGTTATCGACTTTATCCAACAAATTATCGATAACGCCGATTTTGTCTTTTACTTTCGCGCCACCTATAATCGCTGTGAAAGGACGATCGGGATGAGACAATGCTTTTCCGAGAACGTCTAATTCTTTCTCGAGTAAGAAGCCAAGAACGCCAGGTATGTATTCTGCAATTCCAGCGGTAGAAGCATGTGCGCGGTGCGCTGTTCCAAATGCGTCATTCACAAAGACGTCGGCAAGTTTTGCAAATTGCTTGGATAGTTCAGCATCATTCTTCTCTTCGCCTGGATTAAAGCGAACGTTTTCAAGCAAAATCACGTCGCCATCTTTCATTTCTGCAATCGCTTTCTCCACTTCTTCACCGATCGATGAATCGAGTTTCTTCACTGTTTTACCTAGAAGCTCAGACAATTTATCGCCAGCAGGTGTCAAACGCATATCTTCTTGCACTTCACCTTTAGGCCGTCCTAGGTGGCTAGCTAAAATAACTTTTGCCCCCGCGTTTGTCATGTATTCAATTGTTGGTAGTGCCGCTCGAATGCGCGTATCATCCGTTACCTTTCCATCTTCCATCGGTACGTTGAAATCTACGCGACAAAATACGCGCTGACCGTCCAATGTAATATCCCTAATTGTCTTTTTCATGTTCATTCAATAAGTCCTCCTCGGCTTAAATACAAAAAGAGGAACGGGGTTCTCCGTTCCTCTCACCCATATTTATTCATTATAATCGGTTAGTTGTGGAATGGCTACGATTTATAACAGAATTCATGGTTTTCTCTACTTATAGACCTTGTTCGTTCATATATCGTGCTAAATCGATACAACGAGCGGAGTAACCGGACTCATTATCGTACCAAGAAATGACTTTCACCATATTGCCTTCCATGACCATTGTAGACAAACCGTCTACTGTGGAAGATGCAGTGTTTCCATTGTAATCAACAGATACGAGTGGCAAATCACTGAAATATAGAAGTCCTTGTAATTCACCTTCGGACGCTTTCTTCAATGCACTATTCACATCTTCTACTGTTACTTCTTTTTCTAGTTCTGTCACAAAGTCAACAAGTGAAACATTCGGAGTCGGCACACGCACTGCCATTCCATCTAGTTTTCCTTTCAATTCAGGAATAACTTTCGTTACAGCGGAAGCTGCACCCGTTGAAGTCGGAATCATCGACACACCAGCCGCACGCGCACGTCGGTAGTCGGAGTGTGGAAGATCAAGAATTTTCTGGTCGTTCGTATACGAGTGAATGGTCGTCATCATACCGCGCTTAATACCGAATGAATCGTTCAACACTTTCACAATAGGCGCTAAACAGTTCGTCGTACAAGACGCGTTCGATACGATGTTGTCATTCGCCGCATCATACGTTCCTTCATTAACACCCATCACAAGTGTAGTCATTTCACCTTGCGCTGGAGCCGACAAGATGACTTTCTTCGCGCCTGCATCCAAGTGTTTTTGCAAACCTTCTTTTGAACGGAAAACACCTGTACAATCGATAACGATATCTACCCCAAGGTCTTTCCAAGGTAGGTTCGCAGGATCTTTTTCTGCAAATACACTAATCTTTTTGTCATTTACACGAATGGAAGATTCATCTGATTGCACGTCTGCATCGAAAATACCGTGTACTGAATCATATTTCAATAAATGAGCCAACATGGCTGCGTCCGTCAAATCATTGATTGCCACTACTTCCATATCCTTAGTTGCAAATGCTTCTCGAAGCACCAATCGGCCAATTCGTCCAAATCCGTTAATCGCTATTTTCACTGTCATAATAAATCGCCTCCATATAAGGTAGTTATATTCTTTCGCCTTCTAGGCATTGTATCTACGGTTCACATCAGTGACAGCATATTTTGTGCTGCGCCTTCGTCTGTCACTAAAATGGTTTGGGACGGTGCACTCGCTAAATACGACAGCAGTGCTTCCGCTTTACTCGCCCCGCCGGCTACTGTGAGCACGAGCGGAACGTCTTTCAATTGCTCCATCTGAATCCCAACTGTACGAATACGATGGACAATTTCACCTTGCTGATTAAAATAAAAGCCGAATGCTTCTCCCTTAGCTTGTCGATCCCGTAGAATCTGCTGTTCCTCTTCAGGAGAGTTTCGCAATACAGCCATCTTCGTCGCATTCCCGACACCATGAATTACGCAATCGGTGCGACTATATAACTCCAGCATTTCTTTCGCAGCGGGCTCATGCTGAAATACCGCATGTGCTTCTTCACTAAGAGTATCTGGATAATAAAACGCTTTATACGTTGCATGACACGCTTCTGCAAACGAAGCAGCAATCATATTCGCCTGTAACCCGATTTCTTCTCCCACGCCACCTCTTGCTGCGATGAATTGCACATCCGGCAACTCGTCTTGCTGCATAAACGATGGAATCGCGGCTACTGAACTGCCACCAGTTACTGCGACAATTTCATTACCTGTAATACGCGAGCGGAATTGTTTCGCCGCTTGCATACCGAGTAGTTTTTTCGTCAGAGGTGAGTCATCGGAATTCCCTTCCACTACATGTACTTTTAGAATGCCAAGGCGCTCCGCCAACTCATTCGCAAGTTGTCGTCTGCCCGATCTTTCCTCCATCGTATCATGCAATGCAAAGAGCACTTCTATACCTTTTTCCGTAGTTGACACGCCTTCTTTCGCAATATGCACCAATTCCTGCTCTTTCAATAAATCGAGCATCGTACGCGTTTCCCTTTCGGAAAGACCCGACACGGAGCTAAGCGTTCTTCTGCCAACAGGCCCCGACGCTTTGATCAGTTTCAACATCTGATAGCGTTGCTCGATCAACAGTGGAAGTTCAGGTATAAGTGCGAGTTGCGCTTCGTAAAATGATAAGTTCACTCACATCACTCTTTTCAAGTGGGTTGTATTTGATCCCTCTGAATCATTAACGTCCCACCTAGTGTAAAAAATACTATACATGAAGTATAGCATATTCAGAAATGAAACACAACAAGAAAGCGTTTACATTATTCAATTAATTCCAAAATATCGATATAGCCGATATTTCCATAGGCCACCACTTGTCCCTCATGCTCAACGACTGGGATCATTAACATATATTTCTCATGAATTTCGTCATCTTCCTCTATATTAATCCTCTGCCACTCGAGTGGATGATCTTCTGCAACCAAACGAAGCATTTGTTCCGCTTCTTCGCACAACCCACAATTAGGTTTCGTGTAAAATTGAATTTTCATATGTCGGTCACCTCGTTTTTATTTATGATTACATGAAACTGTTTATATTTCTAGGGATTTGACTTTTTTAGGGTGGTGGCTGGGTTGGGTGGGATGGCGCGGCGGATAGAACGTAGAGGAATATAAGGTATAGGGCCGCGGGCATTGAGCGGATGCAAGGCTTCATTGAGCGGGTAACGGGAAACTATGAGCGAATGCGAATTGCGATTGAGCGAATAACGTTACGCATAGAGCGCTTGCCGAATCACATAGAGCAGATAGCGTGCTACATTGAGCGGCGCGCACCGCAAATGCCAAAAATAGATGGCGCGGCGATAGAACGTGAGAATATAAAGTGTCGGGTCGCGGCCATTGAGCGGATGCAAGGCTTCATTGAGCGGGTAACGGGAAACTATGAGCGAATGCGAATTGCGATTGAGCGAATAACGCTTCGCATAGAGCACTTGCAGGTGCACATAGAGCGGATAGCGTGCATCATTGAGCGCGCGCCACGGACATAAAAAAAGTGACGATCACTCACGTATCGAGTTATCGTCACTTCCTGAGAAGCAAGCTATTACCAACTTCGGCCTGCTCCGCCACCACCACCGGAACCACCGCCGCCGAAGCCACCAAAGCCTCCGCCGCCACTTCCACCTCCGAAGCCACCACCACCGGGGCCAGGGAAGAATATTGGGCCACCGCTAGATCGACCACGTGGACCACCGCCACCGCCTCTTCCTCCACCGCCAAAAAAGACGCGGAAGATAATGTAGAGAACGATGATCACTATAACAAATGACGGAATGCCAACGTCTTCTTCACCTTGTGCGGGGTATGCGATTGGCAACTCATCACCTTTAAGTCCGTATTCCGCCGCTATTTCATTATAGAATGCTTTGTATACTTCCGTAATCGCAAGGTCTGGTTGTTCTTGCCTTAAATAGGGCATCGCGAGTTCATCAATATAACGTCCGACTTTCCCGTCAGGAAGTGCTCCTTCCAAACCGTAGCCCGTCGTTAAATAAAACTTGCGCTCAATACCTGCAGCTTCATTTTTTTCTGTGGACACGACAAGTAATGCGCCATTGTCCATTTCTTTATCGCCTAATTGCAATTCACGAAGCAAGCGTAGGGCATAATCCTCTACAGGTTCACCTTCTAGGGAATACACTGTACGAACAGCAAGTTCTGCTTTCGTAGCTGCTTGCAAGCGAATGCCATATTCTTCTATTTCTGCTTCTTGAGCGGGTGATAAAATGTCCGCATCATCCACTACCACTTCTGTAATCGCATGAACCGTCGTAGTACCAGTAAGGGCCACTAGTAGCGCTACGAGGAACATGCAGACGCGGTTTATCACTTCACGTCATCCCCAAAATCGACTGATGGCGGTTGTTGCGCCCCTTCGACCGCTTTGAAGTATTCTTTTTCATCAAATCCAAAGATCGAAGCCACGATTTTACCTGGGAATCGTTTAACGGTTCTGTTGAAGACTGACACGACGTCGTTATAATCTTTACGTGCCACCGCAATACGATTTTCCGTGCCTGCTAATTCATCCATTAGCTGTTGGAAGTTTTGGTTCGCTTTTAAATCCGGATAATTTTCTACTACTACTAATAAACGACTTAATGCGCTCGATAGTTCTGAATCTGCTGCTGCTTGTTCTTCAGGACCTCGTGCGCCGGCCATTTTACTACGTGCGTTCGCAATGTTTTCAAGCACCTCTTTTTCATGTGAGGCATATCCCTTTACCGTATTGACTAAGTTCGGGATTAAATCTACTCTACGTTGTAATTGCGTTTCAATCTGCGCATACGACTGGTCGACGTCTTCTTCCAAATTAACTAACTTGTTGTAAGAAGGAACAATCATAATCGCTGCGATGACTACTAACACTATAATGGCTATAAGCGGGCCAGCTATTTTCTTCATACATCACTACTCCTCTCATCATTTCATTAGTATGTACTTACCCTACTTCTTTCACTCGCCAAACTTCCTGTTGCGATATTTTAAAAGTTAGTGGTTAGGTCTATGCCCCATTTACTTCCTATATATAAGCATAAACTACATACAATATGATGCATCTAATCAATCATTTGTGCTTTTAGATAAAATCTGCAAGAATATTTTTCTAAACTACTTTACAGACAATTTTGAGTAAGTTATACTGATAAAAGTTGTACGAAGGAAACAATACAGTACCAATCATGCATTAGAGTTGCATAAGGGAAACAATTGTTTTATATTATTACCTATCAAAAAACCATAATGCTTCTTAACTAAAATAAAAGTAGTATTCCTTTTATCTGAAAGTTGCACCAGGGAAAGAAAAGAGGAGGAAACTGGATGATACATCCGATAACAGTCAATAATATAAGTGTTTCGTATGACGGCCATGAAGTAGTAAAAGACGTTTCATTTTCATTTGGATCTGGAAGTTTGATTGGTGTTCTTGGCCCGAATGGCGCGGGTAAATCCACATTGATGAAAGCGATGCTTGGCTTAATCCATAAAGATCATGGAGATGTAAAGATCGGTAGCGAGACGGTGGATTCTATGCGGAAGCAAATTGCTTACGTTCCCCAGCGTTCCAATATTGACTGGAACTTCCCTATCGTTGTGAAAGATACAGTTTTGCTTGGAACCTATCCAAAAATCGGCTTGCTAAGACGTCCACGTAAAGCGGATAAAGAGTGGGCAATGGAGTGTTTAAGGCAAGTAGGAATGGAGAGCTTTGCCAATCGCCAAATCGGTGAATTATCAGGCGGGCAACAACAGCGAGTGTTCCTTGCACGTGCACTAGCGCAAAAGGCGGATTACTTCTTCCTTGATGAGCCTTTCGTAGGGATTGACGTATCCAGTGAAGAAATCATAATTGAGATTTTGCGTGAAATGCAAGCGAATGGCAAAGTGATTTTCGTCGTTCACCACGACTTGTCAAAAGTGAAGAAATATTTTGATGGGCTCATTCTTATTAACAAAGAGTTAATTGATGCAGGTCCAACGAATAAAGTATTTCAATCAAGCAATATGGCGAAAGCATATAACCGTGAATTTATGATCGATGGCTTGGAGGTTTCTATGTAATGGAATTTATTCAAGACTTACTGACGTACGGTTTCTTACAGAAAGCATTGATTACGTCGATCATGGTCGGCATCATTTGTGGAGTTATTGGAAGTTTCATTGTCCTTCGGGGCATGGCATTGATGGGCGATGCGATTTCCCACGCAGTTCTACCGGGTGTTGCTATTTCGTATATGCTCGGCATTAGCTATTTCTACGGCGCAGTGTTTACGGGTGTTCTGACAGCATTCAGTATCGGTGCCATATCTCAAAATAGTCGAATCAAGAATGATTCTTCGATTGGCATAGTCTTTTCAGCGTTTTTCGCACTTGGGATTATTTTAATCACACAAGCTAAAAGTGCGACAGACTTGACGCAGATTTTATTCGGTAACGTGTTGTCTGTCCGCAGTTCCGACATGTGGCTGACTTTGATTGTCGGTGCCATTGTGATTTTAGTAGTCTTTCTGTTCTTTAAAGAACTACTCGTTTCCAGTTTCGACGAGACGATGGCTGCGGCTTACGGTTTAAAAACACGTTTGATTCACTACGCGATTATGTTTTTACTCACACTGGTTACCGTCGCTTCCCTACAGACTGTCGGGGTGATCCTCGTTGTATCTTTATTGATTACACCAGCTTCTACAGCGTATCTGTTAACCAATCGACTATCGGTCATGGTCATATTGGCAGCATTTTTCGGTGCTGTGTCCTCCATTACTGGACTGTATTTCAGCTTCTTGTATAATATGCCAACCGGGCCCGTGATTGCCTTGACAGCGACAGCCATCTTCGTCTTGGCATTTTTATTCTCGCCTAAACAAGGAATTGTCGTGGGGATGTTCCGTAAGAAGTTTAAACGTAAATCGATTACAGGCGCAACCAACTAAGCGTTTAACTGACCTGGCAGAAAAAATTTGTATTCACAAAGGAGTAGAATGTACTACATGAAAAAATTCGCAAAATGGCTAACACTATCATTGCTCGCTGTATTCATGTTAGCAGCATGTGGCAATGACAAAGGCACGAACGTTGGTGACAAAGCGGCGGAAACGGACGACAAGCTAAAAGTCGTTACTTCATTTACCATCATTGCGGATATGGCACGCGAAATCGGTGGGGACTATGTAGAAGTATATAACTTAGTGCCAACCGGAACGGATCCTCATGAATATGAGCCGTTGCCAAATGATATTAAAGCCGCAACCGATGCAGACGTTTTATTTTACAACGGTTTAAATCTTGAAGGCGGAAAAAAAGGCTGGTTCTTCAAAATGATGGATTCCGTTGGCCAGAAAGACGAAAACATCTTTAGCTTGACTGAAGAAGTAGAACCTAAGTATATCGGTGGAAAAGACGGCACTGACGAGGAAATCAACCCACACGCGTTTATCGATCCAGCTGTTGGTGTGAAAATGGCAGAAGCTATGCGCGATGCATTGATTGAAAAACACCCGACAGAAAGTGAAAAAATTCGAGAGCAAGGCGATGAGTACGTTCAACGCCTACAAGAATTAGATGATGAATTTGCGGAACGCATTTCTACGATACCTGAAGAAAATCGTGTACTCGTAACAAGTGAACGTGCTTTCCAATACTTGAGTGACCACTATGGCTTAAAAGAAGCGTTTATCTGGGAAATCGATACGGAAGAGAATGGTTCACCTAAACAAATCAAAGAGCTCATTCGCTATATTCAAGAACATAATGTGCCTGTATTATTCGTGGAATCTAACGTAGATACTCGCCCGATGGAAACTGTTTCCGCAGAGACCGGCGTTCCAATTGCTGAAAAGCCCATCTACTCTGACGAAATTGGTAACCCTGGTGACGCGATCGATACGTATATAAAATACTTGAACTACAATATGAATCTTATCCATGATGAGTTAAGCAAAGAACGATAATTAGCATGATCTATCAATTTGAGAGAATTAGGAAGCCACACTGCCCTGTGACTTCCTTTTTTGTTTGTCTAAAAGCATTGAACATATAAGCCTGAACTTATATGATATAGATACTAAGAAATAAAGGAGTATTTTATGAATCCTAAACAAATGGAACGTTACTTAAAAACCATTGGGGATCAATCCCGATTACAATTACTGAAGGCATTGGAGCAAAAACCTTTATGCATTTGTGATTTGAATACTTTACTAGACGTATCACAACCCGCAATTAGTCAGCATATGCACAGATTAAAAAGTGATGAGATCGTGCTGAATGAACGACGTGGACGCTGGGTATATTGGTCACTTAATCGTTCCCATCCCCACTACCTCTTATTACTGGAATTATTGAAATTATTGCCGGTTCCTATTATTGAATGTAGCAAGGAGGAGGACCTATGCAAATAATACTGGCTTCTCTAATATTTCTTTTCACATTGATCTTGGTTATTTGGCAACCACGCAATCTATCCATCGGCTGGTCTGCCATCGCCGGCGCTGTTCTCGCTCTACTTGCGGGCGTCGTCAGTTTTACTGATGTCATCGATGTAACGTCTATCGTATGGAATGCTACATTGACGTTCGTCGCACTAATCATTATTTCATTGATCCTTGATGAAATCGGATTTTTCGAGTGGTCCGCATTACATATGGCGCGCTTTGCCAAAGGAAGTGGCGTTCGCATGTTTTTACTTGTCATCCTACTTGGCGCTGGTGTGTCGGCTTTATTCGCGAATGATGGAGCCGCATTGATACTCACACCCATTGTCCTTGCGATGGTGCGTGCACTTAATTTCAAAGAGAAAATGATTCTCCCCTTCGTCATGGCATCGGGATTCATTGCGGATACTACTTCCTTGCCACTTGTCGTCAGTAATCTTGTGAACATCGTTTCCGCTGACTTCTTCGGCATCGGTTTTGCTGAATATGCAAGCCGTATGATCATCCCGAACTTCTTCAGCCTTGGCGCCAGTATTCTCGTGTTGTATATGTATTTCCGGAAATCTATACCGAAACGTTTTGATGAAAAGTTGTTGCGTACACCTGCCAGTGCAATACGTGACCATCAATTGTTTCGCATTTCCTGGGTAGTGCTCGGTATGTTGTTGATCGGCTACTTCATTAGTGAATCATTGGGTTTACCCGTCTCGTTCATCGCGGGATCCATTGCGATCATGTTCTTGCTAATTGCAAGAACGAGCGAGGCCGTGCAGACTAAAACGGTAATCAAAGGTGCTCCATGGGCTATTGTGTTCTTTTCCATCGGGATGTACGTAGTCGTCTATGGATTGCGCAATGCAGGATTGACATCTGTTTTGACCGCGTTGATCGAGTGGACATCGAGCCATGGCTTGTACGCCGCTACGATTAGCATGGGGTTTATTGCGGCAATCCTGTCATCGTTCATGAACAATTTGCCGACTGTGATGATAGATGCGCTAGCGATCCAGGATGCTGCGGTTCCGCCTAATGTGCGTGAAGCGTTAATTTATGCCAATGTAATCGGGTCTGATTTAGGTCCGAAGATGACACCGATCGGTTCGCTCGCCACGTTGCTGTGGTTGCATGTGCTGTCGTTAAAAGGCATACGGATCTCTTGGGGATATTATTTTAAAGTAGGTATTATATTGACTGTGCCTACTCTCCTCATTACGTTGACGGGGCTATGGTGGTGGCTTTCAGTTTCTTAAAATGTGTAGAAAGGACAGTACTTCATTAATATAGGCCCCACTCAGTGAGATCACGTCTTTTCTCACTGTGTGGGGCCTATTTATATTGATCGAATCCTTATAAGCAGTAAGTAGATAGTGATTCAGGTGAAACGATGATCACCGGAATATCTATAATGGACTCTTCTGAAATGACTTCTAGAATTTCTGTTTTGAAAATCAATTGATATATTCTTCTTGTTAGCGTAGTTCATGCGTTATGTTTCACTTCTCGCTATTACTAACATCGGCATATGTTTTTATAAAAAAACCTTCTGTTTTCGACCATTCACAATACAATATATGTTGAAGATTCACATGCCCTAAGCGTTCCATTTCAGCATAAAGCCATGCCTCCGTTTTTCCAATAAAGTCTAGGACTTCCTTCTTGATTTTTCCCTCATCAATTAATAGTACGGTCGGTTCTTCTTCTCGATTCTCCAGATTCATATCCTGTGCAGCCACGGGTTTATACTTGGCGTATTGATTAATTGAAATATCTCCTCCCGGCTCGATAAACAAGTCCCGTACTTCTCTCAGCGAAAAAATCCCTTGTATACGAAGCATCGTTCTCAACTGCTCCATTTCTAATTGGTTTTTTTCCATCAATTTTTTATTGATTTTCCCATCATGGATCAACTTGTCCGTTTCTCCTTTAATCAATATACGTAACGGATTAGATAGGGTGACAATTTTCTCCACAGCATAAATAGCAACTGCCCACACTACAACCGAAAATAAAAACAGGAAGATAGATATCTTATTATCATAGAGACTCTCTTCAAGGATTCCACCGAATACGAGAAGATACACCACATCATACGGTGTCATTTGACTCAAGTGTTTTTTCCCTAGTAATCTTATGACAACTAGGAGAGCCACCAAGCCGATTACAAGCTTTCCACCCATCATTACATAATCCATCTTAAACACCTCCAGACTTATTCACAACTAACAAAAAACAGTTAGATAGTGAGCTGAGCTGCCTATAAATTTTCCCCTCTTTATTTTACCCAGCATTTTTACTTGGTAGCTGATTTAACGCAGTTCAACTATTTATTGAGTTAAGGAACCTATTGCCTGCATAACTCTTGTATGTAATGGAATAGTTCACACCATACTATTTTTCCAGATGGTTATGAGAGTTTGTATTTAAATTAATCAAGAGTTATTTGGCCCTGTTTTCATTAGCACCTACAGATAGCATCCCCATTTGCACAGTGAACTAAACAAGGGAAGGCCGTTTGTTTCCTTTTGGGGATATCATTTCAAAGTAGTTGTTATATTGACTGTGCCTACGCATCTGACTACGTTGACGAGGTTATGGTAGTTGCTGACGATTGTCTGAAAACGAAAAAGGCTGTGCGGAAAGTCTATAATCATAGCTTTCCGCATCGCCCTTTCTAATCCGTCATAGAAGGAATCCATAATACTAAATTTGGAATATACGTAATGAGAAATAACACGACAACCGCCACCGCAACGAAGGGGACAACCGCCCTGACGAAATCTTCCAACTTTACTTTACCGATAGAAGTCGTCAGGAAGAGACCTGATCCGACAGGCGGTGTCAGTATCCCGATCACGACATTTAAACAAATGACGACCCCAAAGTGGATGGGATCAATATTAAACGCAGGCAGTATCGGGACGAAGATCGGCGTCAAGATGATAATCAGTGCAATCCCTTCTATAAACATGCCCAATAAAATAAACAGGATGTTTATTAGAAGAAGGAATATGATCGGATTCGTAGTGATTGTCGTCATCCACTCTGCTATCATCTGCGGAATCCGTTCGAATGTCATAGACCAACCGAGCAGGCTTGCCATCGCGATTAACAATGTAACGATTGATGTGGTGATGGAAGTATTAATGAAAATACTAGGTAGCATTTTTACGTCTAAATCTTTATAGAAGAAGAAGCTGATAAGGAATGCTATGACACAAGCGATTCCCGCTGACTCGGTAGGAGTGAACACCCCTGTTATAATTCCCCAGATCAGCACACCCGGGACAGCCAAGGCGGGTAGGATTTGAATAAACGACTTGCCGCGGTCTATCCAGGGAACCTTTTCTGATTTAGTGAAGTTTTCTTTATATCCGATATAAGTGACTAGCAAAATGAACGCAATCATAATAAGAAACCCCGGAAGAATCCCCGCCAGAAACATATCGCCTATCGATACTCCGGCGCTTGCCCCATAAATAATGAACAGCATACTGGGCGGGATGATGGGACCCAATATACCTGAAGCGGCCGTTGTCGCAGCAGCGAAATCTTTTTTATATCCTTCTTTCTCCATCGCCGGGATCATGATTTTACTCATCATCGCGATTTGTGCTGATGCAGAACCGATGACAGCCGCCAGAAACGTATTGGCTACGATGTTTACATACACCAACCCGCCCCGGAAGTGTCCCACAAACTTCTGCGCAAAGTTCACAAGCCTGATTGTGATCCCACCGGCATTCATTATTTCCCCGGCCAGCATGAATAAAGGAATTGCCAGCAGACTGTAGCTTTCCAGCGAGGAAAACAGGCGCTGCGGGGAATTGATGACCATCTCTATATTGCCGGCAAAAAAGAGCAATATGACGCTGACTATTCCAAGTACGAGAGCGATCGGAATTCTGAGTAACAGTAAAAGAAGGAAAATCAGCAATGCAATAATCATTCAACCGCCTGCCTTTCATTTGAGGCGTGGAATGACTCGATAAGCAGATATACAAAATGAACAATCATGAACAGCAAGCTGATCGGTATAGATAAATACGGAATAATCATCGGAATCTGTGTCGTGACAGACCTCTGTAATAAGATATTCGGATTCAAAATCCATTTTACGGATAAATAAAATATCGCGACAGTGAAAATCAGAGAAATGATCATCCCGATAATAATCAGCACATTCCGCAGAGATTCATTCACCCGGTCTACGAGAATCGTGACAGCAACCGCTTCACGCACTTTGACGCTCATGCTCGCACCTATGAAACTGGCGAATATAAATGTAAACAATGCGGTTTCCTGGGCCCACAGCAACGGTGAATTGAAAATATACCGAAATACCACATCGGAAAACAACGAAAGTAGCAGGGCCGGCAATAGTAATACGACTAAAAATTTTTCCAACGTGTAGACAGTGTCACTCAATCCTTTTATGAACCTCAATTTTTCTCCCCCTCAGTATTCTGACCGGCCGATCATGATGTTCTGTGATCAGTGATTCGAGTTTTCCTCAATAAATTGTTTAATCATTTCATCTTTTTTAGAGTATTTGTTATAAATGACTCCGGCTTCTTTCAGAAAACTCTCCTTATCCTCCAATTCTAGGACAGGTATATAGTTTTCCAGTTCCGCCAGATTATCTTTCTCTCTTTTCAAGTGTTCGACTTTCCCCCACTCCACTGCGGCGTGGACAGCATCTGTTATAATCTGCTGATCTTTTTCAGGCATATTTTCAAATTTCATTTTACTCGCTGTAAAAATTCCTCCGAATGCCATATGGCCTGTTAAAACATAGTTTTTCGCGATTTCATAATACTTCTCAGACAACAGCGCATTACTGTCGATCGATGTACCGTCAATGACGCCAGTCTGAAGAGAGGAATAGACTTCTGATAACCCCATTGCAATCGGGCTTGCCCCGAGCTTCTCCCAATATTCGAGCACGGACGGTCCGCCAGTGAAGCGTAACTTTAGTCCTTTCACATCTTTCGTTGTCTTAATTGGATCATTTTTCAATACAAGATGATGCATACCTGTAGGCATATAGCCCATCCCAAGCAGTCCTTGATCGTTCAGTAAACCTAGCATTTCCTGTGCAGATTCAGAGTCCTGTGCTTCCAGCGCTTCCTGCAGGCTTTCGAATAAAAACGGCATATTCCATGCGTCCAATTCAGGTATGCGAGAACTTAAATATGGCACCGTCAGCAGAGCGAAATCAACCGATCCGTTTTCCAGCTGCTGCACAATATCCGCTTCAGGCCCCAGCTGTCCACCGGGATAGATATCCAGTTTCATGCGGCCATCCGATCTTTCATCCAGCTCTTTTGCGAGAATCTCTGAAAAGCCCTGCCAGATATGAGTGTTTTGCGTGATATGGGTCATTTTAAATTTATAGTTCAGGTTACCGTCCGTAGTTTCCGCCTGTGTTACCTCTTCTGAGTTACAGGCAGCAAGCAATATAACTGTCAATAATGAAAATAATAGCAATTGTCTAGTTTTATTCATTTAACATTTCCACCTTTCCTTGTAATGTACTTGATAATCAACGAATTGCCATTAGCTTTTTTCGTATTCATATATTCGATATAACGCAGAAAGCCCACATAATATGGGCTTTCTACTAAAATAATTTTCATGTAAACGTAATTTTACTTGTCGATCGCTTTGCTAGTGGCCAGAGTTGGAACCACACTCACCGGTTTGTCGGCAAATTGCTTTTCACGAATAAACGATATAGCGACTGCGGCCAATAATCCCGGTATAGCTAGCGCCATGAAGTTCTGCTGGAAGGAAAGACTTAGACCGAGCAACGCACCGCCCACTACGGGACCAATGATGCCGCCTACTCTTCCCACTCCGGACGACCAACCAATTCCTGTGGAACGGACTTCTGTTGGATAGAACTGTGAAGCGAATGAGTATAAAACAATCTGCGAACCTATGGACGTGGCACCCGCTACGGCTATCAGAATATATAGAACGGAAATAGAGGGGTGGAAACTCATTCCGATCAGTGAAAGCGCATTCAAAGAAAAGAACATCGTCAACACGTTTTTCGTTTTCCAGTGGTCAGCGAGCCAACCGCCAATTAACGCTCCAGCAATTCCGCCCATATTCAGTACCAGAAGGAATGTCAGGCTGGATCCTAAGCTATAGCCCGCTTCTGACATTAACTTAGGCAACCACGTTCCGAGACCGTATGTGATCAGCAGGCAAAGGAAGAAGTTAAACCAGAACAGGATCGTACTGACTGTCCGCCCGTTTTCGAATAACTTGGATACCGGTATGCCTTTCCTTGATGGAACAGAAATATCGTAGACATCCTCATCCTTTTGTATATAGGAAGGATTGACCTTCGCCAGTACCTCGCCGATTTTCTTGTTCTCTTGCTTCGCCATCAGAAAACCTAGTGATTCAGGAAGTTGTTTGTACAGCAAAGGTACAGCCAGCAACGGAATGGCACCAACTAAAAACATCGCTTTCCAGCCCGCAGCAGGAATCAGATAAATCGCCAGTCCTGCAGCAAACATTCCGCCAATCCCATAACCACATAACATCAGTGTCACCAATCGATTTTTCATGACTCGCGGTGCATATTCCGTTACCAGCGCCACGGTAACCGGGAATGCCCCACCGAGCCCGAGCCCCGCGATGAAGCGGTAGATTCCGAATTCTGTCGGACCGTTCGAAAATGCAATCAATCCTGTAAACAAACTGAAAAGAATGACACAGAAGAGAATGACATTCTTTCGCCCAATTCTGTCGGCGAGAGGCGCAAATATGAACGCGCCTAACATCATGCCAATCAATGCATAGCTGCCTATCGTTCCTGCCTGTACTGATGTTAAAGACCATTCCTCCATCAATATTGAAACTATTGATCCGTAAACGATTAAATCATATCCATCAAAGATAATGATAAACGCACACCAGAAAACAAGTAAGCCGTGAAAACGATTAAATTTAGATTCGTCAACAGTTTTTAAGACTTGAATGGGCTTCAACTGATTTCCTCCTTTGGTAAGGCAAACATATTTTTTTGTTTGGTACAGGCAGGTTGATTAGGAAAGTGACAAATTACAAAGATTAAAAGGTTTTTCAGCGTCTTTACTTCGATGTGGCCATTTCATGAATTCCGAGGAACTTTAATGCATTCTGTCCGTGTATCAATCTTGCGTCTTCATCCGAAATACCTTCCAATAGATCGACCACTTTGCCGGACGGTGCTTCCCGCAACAGGAATGGATAATCGGAACCTGCAATAATTTGTTCCGCACCGAATTTATCGATCATATACTGTAAATTCACCGGATCGTACACTAGTGAATCATAATAGAGTTTATTTGCATAATGGCTTGGCGGTTTTTCAGTTTTTCTGATATGTGGCCACACTTCCCAGCCTTTATCCATACGTGGAAGCAGATAAGGGAGCGCTCCCCCGCCGTGCGCGAAGCAGATCTTCAGTTTTGGATATCGATCCAGAAGTCCACTCATAATAATACTTCCCGCGGCCAGTGCCGTTTCTGACGGCATGCCGACCATATACATGAAATTATGTCTTGGCATTCTCTCGCCGCCGAGTGTCGCCCATGGGTGTACAAAAAGCGGCACATTCCATTTCTCCGCTGCCGCGAAGAACGGTTCCAGCGCAGGATCGTCCAGGTTCTGGCCGTTCACATTGGAACCGATTTGAAGTCCTTTTAAGCCCAGTTCATGCACGGCACGATCCATTTCCTGTATGGCAATTTCCACATCCTGCAGCGGAACCGTCCCTAAACCAATAAACCGCTCCGGATACTCCTTGGCGATGGATGCGATAAAATCATTCTGTATTTGTGAAAGTTCCAAACCGGCCTCCGGGCTACTCCAGTAGGCAAGTGTGACCGGAATTGGCGATAGCACCTGAATATCGATCCCTTCGTTATTCATGTCTTCGATTCTCTTTTCAATATCCCATGCCTGATCCGTAATTTTACGGAATGACTTTCCCTGGATAAAGATTTCCGCCCCGCAGTCACAGGTTTTCTCCATAACCGGAAAACGAGGATCACCATATTTCGCTGCCAAATCCGGAAAATCCTCCGGGATGATATGTGTATGGAAATCCACACGCAATGTCTTTTTCACCATTTCACCCTAACCCCTATTCTTTATAATTTTTTATAAAAAATAATGAGGTAGACGTTTGCTTCATCTACCTCATTATTTATTTTCATCTATCTGTTTTATTGGACACGCAACTTACAGAAGCTTTGTTCCGTAAGTGAAGTAACTTTCCGGCGCCTTACTTCCCCACAGGTCCAAACCAAGCGGTCCAACTTCTGGGTTCCATCCGATCGGCTCCCAATCTGGAGAGAAGATCAAGAATCCGCCAGTCCAGATTTCCACACGATTTCCAGAAGGCTCGATGACGTAGATGAACTGTGCTCCACTCGTCCCGTGCTTGCCCGGACCCCACTCGATCTTAATGCCGTTCTCTGCCATCAAGTTTGCTGCGCGGATTAGCTCATCCGGTGAATCCAAGTAGTATGCCAAGTGATGGAACAGTGCACCATCTTGATTGGCATTGCGCATTAAAGCAATTTCATGCGCTACATTTGTTCGACTCAACCATGAACCAAGACGCACGTCTTCCTCATTCTGAACATAGTAACGGTGGTGAATTCCAAGTAGATCTGTCCACCATTCCTGCTCTTTCGCTACATCGTTTACCATAATATTTACATGGTCAAAGCGACGCGGAGATACTCCCTTGCCTGTATATTTACTTGGGTGGCTCGGCAATTTTGAAGCAACATTCGGATCATCCGTGATGAACTTCTCTTTTTCCCAATACAATTCTGCCGGTAGGCCTGAAGGTGAACGGAACTGAAGCGTGTCGCCTTGCGCCTTTTTCTTCCCGGCTTCCACCCAGTTGTGCTCGATTCCCATATCCTTAAACTGCTTTTCAAATGCTTTCAAAGCACCTTTATTGCTTACGCGCCAGCCGATTTGCTGAACGCCTGAAACATCCGCCTGCTGAAGTACTAATGTGTGGTGATCGAAATCCTGCCATGCTCTTAGATATACTCGATCTTCTTCCTGGGCAGAAACCGCAAGGCCCATTACTTCTGTAAAGAACCAGACTGATTTTTCGAGATCCGTAACGCCCATTTCTACATGGCCAAGATGCGCAATACTTGTTGTATATTTTTCAAGTTCTTTCAATAATGCGTGTTCTTCTACAATTACGTTATTTGAGATACTCATAGTTTCTGTCCCCTGTCTGTTAGTTTTATTTTTTATAGGTTACTTCATTATTACCCTGCTCGTATTTCTGATTTCGACTTACTTAACGGCTGCTCTTTTCTCAGCCATCGTCTGTCCTGCAACGCCCCAGTGCGTGCTCGGCACTTCCGAAACGATAACCCGTACCGCTTCTTTTGGTGCATCCAGTGTGGATGAAACTACTTCAGTGATATTGCGGATCAACTCCGAAACTTTTTCTTCAGGTCTGCCTTCAATCATCTCTACATGTATTAGTGGCATCCGTTACATCCTCCTTCTCACTCAGTTACTGTAAACGACACGTCGCCAAGCCCGTCGAACTTTCCAAGCACCGTATCTCCCTTTTCAAGCAGGACGGCACCTGTTAAAGCACCTGATAAAATGACATCACCTTTACGGATCTTCTCGCCTTTACGTGCAAGCATATTAGCGAGCATCGCAATGGCATTCGCAGGGTGGCCGAGTACTGCGGCACCGGCACCTAATTCCTTGATTTCGCCATTAATCGCCAATGTCGCACCGACTACATCCAGTTCAAAATCCGACGGGCATTTCGGCGAAGTACCGAAAACCACTCGAGAGGTAGACGCATTATCCGCTACAACATCAGGTAACGTAAAATCAAAATTCTCATAACGACTGTCGATAATTTCGAGAGCCGGGATGACCGACTTGGTTTTAGCCAATACTTGAGCGCCTGTAATGCCAGGCCCTTCAATATCCTCATCTATAATGAAAGCAATTTCCGCCTCCACTTTCGGATGAATCAAATCGCTCAGAGAAACCTTACCGCCATTGTCGATGACCATATAATCGAAGACATATCCGTAAATTGGCTCATCGACATTCATCTGGTCCATTTTCGCTTTGCTGGTCAATCCCATTTTAGGACCTACTATTTTCCGTCCTTCAGCTAATTTCCGAGAAACGATCTTCTCTTGGACTTGGTATCCTTCTTCCACCGTCAAATCTTTCTTCAGTTTGGCGGTCACTTTTTTCACTTCACGCTTTTCTTCTTCGCCTGCCACTAGATAATCGGCAATTTCCTGGTACACTGTTGCACTCACGATACCCTCTCCTTTTATACAGCAACTTCCGCTTTCCGTTTGGATAACTCCGCGGCTACATCCATGATCATATCTTCCTGACCACCAACTACTTCGCGCTTGCCAAGTTCAATTAAAATGCTGCGGGAATCAATCCCGAATCGTTCGGCTGCTTTTTGTGCATGCAGATAGAAGCTTGAATATACGCCCGCATAACCGAGAACTAGACTGCCGCGTGTGATCTCCTGCGGTGTTTCCAGAATCGGCGCTACTAAATCTTCCGCCACGTCCATGATCTTATACAAATCGATGCCAGTATGAATATTCATCTTATCGAGCACCGCAACCGCCACTTCGGTCTGTGTATTCCCAGCTCCAGCACCAAGGCAGCGGATACTGCCGTCGATTCGTGTAGCGCCCGCTTCCATTGCAGCAAGCGTGTTCGCCATTGCCAGCGACAGATTATTATGTGCGTGGAAACCGATATTTGCGGTCAGATGTTCTTTCAGCAATGCAATGCGCTCTTTCACCTGATGAGGCAACAGTGCTCCTGCTGAATCCACAACATATACAGTATCCGCCCCGTAGCTCTCCATCAGTTTTGCTTGTTCCAGCAATTTCTTCGGAGACGCCATATGGGACATCATCAGGAAGCCGACTGTTTCTAAACCCAGCTCTTTCGCATACGCGATATGCTGCGCAGAGACATCCGCCTCTGTGACATGTGTCGCAACACGTGCCATTTTTACACCTAGCCCGGCTGCTTCCTTCAATTGTGGCATGGTCCCAATACCCGGTATGAGAAGTACCGCAATCTTTGCCTGCTTCACCTCGGCTACGGCTGCTTCGATCAGTTCCATTTCGTTTGTCAATGACAATCCATACTGCATGGAAGAACCGCCAAGCCCGTCTCCATGGGAAACTTCTATATACGGTACGTTCGCATCATCCAAACCTTTAGCGATAGATTTTACTTGATCTACTGTGAATTGATGACGAACCGCATGGCTTCCGTCACGTAATGCAACTTCTGTCAGTACTATGTCTCGTTTGCTGTTCATCTTCCCATTCCCTTCTTTCATTTCTATCGAATATCAATCAGACCGGTATATGGGCTACTTTATGCTTTGCCCACTCTTCCGCCATCTTCACAGAAGATGCTGTCATAATATCCAAATTACCGGAGTATGTAGGTAAGTAATCCCCTACCCCCTCAACCTCGACGAACACGGTAATATTCTTTCCGTCAAAAATCGGTTCCTGTCTGAGTCGATAGCCCGGTACATATGATTGGACCTCTTTTTCCATTTCATGGATTGAAGCAGTAATTTCTTCTATCTTCGCTTCCTCTTCCACCTGTATATGAATCGTATTCCGCATGAGGATCGGTGGTTCTGCGGGATTTAACAGAATAATTGCTTTTCCTCTTTTAGCTCCACCCACTTCGAGAATGCCACGAGTTGTTGTTTGGGTAAATTCATCGATATTTGCCCGTGTACCCGGCCCCGCACTTTTACTGGAAATAGTGGAGACAATTTCTCCGTATTCTACCGATTGCACTTGATGAACAGCGTGGATGATTGGAATCGTCGCCTGGCCACCGCAAGTAATCAGGTTGATGTTGTCCGCGTCCAAGTGTACATCTAGATTAACCGGTGGGACAACGATCGGGCCAATTGCCGCTGGTGTCATATCAATGACTTTTTTGCCTGCTTTTCGCAGCACTTCGTCATGATAGATATGTGCTTTGGCAGAAGTTGCATCGAAAATGATCTCAGCAAGCTCAGGTCGTTCTAGGAAGCCGTCAATACCAGTAGTGATGACTTCGTAACCGTGCTCCGCCGCTTTCTTCAATCCATCCGACTCAGCATCTATGCCAATCATCGTTGTGAGTTCCAAGATAGGGGATCTGCTCAATTTCAACATGAGATCTGTTCCTATGTTTCCGGATCCAAGAATCGCTACTTTCACTTTTTTCATCGTATACCCCTCTCATGGAAACGAATTTATACTGATCATGTGCATTTAAAAATGCACGCTCACCTCGCCAAGATGCGCAAATTTTGCGGTAAAGGTATCGCCCTCTTTTGCTTCAACAGCTGCGGAAAGAGCTCCTGACAATATCACTTCACCCGCGTTCAAGGAAATACCGAAGTCCGCGAGTCTGTTAGCGAGCCACGCAACACATTGAGCTGGGTTTCCGAGTGCGGCTGCCCCTACTCCTGTATTTACCAGTTGACCGTTCTTTGTCAGCACCATACCAAGCAGTTCCATGTCGACATCTTCGACTTTCACCGGCTTACCGCCTAGAGCATAGAAAGCAGAAGATGCGTTATCAGCGATTGTGTCCGGTAATTTTATCTTCCAGTCCTTCACCCGACTGTCTACTACTTCAATAGAAGGAAGTATATAATCGGTAGCCTGCAGGACATCCAGCGTCGTGACATTCGGACCTTTTAACTCTTTCTTGAGAACAAAGGCAATTTCCCCTTCCACTTTAGGCAAGAGTACTTTATCCTTTGGTACGAGTCCGCCGTTTTCAATGACCATACTGTCGAGCAGATGACCGTAATCCGGTTCATCTACCCCGAGCAGGTTCTGCATGGCCTTTGATGTCAACCCAATTTTCTTACCGATAATCGTTTGACCGTCAGCTGTTTTCTTTTTGATATTTTCCAGTTGAATAGAGTAAGCTTCTTCCACTGTCAGTTCCGGATCAGCCTCTGTTAAAGGAGGAATCCCGACTAAAGTGTTCTCCGCTTCGAGCAAAGATTCCGCATACTTTTTTTGTTTCATAGCCACTTCCGTTGCCATAATCACTTTCCCGCCTTTACAGTTTTATCGTTATGTTTGACAACTCGGAATAGAAATCGATACTATGCATGCCGCCTGTACGCCCCACGCCGCTGTGCTTCATCCCCCCAAAAGGTGTGCGAAGATCACGAAGGAACCAGGTATTCACCCAAATAATTCCTGCTTCAATTTGATGTGCCACACGGTGTCCGCGTTTTAGGTTCGTTGTCCAAATCGAAGCACTTAGCCCGTAATGTGTATCATTTGCCTGTTCAATGACTTCTTCTTCTGTATCAAACGGAACGACCGTTACGACAGGTCCGAAGATTTCTTCTTTGATACAGCGGGAATCATTTTTAAGACCGGTAATAATCGTCGGCTCTAGGAAATAACCTTTGTCGATTCCTTCAGGTCTTTTACCGCCAATCACGAATTCTCCGCCCTCTTCCCGGGCAATATCGATATAGCTGTTAACACGGTCGTAGTGTTCTTTACTCACCAGTGCGCCTACATTTGTATCTTTATCAAACGGCTGTCCGACTTTTAATTCTTTCGCTTTGGCTGTGAACTTTTCGAGGAACTCGTCATACGCCGACCGTTCGACGTAAATTCGCGATCCGCATAGGCAAACTTCACCCTGATTTATAAAGCTAGACTTGACTGTTGTGGCAACCACTTCATCTATATCTGCGTCAGCAAAAATGATATTCGGGTTTTTACCGCCCAATTCATAGGAAAGCTTCTTCAATGAATCAGCGCCCGCCTTCATGATGGCGGATCCCGTACTCGGCTCCCCGATGAATGAAATCGCATCCACGTCAGGGTGCTCTGAAATCGCGCCGCCCGCTGAACCTGGCCCGAATCCATGAACCAAGTTCACGACCCCGTCCGGAACGCCCGCTTCTTTAATGATTTCCATGAGTACAGTGGCTGTCATCGGTGTCCATTCAGCCGGTTTCACGACAACTGTGTTCCCCATACCGATACAAGGGGCTAGTTTCCAAGTAAGCAAAAGCAATGGCAGATTCCAAGGCTTAATCATCCCCACCACACCGACGGGACGGCGCAGTGTATAATGCAGAGCTTCACTGTTCTGCTGGTAAGCGTCCGTTCCGACTGATGTAATATAGTCAGCAAAGAAATGGAAGTTGTATGCTGCTCTCGGGATATCTACAGAGTTGGCTAGGGAGAATGGTTTCCCTGTGTCCAATGCTTCTAGGCGCGCCAGCTCTTCCTGTCTTTCTAGGATCAGATCACCAATTTTGCGAAGCATTTTAGAACGTTCTTCTAGAGTAACGTTTTTCCACGGTCCGTTAAGTGCTTTTCTAGCAGCCTTTACCGCAGCATCCACTTCTTCCTTACCGCCTTCTGCCACGATTGCCTGTACTTCTTCAGTTGCCGGATTAATATTTTCAAAGCTCTTATTTTTATCGATTTCGATATATTTTCCGTCGATAAAGTGACGGCTGTCGATTGCTTGCACTTTTGTTTTTGTGATCATAACTTTATTCATCTCCAGTATTTTATAATAATATCAATAAGCCGCTGCCTCGATGATGAAACCTCATTCACTTAGCCTGCTTCACTTTTTTCACATGTAAAGGGTGTATCTGCCATTTTGATTGAGCCTGATGGACAACTGTCATAAGCATCCTCTAAATCTTCAACTAACTCTTCAGGCACCGGTGTATGACCTTGGTTGTCATCCAGAATGGCAAATGAAGTCCCTTCGTCATCGTAATCAAACAAATCAGGTGCCGCTATTCCACATGCACTACACGCAATACAAGTATCCTGATCAACGACTGTATATTTTACGATATCGCATCCTCCTCATGTCACTTCACTTTGCGTTCGGGTTGAGTATTCTGTCCTTCAAATTACGGAATCTATAAACGATTGGATTGTTAAATTGTTAAATACTTATCAGTATACAGAGCATTATGTTTACTAATTATCTGACGCTGATTGCTCTTTCTGCCTTTTCCGTCTTTTGTTCCGTTTCTGACATCAAACTGGTACTGTGCTGAGCCTGCACCTTTGCCTCCGGGTCTATGTGAACCTTTGCATGGCTGATCGCAATCGGTGCTTCGCCAAACCCAGTTGCAATGAGTTTCACTTTCCCCTCATATGTGCAAATATCTCCAACTGCATAAATTCCTTCTATAGTAGTCTCCATTTTTGAATTGACGACTATGGAATTCTTTTCAATTTCCAACCCCCATTGACTTATAGGGCCTAATGAAGATACAAAACCAAAGTTTACAAGTACATCATCCACTTCTATCACCTTACTTATCTCGCCTTTTGCTTCTTTGATTGTCACTTTTTCTATTCTTTCGCTGCCTTCTAGCTTCGCTGGTACGTACGGCGTCAAGATTTCTACTTTGGATTGTTTCAGTAGCTCTACGCTGTGTTCGTGTGCACGGAACTTATCTCTTCTATGAATGAGGGAAACTTTGCTCGCGATTGGCTCTAACATCAAAGCCCAATCTACTGCTGAATCTCCACCGCCGAATAAGATGACATCTTTCCCTGCGAAGTCACTCATATTCGTAACGTAGTAATGAAGATTTCCTTCCGCAAATTCCTCTCCCCTCTCAACATTCATCTTTCTCGGCTGAAAGGCTCCGTTGCCTGCAGTGATGATGACGGTGCGAGAGTAATGTGTCGATTGGCTAGTTGTCAATTTGAAATGACCATCTGCTTGTTTCTCCACATGTTCGACAACTTCATTTAAACAAACTGTCGTTTCAAATTGTTTCATTTGCTCTGTGAGATTATCTACAAGATCTTGGGCTTTCACTTTAGGGAACCCCGCGATATCATAAATATATTTCTCAGGGTACAAGGCAGCTAATTGTCCACCCAACTGCGGAAGACTTTCGATGACTTTTACTGTCATTTGGCGCATACCCGCGTAAAATGCTGTAAACATGCCGACTGGACCGCCGCCGATAATTGATACATCTACTATCTCAGACTGTTCAACCATGGCTGTTCCTCTCCTAGCTAGGTAAAATTTAGATCTACACGACAAACCCTTATAAAATAAGACTGATTTTCCCGTGAGGACGTAGGCTATCATGCTTTAAGGTAACTTTTTTGTCTTGGATCATGATTTTATCGTCTTTCACAATCAGCTTGTAATCATTAACGCCAACAAAACAATCCAACACTTCACGCTTTGTCCGGTATGTCGAGAAGTTGCAGCGCACATGAAGAGAATCACCTTCCTGACCTTTAATCCGTACATTATTCACATTACGTATCGTAGTAGAATGCGGATATTCCACATGTGCTTCTTTTTTTAACAGACGCTCCGCTCTTTCTTTCAGACGTGAACGAGTATCATTGATATAGAAAATCGACTTTGCAGGGTCGGCTTCCGGATTGCCGAGCGGTGGCACAACGTACGTACCGTCATCCGTAAACAGCTCAGACCACTCCACCAGTTTCCACTCATCAAGGAGCTCTGATTCGTAGTATAGAAATTCCTTAATCTGCTGGATGCTTATAGTAACCTTTGTGCTCAGAAGCGTCTCTGTCATGATAAAACCTCCTCTTTCACATTTTCTCTCGTCATAATTTCATTCCATCTTCTCCAGAAACTTCTCATTTGCTCTTCATCCGTAGCCTGTGCTTGTTCGCGGTTCATTCCCTTTGAAATATCGTTCCATTCCACTTCTAAATTGTTCAAGTATCCTTCCTGACACAGCTCAAGAGCTTCGTTGTCATCCGGGGTCGCAAATCCGCCAGGTCCGAGAAACTCGAGGAAGTTATCATTTCTTCGCAATCTGAACTTTTCGCTCTCGTCTTTAGGTGCTAACGAATACCCTGTCACTTCCATATAACCCGGTTCAGTAGGATAGAAGGTCCGTGCCGTGATTGCCATGATGTCGTTTATGACTAGGTTTGGGAAGATCAATATGTTCCGGTTATATTTAGCTATTCGTTCCCCGCGCTCTTCACCATGTAGTTCAATCAATTTGTCTTTTAGTTCCTGTATTTCCTTCTTGTCTTCTTCCTCCCATGCAGGCGTCCACTCCGCAACCGGTCTTCCCCAAGGCGCAATATATTCAATTACCGCATGGCCGTTCCCAAGGTCAGTTCCTTTTCCTTCAAGAACTGCTTTTCTCATCGTAGGATCCTGAGCGGCTTTAATATCAAAATAGGTTTTATGCGTCGGCATGCCGTGGTAAAGATCCACACTGTTCTCAGAAATCAGCTTCCAGTTCGCACGGACACTGTATTGCTGCGGATCGCCCAGAACTTCCAATCCTGCATCTGACTGGTCTGCCACCAGATCGATATATTCTTTCGCATTTCCAAGGTATTCTTCCAACGAAACTGCTTCGCTGTCATAGTTTACAAACATAAAGCCGCGATAACTTTCCAAACGGGAGACTTCCGTCATGTTTTTAGAACCATCACAGTTGAACGTATCAGGGAATCCGTCTTTACCTGGCATCCCTACGAGTTCCCCGTCATTTTTAAATGTCCAGGCGTGATAGAAGCATCTGAATACTTTAGTGTTTCCTTCATTTTCCCTGCAGACTAACGCACCGCGGTGAGGACAGGAATTATATAGAGCCCTGATTACGCCTTCATTATCACGAGTGAATATGAGGTTTCGTCCGCCGACTTTCTTTCTCTTAAAATCACCGTTTTTCGGAAGCTCTGATTCATGTCCAATATAGATCCAACACTCGCTGAAGATCTTCTCACGTTCTTCCTGTAAAACATTGTGACTAGTAAAGACGCTGCGGTGAACGGAAAACTCAGACTTCTTGACGTTCTCAATGATATAGCTTTTCATTATGTTTCCTCCCCTTCATGTTGGCAGTACTTCCACTGCACCCAAATTAGTATTTACAATTCTAAATGAAGATCCCGTCTGGCAATTTGATTTTATTGCATTGTACTTCCGCCATTCACACTAATTACCTGGCCATTTATAAATGATGCTTTATCGGAAGCCAAGAACACCACTGCATCTGCAACCTCTTCTGGATAAGCTCCCCTTCCAATCGGGATAATATCGATATAGCGGTTTACTAGTTTAGTATCTCGGTCACGGATATCATCGAGCAACTCTCCTTCTACTGCTGGAGGGGCGATGACATTTGCGGTGATATTACTCTTCGCAAATTCTCTCCCTAATCCCGAAACAATAGCGTGAACTCCGCCTTTCGCAGCGTTATATGCCGCATGATCCCATAAACCGTTACGGACTGAATCTGCACCGATGTTTATGATTCTTCCGTAATTTTGCTCGACCATATGAGGTAGAACTTTATAGCATGACCAGAGCATCGTCCATAAATTCCGATCAATGGTTGTTTTCAACGTTTCCGGTGTCTGTTCTAGGAACGGTAGAATGACACCGCCACCTGCATTGTTCACGAGGATATCTATCTTCTTCCAGTTTTGAATCGCCTTGTCAGTCATTTCCGCGACATTCTCTTCCTTGGATAGATCACCGATATAATAATCCGATTGCTGACCCGTCTCCTTGGTAATCTCCTCTGAAACGGCTTTTGTACGTTCAGGATTTGTTCCAGTTACTAATACATTCGCTCCCTGCTGTGCAAGTCCGATTGCAATCGCTTTCCCGATGCCTCTCGAAGAACCTGTCACAATTGCAACCTTGCCTTCTAAAAGTGATTCCTGCTGCTGACTAGCCATAATTTCAGTCATCTCCTTCGATTTGTGAAAACCATACATTTTTGATCCGGTAGTCAAATGAAATTCAGTATTTTTTTCATATCCTACAGTTAGTCACTAAAAGTTGACTCTTCGCTGTATACAGTGTCCAGTTATCATTCATTGAGTACTTTCTATACTGCGTGGAACGTTTTACCACTCCAATCACTAACACAATTGTGATGGACGAATTAGTGAAATGAAAAACACCTGTTTGAGTGCTCAGTTTCCTGAAAGAATAATGATCCATTTTAAACCACGGATTGTAACCGCATACATTTTTCGACAAGAAACAATTTCCCTTCCGCTGGATTTCCACGTTTTGAGTAAAGCGCCTCAAACTTGTTTCCCAAGTAAACTTGTAATTGTGTCAGTTCAATGAACTTAACTTACTCTCAGTATAAGATGTGAAAATAGATAACACCAATCGAATATAATTTGTCATTTGTACTATTCTGAAGATTTTTTCTATACGGATTTTCCGGTGTCTTCACGCCTTACTATGTGTTCAACTTTTCCAGACCCTTACAGTAAAGATATTTGGTAGATTTAGTTTCTGCTCTATAGATGAAGGAAAAAATCATTTGGGTATTACGACTGAAAAATGTTTTTGACAGCTTTAAATCTAGTGCTATACTTATTGAATAATTACCAATTTGGAATAAATTCCATCTTATTATCTGCATAGGGGGTAAGCAATTGGATAAAACTCAGCTGGAAACTTTTTTGACTATCGTGGAACAGAAGAGCTATTCAAAAACAGCAAATTTGCTAAATGTTACACAGCCTACAGTCACAGCCCGGATAAAGAATCTGGAGCTCGAGTTGTCCTGCTCGTTATTTGAACGAGTCGGCCGGAAGATTGTTCCGACAAAAGAAGGCACGGTTTTTTTTGAATATGCAACGAACATATTAACGTATATGAACCATTCAAAAGAAGTAACAAAGCATTCCAACTTCCCTGAAATCAGAATTGGTTTTTCACCCGGTTATTCCTATTCCTTTATGACCGAACTCCTGAACGCAATCATTACGATTGAAAACTTAAATATTACAATAATTGAAGGTGAAGATTCCTGCAGTCTGAACGAACAGATTTTATCAGGTGAATTGGATTTAGTATTCACCCGAAACGTTAGCGCCCACCGCCCAGAAATCATAACGGAATATCTTTTTGATAATAATTTAGTCGTTGTTCTAGGAAAAGATCATCATCTGGCTGATAAGGATGTACTCGCAATCGGTGACCTAGAAGGTGAAACACTGATCAGTTACAGGCGAAAATCCAATCTCTGGAAAGAAATTGATCAGAAGTTGGTCGGTGTTCCCGATATTAAACGAATTGATGTGGACAATAACGAAATGCTGATAACGATTATCGAAAGTGGAATAGGAGTCGGTATTACACCATCTCTTGGAATCCATAGATTAAATAAAAATGATATAATCGTCAAAAGTATTGAAGATATCTCTAATATCCCGAACAGAGTCTATGTGCAGTACAGAAAAAGCTCTATAATTGCTGCGCCTGTCAAGAAAATTATATACTCCATCATCAACCATGAAATGGAAGTAACATGTAATTAAGCCATAAATGTAAGCGCTTATATTTCTAAATAATTAATCTACTGCAGAAAGACTGTTTCCAGGAATTCTTTTCGTTTCCATGGCGAGGCAGCATCTGCACCATTTTACCGTGGAAATAGAAACGCAGATTTATAGCTGGGAGGCTGGGATATGTGAAAATAACTACTCTGCGTGCGCACTTGAAAGATCTGGGTAATCACACAAACTTAAATACCATCAGCGCAGGGTTGGTGGCAGCAATCTTCGGTTGCACAGGTCCAGCTTTAATCATCATTGGTGGCGCAACAAGCGGTGGCTTATCTTATAGCGAGACCATAAGTTGGATATTTGCCGTTTATTTTTTCAGTGGATTGCTCGGTATTTTTCTCTCATTACGATATCGTCAGCCTATCGCAGGCGCCCACTCCATTGCCGGTGCAGTATTAGTTGCTGGATCTTTAACCCATTTCTCTCTTCAAGAAGCCATCGGGGCTTATTTAGTGGCGCATGTGTTAGTAATCATTCTAGGTTCATCGGGCATAATCGACAAAGTGATGAAGTGGATACCAGTGCCAATCGTCATGGGGATGATTGTCGGTGTCATGATCCGTTTTTCCACAGAAATGATTACCTCCGTCACGGTTTCCCCACTATTGGCAGGCTCTACTATTTTGGTATTTTTACTGTCAACACGCTTTTTGAAGAAATTCCCACCGGTTTTACTAGCGCTTCTGATCGCTGTTACATTGGCTATCTTTATGAAAGAGTTTCAATTGCAAGACATTACCAGTACATTTATATTGCCGCAGCTCATTATGCCCAGCTTCAACTTAAACGCTATTTTGTCTATTGGCATACCGCTTGCTCTGCTGATTATCTGTACAGAAAATGCCCAGGCATCCGGCGTACTGACAGCTCAGGGTTATAAGCCTCCGAATAATATGATGGCGATTCATGGTTCTGTTATTGGTTTGATTGGCTCTTTCTTTGGAGCGCATGCCATCAACATCGCAGGCCCTATGACAGCCATTTGTTCTGCTGATGATGTGGGAGGAAAAGAGAGCCGGTACGTGGCTTCGGTAGTATGCGGCGTCCTGTTCTCAACGTTCGGGCTGTTTGCAGCGGCGGTTGTTCCTCTTGTCATCGCCATGCCAGGAGTAATTGTCAGTGTCATCGCTGGACTTGCTATGCTCGGCGTTCTCATGAATTCACTGAAGAAAGCCTTCTCACCAAACAATTTCCAGATGGGCGCATTCTTTTCTTTAATCATCGGTATGTCAGATATTAGCTTCCTGAACATCAGCGCACCTTTATGGGCAATCGTTGGTAGTTTACTCGTTTCATTCCTCGTTGAAAAAGAGCACTTCGTCTCGGATAAAAAAGTGGAAACGGCTGTGTAGGACACCGGTAACCGGCGTCCTATATTCCGGATTTAGCCAAACAGCCAGCGTTCGCAAAGCCAAGCGATTCGTGAATACTTATACGAAACCAAAGACTGCCAAGGGATATTTAGCAACGAAGTTTAAAAGAAGTGCCAGACGGGGAAAATAAGAATAGAAAGCCGAGAGCAATAGAAATTCGAGCATAAAAAAAGCGTTTGAGCATAATCGCAAAATGCGAACTGTTCAAACGCTTCACTATGATGCCCTCGGCGGGAGTCGAACCCACATTTCAAGCTTCGGAGGCTTGCGTGCTATCCATTGCACCACGAGGACTAAACGTGTAGTATCAAGCTTTAACTATAATTACTCAACTACAGAAAAAAGCTTTTCTTCTGTAAGAGACATCTTCCATTATATCGTAGAATATAATGAAAAGCAATGTGTATTTTTAAGGCAAATGATTTGACCTTTGTTGACCTTAATAGGTAAAATACAGTTATAGTTGAAATACGAAATGATTTCAACCGAACGAATATTATGAAGTGATTAAAGGAGGAAGTCTAATTGAATCTAATTCCTACAGTTATTGAACAAACAAATCGTGGTGAGCGAGCGTACGACATCTACTCTCGTCTATTAAAAGACCGTATTATCATGTTGGGGAGCGGCATTGACGACAACGTGGCAAACTCCATCGTTGCACAACTGCTATTCTTGGAAGCTGAAGATCCAGAAAAAGATATCTCCATTTACATTAACAGCCCAGGTGGAAGTATCACAGCGGGTATGGCAATCTACGATACAATGCAATACATCAAGCCAGACATCCGCACAATCTGTGTAGGTATGGCAGCATCTATGGGTGCATTCTTGCTAACTGCTGGTACAGAAGGTAAACGTTACGCTTTGCCAAACGCAGAAGTAATGATTCACCAACCACTAGGTGGCGCACAAGGTCAGGCAACTGAAATCGAAATTGCCGCAAAACGCATCTTACACCTACGTGAAAAACTAAACCAAATCCTTTCAGATCGCACGGGTCAGCCAATCGACGTCATCGCAAAAGACACAGACCGCGATAACTTCATGACTGCCGAACGCGCTAAAGAATACGGCCTAGTCGACCACGTTCTAGAACGCAGCGAAATCGAAAAGAAATAATCACTATAGGTTGTCCGGAACGCCAAATGGCCTTCCGTGACAACCTTTTTTATTTGGATTTGGGTTTGGATTTCGGTCTAATCTTTCCGTATAAATGCATCAGCATTCCAACTCCTAAAAAGCGACACCAGTTGATCGGAGTGGAAGGCGGCGACTCCCGCGGGAATAGCATGTGCCTTGAGATCCCGCAGGTAGCGAAGCGGACGAGGAAGCTCAAGCCATGCCCGCAGGAAAGCGTCCGCCTGGAACGCAGATCAACTGCGCCTTCCCCCTCACTACGTAAAAAAATAAAAAAGGTAACGAAACCCAACTACAGGTTACCGTCACCTAATCAAATCATCTTACTGCTCCTCTTCCACTATGTCAGCCAAATTCTGAAGAGCCAAATCCTCATCAATCCCGTCCGTAATCAACGTGATCTCCGTCCCCTTCGCAATCGCCAAACTCATAATCCCCATGATACTCTTTGCATTCACTTGACGATTATCCTTCTTCAAATAAATATCAGCCGAATACTTATTGGCCTCCTGCACAAATAACGCCGCCTGTCTCGCTTGCAAACCAGGTTTAATTCCTACTTTCACTGTTTTTTCTACCATATTGTGTGCTCCTTTTCTTCCTCTTCTTAAGAAGGATCTACTAATAATTTACCGTAATCGATCTGCGATTTCTTCAATCTTACGCAAACGATGATTGACACCCGATTTACTAACCGGTGTACCCGTTACTAGCTCGCCTAGCTCTTTTAGCGTCACATCTTGATGAGTAACACGTAATTGAGCAATCTCTTGTAGACGTTCCGGTAATTGATCTAAACCAATCGTGCGCTCAATCAATTTAATATTTTCTACTTGCCTTTGTGCTGCACCAATCGTTTTATTCAGATTAGCGGTTTCACAATTCACTAGCCGATTCACACTGTTGCGCATATCTCGCATGATTCGCACATCCTCAAACTTCATAAGGGATACATGTGCACCAATGATGCCCAGGAAATCGGATATTTTTTCTGCTTCTTTCAGATACGCGATAAATCCTTTTTTGCGTTCAATAGATTTTGCGTTCAAATGAAAATGGTTCATCAACTCAACAAGTGATTGACTATGTTCTTGATAGCTTGAGAAGACTTCCAAGTGATAAGAAGACGTCTCGGGATTATTAACGGAACCTCCTGCCAGGAAAGCTCCCCGTAAGTATGCGCGTGCACAGCAGTCTTTTTCAATTAGCTGTGGATCGATCGTGTTAATCATTTGGAAGTCATGTGTCATAATTGATAATTCTTCCAGTAAGTGCTTGGCTCCATCACGGATACGGCAAATATAGACATTGTTTTTCTTTAAACGCATTTTTTTCCGTACAAGCAATTCCACTTTATATGGATACAACGCCTTCACATTCGAATACAAACGACGCGCAATAGAGGCATTTTCCGTTTGAACATCAAGACTAAGTTGTTTATTTGAAAAAGACATAACACCATTCATACGGATGAATGCCGCAATTTCTGCTTTCGTACAACAATCATCCGTTTCAATCTGCGTCAATTCTTTTTTTGTTTTGGATGCAAAAGACATGATATTCCCCCTCTTCGGCGATTTTCACATCTATCCGCCTTCTACGTTCTCTCTATATAACGCATCAACATATCTGACACTTCCATTGTTTTATGCATAACCGTCCCATCGATAAGGGACGCAATCTCTTGCACAAATACTTCAGGCACTAGCGCTTGCAGGACCTCCAAATCATTCTCCACAAGCCAAGGCTCTTCATTTTCAAACAGATTATGCATACGTCTGAACGCTTCTACATTATTCACTAGAACTGCATCAAGAAACGGTTCTCCCGCATGATCATAGAGTGCCTGAACATGCTCAGAAGCAGTATATCGATACGTTTCGCCACGTTGTGTAGTTAAGTTACCAACATAGACCTTTTTTGCAGCACTTTCGAGAATCGCTTCGCGAATGTCCTGCACTAAAAGTGTTGGCAAAGTACTAGTATACAAGCTTCCCGGTCCAAATACGATTAAATCTGCATTTTTTATCGTATCGGCTGTTTCTGGTAATGGTTTTACATCCTGAGGCGTGATGAAAACGTTACGGATTTTCCTTCCATAGAGAGGAATTTTCGATTCGCCTGTAATGATTGAACCATCTTCAAGCTCTGCATGCAAGGTAATTCGCTGATTTGCTGCAGGTAATACTGTTCCTTTAATATTTAGAACAGCGCCCATCTGCTCGACTGCACGGGCAAAATCGCCAGTAATAGTTGTCAAGGCCGTAAGCATTAAATTCCCAAGAGAATGTCCCTTCAAACCATCTGATCCCTCAAAGCGATGCTGGAACATTTTTTCGATCATGGGCTCAACATCTGAAAGCGCTGCCATAACCTGTCTTATATCGCCAGGCGGCGGGACGTTGTACTGGTCAAATAAACGACCTGAACTTCCCCCATCATCCGCCACTGTCACAATAGCTGTCAATTCGATTGGATAACGCTTTAAACCGCGAAGGATATTAGATAATCCTGTACCGCCTCCGAACACAACAACGCGTTTCCTCGTAGTGGATTGCATATTATGTCAACCCTTTCTTTTTTCAACATCCCGATGCGATACATGTGTTGGGTAATCGCCTTTAAAAACGCCAGTAAAGTATTCAGCGAGTGTAACAGAACGGTGTTGACCACCTGTACAACCGAACGCGATGACTGCCTGACCTTTTCCTTCTTGTTTATACTGTGGAATTAAGAACTTGAATAAGTCCGTTAGTTTCTCAATTAATTCTTTCGTGTCCGCCCATTTCAATACATAATCCGATACTTCATGATTCAAACCTGTCAACGGACGTAATTCTTCCAAGTAAAACGGGTTCGGTAAAAATCGTACGTCGAATACTACATCTGCATCAATCGGCATCCCATGCTTGAAACCAAATGATACAAAATTCAAGGTAAAGTTCGGCTCGCCTGCTTCGGAAAACTCACGTGTGATTTTTTCCCGTAAGTCCTTGGGCTTTAATTTCGATGTATCAATAATAGAACGTGAAAGACCTTTTATTTCAGTCAGTAAATGACGCTCTTTGCGAATCCCTTCGAGTAACACGCCACCTTCCGATAATGGGTGTGATCTGCGCGTTTCTTTATAACGTTTCACAAGAGCTTCATCATCTGAATCCAGGAACAACAAACTGGTTTTGACATCTTCCATCTTGAATAATCCTTCGAGTGCTGTAATCATGGAATCAAATAAACTTCCGCCGCGCGTATCCATCACTGCGGCAATACGTCTCATCTGATTATTCGACTTCATCATCAAATCGAGGAATGTTACAAATAGTTCGGGTGGCAAATTGTCGATACAATAGAATCCCATGTCTTCAAAGCATTGCATAGCGACTGTCTTGCCTGCACCTGACATACCCGTAATAATTACCACTTCATATTCATTTACCACTTGTGGTTGATCCATAAATATTATTCACCTTCCATTGATTGTTGAAGTGATTCCCGCAAGAGGCGGAATTGCTCTGTATAATAGAATGTTCCATACTGCATGCCTTGCTGATTCACTGCAAAGAGCAAATTCTTGCGATCACCTTCCGCCATTGGCAGTGTATGCAAACTTTCTATCGGATGCCATTCTAATTCACCTTCGATAGTTGTCTTCATCAATTCTCCGGAATAATCATGTGCGACAAATGTGAAGAGTAACCATTCGTTCAATAATTCTTTTCCCTCATCGTCCATAATCATCATCGTATATATGCCTTTTACATGTGGCGAGATTGCCTGCGCACCGGTTTCTTCGAGAAATTCACGATGAGCTGCTTCATAGACCGATTCACCTTCGTCTATTTTCCCTCCCGGTGCCACATACCATCCACGCCTCGGCTTCTTTAGTAATAGGACTTGACCGTCTTTCACCACGAGCAAGTTAGCAATTTTTTGCATATGTAGTTCCCCACTTTTCAAGTATGTATGTATAGTATACAACGCTTTCATTGAAAACGAAAAAAAAAGACGGCTATTCACGGAAGTTTATACCGTAAATAGCCACAAAGTTGCTATATTATGAAAGGGGGTGTCTTTCTTTTTCTATTATCCCTCTCTTATATTGCAAGACGATTACACACACGTTACAATTTCAACGATCGTTTATGCCTTTGCTTCTACTTCTTCCGCCAACTCTTCAATATACTTCTGAGCTGCTTGAGCTGCAATACTGCCGTCTCCTGTAGCCGTCACGACTTGGCGTAATAATTTCTCCCGCACATCGCCAGCAGCAAAAATACCAGGAATTTTTGTTTCCATAATATCATTCGTTTCGATATAGCCGTTTTCATCCAAAATGCCTAGATCTTTGAAAGGCCCTGTTATGGGATCCAATCCTATATAAACGAACATACCTTCCGTTTCCATTTCGCGTTCAGAACCGTCTTCAGTTGAGACGAGCGTCAAGGAACCAATCTTACCATCCTTTTCATTCACTTGCTTAACCGTTGAATTCCAAATGAAATCAATCTTCTCATTTGCGAATGCACGCTCTTGTACAATTTTTTGTGCACGCAATGTATCACGACGGTGGATGATTGTTACCTTGTTAGCAAAACGTGTTAAGTATGAACCTTCTTCTACCGCCGAGTCACCGCCGCCAATTACGACGATATCTTTATTACGGAAGAATGCTCCGTCACATACCGCACAATAACTCACACCACGACCAGTCAATTCTTCTTCGCCCGGAACGCCTATCTTGCGGTATTCAGCACCTGTTGCCAAGATGATCGCACGTGCTTTATATTGTTTCTCACCCACATAAATTGTTTTGAATTCGCGGCCGTCTTCGATTTTCGTTACGTCACCGTAAGCATATTCTGCACCAAAACGTTTCGCATGATCGAACATTTTTGTGGAGAGATCTGGACCTAAAATACTCTCAAATCCAGGATAGTTCTCTATTTCTTCTGTGTTAGCCATTTGACCGCCTGGCACGCCTCTTTCTAACATCAATGTAGACATATTTCCTCGTGATGTATAGACAGCCGCTGTCATACCTGCTGGTCCTGCACCCACGATGATTACGTCATAAATCTTTTCTTCCGTCGTCATAGTCGTTTTCCTCCTTCAAAATATGCACCTTATTTGGTGTTATTCACTTCGTCAAAAATTTCATCTGACTGGCAGATAAAACTATCGCTATATAAAATCGTACGAGAAACACACTCGAATTTCAACTTAAATGCAACTTCTGTAAGTAGTTATTCTTCTGTATAAGGCAGAAATTGAAGCAATTCCTGAATATACTTGGATAGCGTTGAAACGGATACGTTATAGTTTTCTGCTACAGATTTCTTTGTCACTTTTTTGTCATGCGATGATTGGAACATATAATCTGCCGCAGCAGCAAGTGCATGCACGTTACTGAACATATATTTCTGTTCAAGTGCATGTTCACATAACGTAAACCACATTTGAAAGAATTGTACACTTCGCTCATCAAGCGGTTTATACTCTTCATACAATAGATCACAAATAGCTAGCGCTTTTTTCAAAGCCTTTTCGAATGGATTCGTCACTTGGAATGAATAACTCAGGCTATGCGCTAAAAACAACTGTTCCGCAGCAGTCAATTTTTCAACGTCTATATATCCTGGATGCGAAAGGATTTCCTGTAAATGTGACGACTTTCCCACTACATATAAGCCGAACATTCGCTCACTGCGATAAGGACTCGAAATCTTTTCAATTAAAAACGGAACATCCTCTTCGTAAGAATCCACGTCCACCTCTTCGTCCAATGATTTCCATGGTTCAAATCCTTCTTTAGTAGGGTCCAATTTCAGCAAGGCTTCATTTGCCTGCTCCGCTACTTTTCGGTGACCTGTAAAGTATGCAGCATTCGCCAGCCAGAAGTAGTATCCGACATCACCTTCAAATCCGCGTTTTTGTAGACTGCGAAGCCAGTGATACGCTTCTTCATAACGACCTGTCAGCGCAAATGTCGCTCCTAATTTATAGCGCTGTTCGAATTGATACGGTTTAATCTTCGACAACAGTTCCATCATGCTGTTCAGACGCTCTTCATCCCGATTGTAATAAAAGAACACTGCCAAGTTACACAGCGCATGGATATTGCCTTTTTCCTCACGTAGGACATTGTATAGAATATCTTCCGCATGTTTTTCTTTACCTATATAAAAATATGCAAGCGCCAAATTATTATGGACAGCCCATGTCTTTGGATAATCCACTAATAAATCCTCAAGCACGTCAATGGCATCTTCAAAGTCCCCTTGTTCCATCATACGGCGCGCTTTTTCTTGCCTGAATATGACTTCCCCATCCAGCTGTTCGCCTTCTTCAACAAACATTTCTTCTTGATCGGCGAATTCAGAGATTTCATGGGCTTCTTCCACAAATACGCCATCCGGTGCTATAGCAACATATTTCAATGCATACTGCTTCGCTTCACGCAGTAGGCCCAGATGTGCGTGAACTTCTGCTAAATAGAATGTCGTCTCTTCATTGTTTGGATCCAGGTCATCAGCCGTTTGCAGAAGTTCATAAGCATCTTCAAAGCGGCCAACTTCCATAATAAACACACCGTATTCCATATGTGTCAGTGCATCTTCTGGATTCAAATCCAGTGCACGTTTATAATATTTTTCCGCGTCAGAAAATTGTTCACGTTGCATAGCTTGCATCGCGCGTTTACGATAAAAATCACCGTCAGGCAGGAATGATATAATTTTATCTCTTTTAAAACGTTGGTTGTTTTTCAATCGAACTCCTCCGAAAAAGTAAGAGGAACGCACTTGACGTCCCCCTGCAATGTATCCTCTAGTATAGCACAACTACATGGCCCGTCATTCATTTGCTTTCACGTGCTGCACGTTCTACCATTTGTTCGGCCGTATATATAATACGCACTGGATTACCGCCAGCAAATGTACCGGCCGGAATATCTTTATTGACGAGTGATGCAGCGGAAACAATGGCACCATCACCAATTTTCACACCCGGCAAAATCGTTGTATTGGCTCCAATCAGTACATTATTGCCTATTTCCACATCTCCAATACGGTATTCGTCTATCAAGTATTCATGCGCTAAAATCGTCGTATTAAACCCAATTATGGAGTTTTCACCGACAGAGATTCGTTCCGGAAACATGACATCCGGTACAACCATTAGCGCAAATGCCGTATGTTTTCCAACTTTCATCCGCAAGAACCATCGATACAGAACGTTTTTCCACGAAACAAATGGCGTGTACCGCGCAATCTGAATGACGATGAAATTTTTGGCTACCTTAAAGATCGAGATTGTACGGTAAATATGCCAAAGTGAATTTGCATCTCCTTTGGAAGGATGCCGTTCCGTGCGTCTCATAGTTTGATTCCCGCGGTGATTTTAAGTAAGTCGGACATATGTTGCAACATAAAGTCGGGTTTAAATGTCTGCAAATATTCTTCCCCTTTTAGTGCCCATGCAACTGCCGCAGTTCGTGTTCCTGCATTTTGTCCTCCGAGTATGTCGTGGAAGTTATCCCCAATCATGAGTGACTCTTCTGCTGTTCGATCAAGGCGTTTCAATGCCAGTAAAATCGGCTCTGGATCCGGTTTAGGATTCATTACATCATCCAGTCCAATCACAGTCTCAAAATAAGGTGCAATGCCTAGAAGGTTGATCCCTCTTTCTACCATATCGCGCTTCTTTGTGGAAACGACTGCCATCTTCAAGCCTAGATCATATAATTTACGAAGCGTATCTGTCACACCCTCGAATTCGGTTACATAGTCATCGTGATGCGCTAGATTCCATTCACGGTATTCTGCTACCAGTTCTTCTGTCTTATCCGATGCAATCGAGGAAAAAGTATCATGTAATGTAGGTCCGATAAACGGTAACATCTCTTCTCGCTGGAAACGTCCAGGGAAATGTTTTTCCAATACATACTGGAAAGATGAGAGTATTAACTCATTTGTATCGGCAAGCGTTCCGTCAAAGTCAAATAGTAATGTAGTAATTGGTTGATTAGTCAATAACAGCTTCCCCCTTCTCTCTCGGCTGTTTCCATAAAATACTCACAGTGATCGTCAATACAATGGCGGTCACAAGCCGAATTATCAATAATGGCCAAATCGGTATACCGAGTGGCAGGAATAACAGTGTATCCTCAATCACCGCATGGCATGCCATCAAGAAAATGAAGGCCAGTGTAATATCGCGTTTCGATACGCCATCTTCCTGCACTGCTTGAATCATGACACCTGCACCGTATGCCAAACCAATCAATAATCCCGCAACGAGTGTCATCGACGCATTGGGTTTCACACCAATCATTTTTGTAAACGGTGCTAACCCAGTAGAAAAACGCTCTAAGTAATTGCGATCTTTCACATACTGCACAACTAACATTAATGGAATGACGATCAATGCCAACTGCAAGACACCAAATGTTGCCTTTTCAAGTCCTAGTATGAAAATCTGCAAAAAGCCTTCTGGCACAACTTCCGCTTGCGGCGTTAGACCGTATTGCGCGATTTCATTGCCGCCTGTCCAGAATATATTAATCAGCACTCCAGCTAGCACAGCCAATCCAAGTCGAACGACAAGCACTGTCCATAGTTTAACGCCTACTTTTATGGCGACGGCTGTCTCAATGAACAGATTATGCGCAAAGCTGATCATCACAGCAATGATGAATACTTCTTTAACCGTTAATTCTAATGAAATGATGCCCGCAATTCCAGCATATAAGTTTAATGCATTACCAAGCACGAGGGGCACAGCTGCTTCACCACGCAAGCCAAATAGATGCATAATAGGTTCAACCAATTGCACAAGCCAAGGTAAGATAGGTGTAAACTGCAAAATGGTTACAAGCAAAGTAATAGGGAAAATGATCTTGCCGAGTGACCATGTCGTTTTTAATCCCACTTGTAAACCATTTTTCAACGTATTGGATAGTGCGATATTATGTTTATTTGTCATCATAGTTCTCTTTCACTTTCATTACATATCTACGATACAACAAGATGGCAAGACCTACGACAATTCCTGTTACAGATACTAATTGTGCTGCCCGCAAACTACCGATGACATATAGACTATCCGTCCGCATCCCTTCAATGAAGAATCTACCGATTGAATACCAAATGACGTAAAATAAGAAAACTTCGCCTCGTTTCATCTTCAGCATTCTTCGGATAACTAAAATCAAAATGAGTCCGACTACATTCCATAACGACTCATACAAGAATGTCGGATGATACGTTATACCCTCAATCGTCATTTGATTCATAATCCAGTCAGGAATTATTGTGTTTTCCTTAAACGTATCTGAAACCGGTCCACCATGGGCTTCCTGATTCATAAAATTTCCCCAGCGACCGATAATTTGTCCAATTAATAAACCAGGCGCCGTAATATCTGCAACTTTCCAGAAGGATACCCCACGCTTCCTACAGAAAATCACCGCTGTAATGACCGCACCTATTAAGGCACCGTGGATTGCAATCCCGCCATTCCAAATTTGAATGATTTGGTCCGGATGCTCACGATAATAATCCCATGTGAAAATAACATAGTAAATTCGTGCACTGATGATGGAAATAGGAATCGCCCATATGAGCATGTCCGTTAGTAAGTCGGGGTGCATTCCCCGCTTTAGCATTTCTCGTTGAACTACCATAAATCCTAAAATAATTCCGAGCGCGATCAAAATACCGTACCAGCGAACTTCTAGGCTGCCAATACTGATCGCGACTGGATTAATCGCTAGCATGGATACATTCACTTAGTCGCGCTCCTCTTCTTCTAATAGTTCTGCATTGTCTGCGATTGCTTGATCCAAACGCTTGGTAAATTCCTCTGCAGCATTAACGCCAAGACGTTTCATGCGATAATCCATTGCCGCTACTTCAATGATCACCGCGATATTCCGCCCTGGTCTTACGGGGACGGACAATTTCGTAATTTGCGAATCGAGTATCTCGACCTTCTCTTCATCAATTCCCAGACGATCATAATGCTTTTTATCATCCCAAATCTCTAAATCGACCGCTAACAATACACGCTTATCATCTTTCACGGAACTTGCACCAAATAACGTCATCAAATCGATAATACCGACGCCGCGAATCTCTAGCATATGCTTCAACAGTTTCGGTGACGTTCCGATTAAGATGTTATCGGATACTTGACGAATCTCAACAGAATCATCTGCAACCAATCTATGCCCTTTTTTGATGAGTTCTAATGCAGTCTCACTCTTACCTACCCCGCTACCACCTGTTATTAAAACCCCTACGCCATATACGTCGACTAGCACACCATGAACTGTCGTCATCGGAGCGAGTTGCCCGACCAAGTAATTCGTCAGCATTCCAGAAAACTGTGTAGTCTTATAATCCGTCCGAAGAACAGGAATGTTTTTCTCTTCAGCTAATTGGCTCAATTCTTTTGGACCTTCCTCGCCATGAGCAATAATGAAAGCCGGCGTATCGTCCGAGCAAAGTCGCTCTAAGCGTTTTCTTCGCGTAATGGCAGACAATGTTTCAAGGAAAGACATCTCCTTGCGCCCGATCAATTGCACGCGTTCGGCAGGATAATAATCGAAATAGCCTGCCATCTCAAGCCCCGGCCGTGAAATATCACTCATTAGGATCTGCTTATGAATGCCCGCGTGTCCAGCAATCAATTCCAATCCAAATCGATTCATAATATCTTCTACTGTTAATTCACCCATGAAGTTCCTCACTTTCTGCTACGATGTACGTATTCCGGCAATCTTTTGCCGAATCATCGTTTCCTGTGCTTATGTACAAATCATTCAAACCTATTTTACCATGAAGGAAATGAAAAGAAATGGATTACTTCTTGATCTATATTCCCTTTTTGTATCCTTTTCAAAAGTCTTCTATATATAGAGGATAAAGGAGAGTGGACAGAATTGACACTAATCATTCTTGATGCAGGTCACGGGCCAGATACACCAGGCAAAAGAACGCCTGATGGAAAGCTTCGTGAGTACGATTTTAATGCAGCAGTAGCTGTACTGGCCGGAGAGTTTTTAACGAAGGAAGGCATGACAGTAAAGTATACGCATGCGTCTACACACGACGTACCTTTAGGTGAACGAACAGCTTCGGCTAACCGTATGAGAGCGGATGCCTTTGTTTCAATCCATGCAAATGCATTCGGCAATGGCTGGAATACGGCACAAGGGATTGAAACGTATATGTATCCACAAGCAAGCAAAAGTTCCGCAGTTCTCGCCTCTGCGGTACAGAAAGCTTTAATTTCTGCTTGCCAACGTCCCGATCGCGGCGTGAAGAAGGCCGATTTTGCGGTCCTGCGTGACACCAACATGCCCGCGATTTTAGTTGAATGTGGCTTTATGTCGAATCAGACAGAGGCTACTCTATTGCAAAGCAAAACGTATCAACTTCAATGTGCACGAGCTATAGCTTTTGGCATTTTGTGTTGGGAGTATGTTAGATGAATTGGGGAGATGCGGGAGGCAATGAGCGAATATGAGTCGTGATTGATCGTGTATTGCGTGGGTATGAGCGGTTACAGACCGTGATAGAGCGGTTAGCTCGTGTCATAGGGTGGTTAGCTGATGTGATAGAGCGGCTACGCAAGAACTATGAGCGTTTTCACGAATTTTATGAGCGTCCTAAGCGACTGCCCCCATCTAATTACAAACATACAAAAAACACCTGCACCGCCAGAAACGGCAAATGCAGGTGTTTCATTAAGCTATCAATCCATATCGACAGAGTTATAACGGACCATAACAGTACCAGTCTTGGATTCGCCCGTAACATGCAATGGCTCTTTCGTTGCGTCCTCAACATTCTTGCTGAAACGGATTGTACGGTGCAAGAACTGCTCTTGCTCTTCCACACGTGATACGTCATTCAACCGTAAGTCAAGCTTACCCATGTTGGATGAAATCTCTCCCTTTAGACCTAAAGATGACGGGAAGTAAATTTCAACCGTACCGCTGATGGACTTCGCTTCTAATCTTTTTGCATCAGGGGATGAAGTCGTCAACGTCACGTTTCCGTTTAGGGATTTTGCGTCTACATCATTTACCGCGCCATCTACATAAACTCGACCGTTTAATGTTTCAGCCTCTAACTTTTCACCGGTAACTTTTAATAAACGCACCATACCATTTGCAGTTTCCAGCTTCGCTTCATCGAATTTACTATCTGCACATTCAATTTTACCATTCGCTGTTCTAATCCGTAGATCTTTAAAATCTACACCTTCCACTGAACAGCCGCCGTTCAATAAACGTACAGAGAGTTTACTATACGGTGTGGCAGTCGGTACATACAGATCAACATTTACTTGTAACATCTTCAAGTCGCTTCCGATACGCAACTTATTGCCGTCTTTTACGAACAATAACTTGTCAAGGAACTGACTAAGCGCGTCTGCTTCGGAATCATTATTAAAATGCTTTACAGAGAACTTCGCCATGATCTCGTCATTGTCTGAAGGGTGAACTTCCACAGTACCATGGTCAATATGGATGATGACTTCTTCAATATCTTCTACTGATTTACTTTCGGTATGTGTAAAGGAGACAGATTTGCTGAATGGTGCTTCGAAATCAAATTTTTTCACACGGTGTACTGCCGTATCCATAAATTGCATGAAGCGGTCACCTGCTGTGACGAATTCTTTACGGATATCCTCGAAGAAAGCATCAGCAGAAGAGCCCTCTTCTGCTGTTCCTTTTTCAGATTCTTTACCCATGACTTCCAGTAATTTCAATGCTTCATCAGCTGTGATTTTACCTTCTTCAAGCATCGTTAGTATTCGTATGCGTTCATTTTGCATATCCAGATTCCTCCTCGTTTTGACTAATCTTTTTAGCAGCTATCTATTTATACGGTTCTGCGGAACAAAAGTTTCATTTTCTATTTCGTTACTACACTCTGAATTTGTTCCTTCATCCGATTTCGATCTCTTTCCAGGATGGTTTTCAAATATTTCCCTGTGTAGGACTCTTTAACTTCTGCTATCGCTTCCGGTGTCCCCGTTGCAACAATTTCTCCGCCTTTGTCTCCGCCTTCCGGACCGATATCGATAATATAATCAACCGTCTTAATAACATCCAAATTATGCTCAATAACGAGAACCGTGTTACCCCCATCAACTAGACGTTGAAGAACTTCTAGTAACTTGGCAATGTCATGTACGTGCAAACCCGTTGTTGGCTCGTCTAAAATATAAAACGATTTACCCGTGGAACGTTTATGCAATTCCGAAGCCAATTTCACACGTTGGGCTTCCCCACCTGATAGTGTCGTTGCGGGTTGACCTAATTGAACATAGCCTAAGCCTACATCAACTATCGTCTGTAATTTACGGTGGATTTTCGGGATATTCTCGAAAAACACCACTGCATATTCCACGGTCATCTCCAGTACGTCCGCAATATTTTTTCCTTTATATTTCACTTCCAGCGTTTCCCGGTTATACCGCTTGCCGTGACATACTTCGCATGGTACATATACATCCGGAAGGAAATGCATTTCGATTTTAATGATTCCATCTCCACGGCATGCTTCACACCGTCCACCTTTTACGTTGAAACTAAAGCGACCTTTTTTATAGCCCCGAACTTTTGCTTCATTCGTCATCGCAAAGACATCACGTATATCGTCAAAAACGCCTGTATACGTAGCTGGATTGGAGCGTGGTGTCCGTCCGATTGGTGATTGATCAATATCGATAATTTTTTCCAAATGTTCCACACCACTAATACTCTCGAACTTTCCAGGTCTTTGTTTGGAGCGATTCAATTTCTGAGCCAATGTTCTATGCAAAATATCATTGACCAATGTACTCTTACCTGAACCAGAAACACCAGTAACTGCAATAAATTGACCGAGAGGGAATTCTGCGTCGATATGCTTTAAATTGTTCTCCGAAGCACCTTTAACGATAATGCTGCGTTCATCACGTGATCTTCGTTCAATCGGAAGTGGAATGAATTTCTTTCCGCTTAAGTATTGTCCGGTCAGCGATTTCTTGTTTTTCATAACTTTTGCAGGTGTACCTGCAGCTACCACTTCTCCTCCTGCCACACCAGCGCCAGGACCGATATCAATTAAATAGTCCGCAGCCATCATCGTGTCCTCATCATGTTCTACAACAATCAATGTATTACCGATATCTCGCATACTTTGTAACGTGCCAATTAGTCTGTCATTATCCCGCTGGTGAAGCCCGATTGAAGGTTCATCCAGTATATACAGAACACCCGTCAAACGTGATCCAATTTGTGTAGCCAAACGAATTCGTTGTGCTTCTCCACCAGATAATGTCCCTGCTGAACGGGATAAATTCAGATAGTCGAGACCTACGTTCACCAAAAAGCCCAAGCGTTCCTGGATTTCTTTTAGGACCATATCTGCAATTTGTGTATCTTTCTCGGAAAGAATTAATTGGTCAAAGAATTTTGTCGTTTCAACAATCGAGCGTTCCGTGATTTTTCCGATATGCTGACCATTAACTAATACCGCAAGTGATTCGGGCTTTAGGCGGTAGCCTGTGCAAGTAGGACATGACTTTTCTGTCATATATTTACTCATCTGCTCACGAATGTAGTCTGATGATGTCTCATGATAACGTCGTTCAACGTTGCGCAAAACCCCTTCGAAATAAATATCGCTATCACGGGTATTACCAAATTCATTTGTATAGCGGAAGCGAATCTTTTCTTTTCTCGATCCTACCATCAGTTTTTCAATATCCGAGTCAGCCAATTCGCTAACCGGTACATCCATTGGAATTTTATAGTGCTTCGCAATCGTCTTCAGGAGTTCTGGATAATACTGCGAGCTTGTTGGCTCCCATGGGGCAATGGCGTGTTCTTTTAGGGTTAGGTCACTATTTGGAATGACTAAATCTGGATCGACTTCGAGCTTCATTCCAAGTCCGTCACATTCAGGGCAAGCGCCGAATGGACTGTTAAATGAAAACATACGTGGTTCTAGTTCGCCAATAGAGAATCCACAAATAGGACACGCGTGATGTTCACTGAAAAACAATTCTTCTTCACCGATTACATCTACCAGCACATTACCATCAGCTAATTGCAAGGCGGATTCCAACGAGTCACTTAGACGTGTTTCGACGCCTTCCTTCATGACAATTCGATCGATGACGATTTCAATTGTATGTTTTTTATTTTTATCTAACTCTATATGATCATCCAAATCAATTGTTTCACCGTTGACTCGAACGCGTACATAGCCTTGTCTTTTGATATCTTCAAATAATTTAGCATGCGTCCCTTTACGTTCTGAAATAATTGGAGCCAAAATTTGAATTCTTGTACGCTCAGGCAATTGAACTACACGATCCACCATCTGTTGAATCGTCTGCGTAGAGATTTCAATGCCATGATATGGACAATGTGGTTTCCCAACTCTCGCATAGAGTAAACGCAAGTAGTCATAGATTTCTGTCACCGTTCCTACAGTAGACCGTGGATTTTTACTAGTTGTCTTTTGGTCAATGGAAATGGCGGGGGACAATCCTTCTATAGAATCCACGTCTGGTTTATCCATTTGTCCAAGGAACTGACGCGCATATGCGGATAATGATTCCACATAGCGGCGCTGCCCTTCCGCGTAGATCGTATCAAAAGCTAGTGAAGACTTGCCTGAACCCGACAGGCCCGTAAGCACAACCAGTTTATCGCGTGGAATCTTCACCGTAATATCTCTCAGGTTATTCGCTCTCGCTCCCTGTATTACAAGTTCTTTATTTTTCATGCGGACTCTACCTTTCTGCTTTCAGTTCTATTACGGTATCGCGTAACTCTGCCGCTCTTTCGAAGTCCAAGGCTTTTGCTGCGTCTTTCATTTCTTTTTCCAATTTGATTAGCAATAAGCCTTTCTCGTCTTTCGATAACTTCTTGCCGTTCGTCACCTTTTGCAAATACGATTCCGTTTCTTCAGCCACTTGAGTCGCACGGATCAATTCACGTATCGGTTTGACAATTGTCGTAGGCGTTATACCATGTTCTTCATTGTAAGCTATTTGAATTTCACGACGACGTTCCGTTTCATCAATGGCTTTCTTCATCGAATCTGTCATTTTATCTGCGTACATAATGACGCGCCCTTCTGAGTTACGTGCTGCGCGACCAATTGTCTGGATCAACGCACGTTCTGAACGCAAGAATCCTTCTTTATCCGCATCCAAAATCGTAACCAATGAAACTTCCGGGATGTCGATCCCTTCACGCAGTAAGTTGATCCCGATTAATACATCATACGTACCGACCCGTAACTCGCGAATAATTTCTGTACGTTCCAGTGTCTTAACGTCAGAATGGAGATACTGAACTTTAATCCCGATATCTTTTAAATAATCCGTTAAGTCTTCTGACATTTTTTTCGTCAGAGTGGTAATCAATACACGTTCATCTCGCTCGATTCGAAGATGTATTTCATCCAATAAATCATCAATTTGCCCTTCAATAGGACGCACTTCAATGATTGGATCCAGTAATCCTGTAGGACGTATAATCTGTTCTACCATTTCGTCTGTATGCTCAATTTCATAAGGGCCGGGCGTTGCTGAAATATACATCGCTTGGCGAATATGCTTTTCAAATTCTTCAAACATCAATGGTCGGTTGTCCAATGCAGAAGGCAAGCGGAAACCATGTTCTACCAATACTTTTTTCCGCGCTTGGTCTCCATTGTACATGCCGCGAATCTGCGGCAAAGAGACGTGACTTTCATCCACGACAATTAAAAAATCGTCAGGGAAGTAATCTAGCAATGTATAAGGTGTTGCACCTGCTTCACGCAACGTTAAATGTCTGGAGTAGTTCTCAATGCCAGAACAGAAGCCCATCTCTCGCATCATTTCCAGATCATAACGCGTCCGTTGTTCTAAGCGTTGCGCTTCCAATAACTTATCGTTATCTCGTAAATATTTAAGCTGTTCTTCCAATTCAATTTCAATATTTTCAATTGCTTTTAATAATTTTCCTTCACGTGTAACGAAGTGGGAACCAGGGAAAATAGCCACGTGATCACGATCACCGATGACTTCACCTGTTAAGGCATCCACTTCACGGATTCGTTCAATTTCATCTCCGAAAAACTCTAGACGTATACAACGCTCATCACGTGCCACCGGGAAGACTTCGACTACATCGCCTCTGACACGGAATGTACCCCGCGTAAAATTAATATCATTGCGTTCGTACTGAATGTCCACAAGCGTCCGCAATAGTTGATTACGCGGTATTTCCATTCCCTTGCGTAATGAAAATACCATTTCATTATATTCTTCTGGTGAACCCAGACCGTAAATACAAGATACAGATGCCACAATCAATACATCATTACGCTCGAATAAAGCACTAGTTGCGGAGTGACGAAGTTTATCGATTTCATCATTGATCGATGAGTCCTTTTCAATAAAAGTATCCGTCTGTGGCACATACGCTTCCGGTTGATAAAAGTCATAGAAGCTAACAAAATATTCTACCGCATTATCTGGAAAAAATTCTTTGAACTCGCTATATAATTGGCCAGCCAACGTTTTATTGTGGGCAATGACCAGTGTAGGTTTATTGATTTCCGTCAGTACATTAGAAACTGTAAATGTTTTACCTGTCCCCGTTGCACCAAGTAACGTTTGATGTTTCTTGCCTTCTTTTATGCCGTTAACAAGGCTATTAATCGCTTTTGGCTGATCTCCTTGCGGTGTATATGGTGCCTGCAATTGAAATGTTTCGTTCAAATGGTTCCACTCCTCTTCTTAAACACCTATCCTTCTATTTTACCACAACTATTGTTTTTTCTAAAGAAATAACGAACGTACGTTTTAAACTAACTCTCTATGTACTTTATTGTACCCTTGTACTTTGTGAAAGAAACTTACAGCTAAGACATTCTATACAAATAAAAAACACTGCCAGGATTTTGTCCTAGCAGTGCCTATAAATAAATTATTTCGTTTTAAGTTCGTATCCATGTTCTTGTGAAATGTCGAGCAATTGTTGTGTATACAGGTCGAATGCTTCTTTGTCATTTTGATCCAGCGCATCGTCAATCAATAACATGATTCGCGATTGTGTTTGTTCCCAGTGAATGTGTTGTAGAAACAGATCCCAATAGATTTCGTTCAGCAGCTTTTCCGCTTGGAGAGAAGTGCTATTATTACCTACCGCTTTCAAAAATTCAGCATATGAGTTGTTATTATTCATCTCTCTCACCCCTGATACCTTTTAGTAATTATATATGCAATAGAATATAAATTGCAACCATTATTCTAACTATTCGAACTTTTGAATTATTTCAATGTAGTTAGTGGAGTATTTACTAGGCACATATATTCAGATGATTCTGTGACAATTCTTAAATTATGAACTTTAGTTCAACTTTACTAGTATCTATTATCAAAATTCTATCATTTGCTCTTTGGTCAATCGGATCGTTGCCTCACCGACAATGAGTGCGATAGCCGCAATCAAAACAGGTATAATGCTTAGGCCGTATAACGGTAATGCCGCAAGTAATAGAATGATTGCATGTAGCCAAATCAGTTTTCTCACTAACGAACGAACCGCTTTGATTTGCGATTTTTCCTGTTCTTCGGGAAACAGCTGATCCATAGTAAACTCGTCTCCACCTTCAAGTGCCAATATCAACTGAACAGCAGTCGCAAACGCTAGCGCTCCTACAAAGATGAAAGATACAATTGGTAACGGTATTAAGAACGCACCCAATGCAGACAACGCCGTTAATCTAACCCACAACCAGAATGTATCATCTGTACGAATAAATGTCCTGACGATTAAGTACTTTTGCACATCCTTGCGCTTGAATGTAGAACGTTTCATAGCCATCGTTAACCAGCTACGCTTACTCACGGATCCAACTAGATGCGGTACTTCCGTGAAGTAATTCGCAAATCGATAAAAACGCATCATACGATTTTGTTCCAATTCAATAAACTGCTCATACGGAAACGGATAACGCGCTGCTTGTTTATCCCAAAATTTTGCATAGAGCATGGCGATAAGAATTCCGATAAAGATGGCAACTGTACTCCAAGTAAGTGCGAATTGAATCGTTAAAAATGTTAAAACCAGTCGAAGAACACGATCCGGCCAAACGAAGTCATGATTCGCAATACGGACGCTGTATTCAGTTCCTACAAACAGTCCTTTAAATACAATGATTACCAACAATACAAGAAGATAATCAATGCCCGTCCCCACTTCTGTTGCCTTTAATAACGGCAACGCAATTACCATAGCAATCAATGGTAGCGGAAGTTGTGAAAACGTCGACCAAGTGATCGAGCGTCTCATATAACTCGACAATTGATTTTCTAATGGCAAGAAAAAAACAATGTCTGCCGGCTTGAGTAACGTGGTTGGTGCAGCCTTCATCAACAAAAGCGCAAGGACAACGGATATGATTAAGGCAGAAGGGAATGAAACAGGCACTTCTTTTAGCCATTCACTATATGCATACCCACCCGCTCCAATGGCAAACATGAAAACGATAGCCAAATGTCCAGTGAATACATAGCGCATATATTTCTGTAGTTCATTGACGTAATGGAAGAACCGCTGTCCCCAAATTTCATGCATGTTGTTCATAATCAGTTTCCTCAGTCATGGCAATATATAAGTCATCAAGTGTTGCATCTGGTCGCCCGAATGCTTTGCGCAAGTCGTCCATCGTCCCATTCGCACGTACCCGTCCTTCGTGCAACAAGATAATGCGATCACAATACTTCTCAGCCGTTGCCAATACGTGAGTCGACATCAAAATAGAAGCACCCGCATTTTTTCGTTCAATGATTTGATCGAGCAAAGCGCGAATTGCCAATGGATCTAATCCAACGAATGGCTCATCGATAATATATAATTTCGGTTCTACCAGAAAAGCACACATGATCATCACTTTCTGTCGCATACCTTTGGAAAAGTGAGCCGGAAACCACTTTAAGCGTTTTTCCATACGGAACTCTTTCAGCAACTGTTCGGTACGGATTTCAAATTGTTGCTTGTCCAGTCCATATGCCATCGCAGTCAGTTCCAAATGTTCTTGTAATGTAAGTTCTTCGTATAACACTGGCGTCTCCGGAATATAACTGAATGATTGGCGGTAATGTTCTTTATCACTAAACGTCGCCCCGTCAATCTTGATTATTCCTTCAAGCGGATTCATCACACCGATAATATGTTTGATTGTCGTACTCTTTCCTGCGCCATTCAGACCAATTAATCCGACCAGTTCCCCCTCTTCTAGCTGAAATGAAAGGTCATGTAAAACAGGCCTGCGCGTATAACCACCTGTAACGTGTTCTAGTTCTAGGATTGCCATTATCTTTCCCCCTATCTTCTGGTATTATTTTAGCAAAGAAATTGTAAAATTGCTTTATCCGTCTTCGTTAACTATCTGAAAATATGCTACAATACATCCAAACATGAAAGGAAGTGTAGAAATGACCTCATGTATTTTCTGCAAAATTGTAGAAGGAACGATTCCAGGAGAAAAAGTATACGAGGATGATCACGTTATCGCCTTTATGGATATTATGCCCGTCACAAAAGGACACGTACTCCTAATTCCTAAAACACATCGTGAAAATGTGTATGAATTAACTGAAGATGAAGCCGCGAATTTATTTAAAGTGGCACCAAAAATCGCCAATGCATTAAAAGAAGAATTTCAACCGTGTGGAATGAATTTATTGCAAAACAATGGCTCTTTCGCAGGTCAGTCAGTCTATCATTTCCATATGCATTTAATACCGCGCTATGACAAATCAGATGGGCTGAAAGTAGAATTTGATACAAAAGTAGAGCAGTTCCCGATGAACGTAGTGTCTGAATTAGCTACCCATATTTCTAGACGACTGCAAGAATAACATGGGGAGGTTGTAGGCAGAAGCGTACGATATTTTTCTTCATCACTCAAAAGAAATTCTACTCTTCTGTCCACTTCTTCAAACCGTTAGAAATGCTTTTGGTTGTATAATATTTCATTCATATCTTGCTCAACTATGCACTAACATGCTTTAATAAAATAATAACTATACAAAAGGAGTGTTCTCTATATGAAAGCGTCCACATTCTTTATTGGTCTGGCGGCAGGTGCTGTTACTTCTGCGGTAACTGTTCTATATTCTACACCAAAAGCCGGAAGTGAACTGCGTGACAGTGTCAAAAATGCATCACTCGAATTGAAGGATAAGTTGAAAGATGTCAAAGGGCAAGTCGCGGATCTAAAAGATTCTGTAACCGATCTAACGAAGGAAGCAAAAGAGCTTGTACCAGAAACTGTCGAAGAAATGAAGGTTTCTGTAGCGGACTGGAAGCGCTCGACCGAACACAATAAGAAGCGCTTAGAGAAAGAAATTTCTGCAATTCAAGCAGCTTTGGATGATCTCGAAAAATCAATTGGAGCTCGCTAACGTATTTCCATTTAGGCGCCAGTTGTTCACTTGCTAATCTTTGAGTGCGTACCCATAGTAAAACAGCTGCATTCTATGGGATATACACTCAAACTGATTTATTTTATTATTCCGTCTTCTTTATTTGTTGTTTTTTTGGTATAATAAATAAAATGACAGAAAGAAAGCAGGTGTCTCGATGGCCGATCAAAATATTTCACGTAAAGACGCCATGATCTTCAATCAGCGTGTAGCCCAAATGTCCAAGGCATTATGGAAAGCTGTAGAGAAGGATTGGCAACAATGGATTAAGCCGTATGAACTCAATATTAATGAACATCATATTTTATGGATCGCCTACCATTTGGAAGGTGCTACCATTTCAGACATCGCAAAGTTTGGTGTAATGCATGTCTCAACCGCCTTTAACTTCTCAAAAAAATTGGAACAACGCCAGCTTTTATATTTCTCAAAAAAAGAAGATGACCGACGTAATACCTATGTAACGGTTTCAGAAAAAGGCAAAGCACTACTCATCCAGATGAATGAAAATTACCATAATGAAGATTATAGCGTACTTCAGAGTTCCCTCCCTATTCGTGATATTTATGGCAAATTCCCTGAATTCCTAGAAGTCATGTCAGTATTGCGTAACATTTATGGAGATGATTTTATGGACATTTTCGAACGCGGTTTTCAGAACATTGAGAAGACATATATCGATTCAAACGATTACCTTATAAAATCTAAAGTAGAGTCTTAATCACCTGCTCTGTAGACAGCGTAGTTTTTTCCTTTTGATCACAAATTCTGCTATGATAGTAAAGAAGCAGAAAGAGGAGGTCTATAATGGTTATTGCGATTACCATTCTATTTTCATTGTTCTACTTATATCAAATTAATAAAATGACATTTGCTCTTTGCCAATCTAGAGAGATTCCAGAAGATAAGCAGCCAAAGATTTATCGAACTGTAAACATTCTGATCACGATCCTCATTTTATCCTTATATGTAGAAGTATTCTTTAGTGCCTGACACTATGTATGCCCGCCCCCATTGCTGGAGGCAGGGCATTTTTTAATAACAGAATGCTGCACCGACGATGATCAACAAAATGAACAACACAACAATTAAAGCAAAGCAAGATGAACCTGATCCGCCCTGTGAGTAACCGCTCATGAAGGCACCCCCTTTCACATTGTATCCTATGCGAAAGTAGAAAAAACCGGTTGGGCTGTTTCAGATGAATGGAACCTTTTTGTTTTTCATACGTTATATGATATAGTGTTTACTTGAAGAATAATCAGAATCTATACTTAGATTAGGGGAGTTAATTACATGAAAAAGAAGATGTTAGCATTTACACTTGCAGCTTCGGTTGCAGCTTTATCCGCTTGTTCTGGCGGGGATGAAAAAGTTATGACGTCCAAAGCAGGAGATGTAACGAAAGATGAATTTTATCAAGAAATGAAAACATCTGTTGGTGAACAAGCTCTACAAATGATCATCTTGGAAAAGGTTCTGGATGACAAGTATAATGTAGACGATAAGCAAGTAGACGCAGAATTTGAAAAAAACAAAGAACAACTTGGTGAAAACTTCGAAGCTTTCTTAGCTCAACAAGGTCAAACACCTGAGAGCTTCAAGAAAATGATTCGTTTGAATAAATTGCAAGAAGCTGCATTGACTGACGGCATTGAAGTTTCTGACGAAGAGTTAAACAAGCGTCTCGAAGAATCTCAATCAGAAATCAACGCTCGTCACATATTAGTTGAAGATGAAAAGACAGCAAAAGAAGTAAAAGAAAAGTTGGATAAGGGAGAAGACTTTGCAAAAGTAGCAAAAGAATACTCCACTGACCCAGGCTCTAAAGATGAAGGTGGAGATCTTGACTGGTTCGCTTACGGTGTAATGGTTCCTGAATTCTGGAACGCTGCATATGACTTAGAGCCAGGTAAAATCAGTGAGCCTGTTCAATCAGATAACGGCTTCCATATCATCGAAGTAAAAGAAAAGCGCAAAACTGATGATAAAAAGATTACGGATGAAAAGAAAGACGAAATCCGTCATGAACTATTGATGGAAAAGGCTGATGAAAACGAGCTATTGAGTAAAGTTGCAAAGCTAGTGAAAGCAGCAGATGTAAAAATTAAAGATGAAGATTTAAAATCTGCACTTGATTTGTTCAAGATGGAAGAGCAACCGGCTGAAGAAGGTACTCCAACTGACGAAAAAGCACCTGCAGAAGATGCTCCAGCTGACGATGCTGAAGTGGAAGTTAAAGAAGGTAAGTAATATATGAAAAAGGTCTGCCTTGGAAGTTATAACTTCCACTGGCAGACCTTTTTTGTGTTTTTATAATCGTAATGTTTGCCTGTTTTCTTTTTATTACAATGATAAGTAAAAACTCAGTATCTTCATGAATCGTTCTTCTTGTAAAACCACAACTTAACAAAATTTATTATTTTGCAACGGGTCGTGCCCCGTTCCATAGTAGTTTATTCAAAAGTAGGCTTGTAGAACGAACGGTTATCTAGCGGGAATACGCGCTCGGAGAATTCGCCTGGCGTAGTCTTTGACATCACGCGGTTCAGCATATTCATCTTCGCATCAATATTATCGATATAATGAAGAATTTCCGCCTCTTTCAACATCGGGCGCTTTGGACTGCCCCACTCCTCTTTACCGTGGTGAGACAACACCATATGCTGAAGCAACATCACTTCTTCACCATCGATCTCCAGCTCTTCTGCTGCCTTGGAAATTTCATTGACCATGATCGTAATATGACCTAGCAAGTTCCCTTCAATCGTATACTGCGTGCCGACTGGACCTGACAACTCGATGACCTTTCCGATGTCATGCAAAATAATTCCTGCATACAGCAAGTCTTTGTTCAACGTCGGATACAATTCCGCAATCGCCTTGCCAAGTTTCAGCATCGAAACTACATGATCTAGCAAGCCGGATACGTAGTCATGATGATTTCTCGTAGCTGCTGGATATAACACGAAGTCCTGCTGATGCTTCTTCAGTAAATGACGGGTAACACGCTGAATTTGTGGATTTTTCATTTCAAAGAAATATTGCATCAATTCGTCTAGCAATACTTCCTTACTCTTTTCAGCAGACGGTACTAAATCTGCAATTGTCACGCCTTCATCTTCTTTTACAGGACGGATTGCTTTAAGACGAAGTTGGTTTTTCCCGCGGTATTCATGGATTTCTCCACCTACTTTTACGATGGTCGCTCCCTGATACATCTGGGCTTGCTCTTCACCCGCATCCCAAAGTTTAGCTTCAAGGTCCCCACTTTTATCTTGCAGAATCAACGTCATGAACGGACTCCCCTGCTGTGTGACACCTTTTGTTGCCTGCTTAATCAATAAATACATGTCGATCGTTTCACCGACTTGATAGTCAAGTAGTTTTTTCATCAGTAAATCTCCCCTTTTACTTTTCGTCCAATCTCAATTGTATGAGGTTCACTTGGCCATTTCAATTTCATTTCTTGATGGCAAGTAAAGTACAGAAATTGATGTGATGGCTGTAACTCCGTAAGTATTTCTATCATACGCGAAAGTCGCTCATTATCAAAGTGAACAAATGGGTCATCCATAATGATTGGGAACGGTGCACGCTCTGATAATTCATAGGCTAACGCTAGTCGTAAAGAAAGATAAGCTTGCTCTTTTGTAGCTTGACTGAGCTCATTGATCATGAACGTTTGTCCTTCGGCAGTGACTGCCTCAAAATAACCTTCTGCCGTTAAACCAATCGTCGCATACCGATCCCCTGTTAAATAGCTGAACCATTTATTTGCTTGAATGAGTACGGCTGGCAATTGATGTTCTTTCCACTCACTCATCGTCTGTCGAATCGACTCACGGACAGCTTTACGGATTACCCATTGCTCTGTCATTTCTTCCAACTCGGCTTTTCGCACTTCAACTAACTGCTGAAGCTCACTGTACGACTGACTGGTACCCATTTGTGAGATTTCATGCCCTACTTTGACTTGCTCATCTACAAGCGCTTCTACTTCTTGCCGTATTATTTGAAGGCGGTTCGTCGTCTCGCTGCGTTGTCGTTCTAGTTCCGGTATAGTCCACTCTTTTACCAATGGTTCCTTATTGTATAAGGAAAGCTGGGCTTCTACTTCTTTTAGCTGTCGTTTCAGCAATTGTGCATCTTGGTCTTGCTGATACGCTGTATAAAATTGCTCTTTTTCTGATACGCCAACGATCGTAAACAATTGTAAAATTTCCGCTGTTGTCGTTTCCAACAGCTCATTTGTTTCTAGTAATTGCTCTTCGATTTCAAGTACTGTTTTTTGCTTGCTTAACTGCTTTTCTTGCAAGCTATTCTGATGAAGTAGTTCTTGGCGAATTCTTTCAAATAAACCTTCTTCCGCGACAGGTCCGAGCACTTTTTCCACTTCTTTAATTAGCGACTGTACGTGTTGCGTCGCGGTTAGTAAACGTAGCCGCCATGTTTTCTGATCTATTTCCGCATCCTGGAACTCGCGCAGTAGGCGGAAGCTTTCCTGAATATTGAATGTCAAATCGAATGGTTCATCTTGCAACAGGTCTTGCCATTTCTTCACCGCTTGTTGTTTCTGATCATAAAGTTGTTCCATTTCTTCCGCATATTTCTGTAATTTGTAATCTAGTCTTTCAATCTCTGCTGCCACTTGCCGTTGGTCACGCTGTTGCAGCTCATCACGCTCAGCCAGTCTTTCGAGTTCCGCCACTAACGGTTCATTATCTCGAATGAACGATTGCTGATCTGATACAGAAGCGGGTCGTTGTTTCCATAACCAAGCACCGATCGCCACCATTACTATACCGAGGCACGTGAACAACCATTGCTGCTGCAAGACACTATATGCCCCAATCGCTAGGCCAATGAGCATAATAATTACTGGAACCATCTGATTCGATGCCTGCTTATCCGACGCAGATACAATGAATTTAGCTTCCGCGAGCTGACGTTGCAGTTCGGGCAAGGCCGTCAGTTTCTTTCGTTCAGTTTCAGTCAATTGCATACGTTCAGTATGTTCTTTTCGTTGCTCTGATTCCTGCCGTTCACTTTCCGCTTCCGCGAGAAGACGTTGCAATGCTTTTAATTGCTGATCCAACTCTTTCTGTTCTTCGAGGATTGGTTCAAGCTGGCGTTCACGTTGGATGGAAACATCCATCTTCCCTATCGACAACTGCTGATCATGGGTTAATCCTAAACGATTACTGAGTTGCTGTAGTTTCTTTTCGAGCAAACGGATTTCTTGTTCAGCAGAAATTCGGTCCGTACGTAACCGATGCCACTCTGCTTCTTGTGTGACCCAGCGCTCTAACTGCTGCCTTTCACTAGTAGGCCGTAAATCGATCCACTCCGATTGCCATTCCGATTGTTCTTTCTCTAGACGCGTTTTCTTTAATTGCAATTCGGATTGTTTACTAGCCAGTTCCTCGTACCGTCGGATGCCTGCCGCTGGGAATGTATCTGTCAAGTGGGAAAGTTGTTCAAGTAATTGATTACGTTGTTGCTGTAGCGGAACAATTTGCATGGCAATTCGTTGTTCTTCAGACTGCTTATAAAGACGTTGCTCTTCCAAGCGTAAAGTCGCCACTTGCTCGTCGAGTTCTTGCTTGCGACTAGTAAGCGGTTCATACATCGATAGCTTCTGCTGCTCTTTTTGCATCGCTTGTTCAAGTTCACGTATTTCGGTCAGTTTTTTATTCATCTGTGGTATTTTCCCAGTCTTTTTGAAGAGGCTACCCATTTCTTTCTCCATCTTCTTTTCCACTTTCCAAAGTGTATCCAGGCCGGTCGTTCCGGATGCAAGTAATGTACGGCTTAAATCATTTTCATCCATCTTCTCGAGACCTTGTAATTGGAATAAGGAAAAAGAGAATATAGATTCAAATGCTTGTCGATCATAACCTCTCAATAACCTCTTTAGTTCGGCTTCCTCCATAATACGCCCATCTTCAAAACGGATTAAGACGTCACCTGAGGACTTACCGCGCACCCGCTCAATCATCCAATTACCATACTCTTGATCTTCTATATACAGACAGCCGCCATATTTACCACCTGTTTTCGGCTCATAGCGCAATTCCTGTTGATTCTTTTGAGGAAATCCAAATAAAATATGAAGGATGGCTTGCTGAATGGTCGTCTTCCCCGCTTCATTCGGTCCATACAAAAGATTCATACCGGGGCGCAGATTAATTTCTAGATTCTCATGCTGACCGAATCCATAAAGAAGTATTTTCTGGATTTTCATTTCAGCTCTCCTTCAACAGTTCATTCTTAAGCAATGCAGTTGCCTGCTGTTTCAACCGCTCAAAATCCACAGGCTTCAATGCCTCTAAATAACGACCGGCTTTATGACTGTATACTTCTTTCACCAAATCATGCCAGTCATTCGTTTCCCAAGAAGACATGGTTCTTTCCACCGGTTCCAGTAAAGAATTCGGAACTACTGAATCATGGATTGGTGGCCATTCAATTGCTGATATCCACACAAATGGTTCTATAGCTTCATACTGTTCTCGCAAAATGTCGAGCCATTCCCCTTCCACTCTAGCCAAGTCGTTTGTAAGGCCTTCCGTTTGTTCCATCACTAACTCCACGACGACACTACCGGCTTCAGCTGTCAGTTGATCTATCGCTTCCTGACAAGCAGAAATCCAGTCATCTGCGTATTCAATTCCTTCGCACGAAACAGTCAATGAAGTGTACATAATATCCGATGTGCCTACAAATTTCATGGACGTCTGAGTCGATGTCAACAGGACATCATAAAAACCTTTCTGTCCTGATTCATTGCGATGACGACCTTGAATATTGCCGGGATAGACGATCGGTGGTTCCTCTGATAATAGTTGGCGTTTATGAATATGCCCAAGCGCCCAGTATTGATAGTGCTTATCTTGCAATTCACTGACTGTAAACGGTGCATAGACAGCGTGCTCTACATCTCCTGCCACACTTCCGTGTAATAGACCGATATGTATTCCGTCAGTAGCTTCCGGATAATCCCTAATCATTGGTTCTTTCACATGGCGCTGCGGATAACTGAAGCCGTGTAAGTATATTATATCGTCACGGATAGCCAATTGTTTTTGTTCCACTTGTTCAGAAAACACGTGGACATTTTCAGGCAATGAAACTCTAGTCCATCTGCCCGACAAGTTATCATGATTTCCGTATGATAGATAGACAGGGATATTCACTTTTTGAAGTTGTTGCATACCTTGCTGGAAACGGATTTGCGCACGCAAGCTACGGTCTTCACCGTCGTAAATATCGCCGACAATGACAATGAAATCCGGTCGCTCTTTGACTGCGTATGCTATAAATCGGTCGAATGCAGCGAATGTGGACTGCTGCAGTCTGGCTAGCTCGTCCGGACCTGCTGCGGCCATGCCTTTAAAGGGGCTGTCCAAGTGCAGGTCGGCTGTATGTAAAAAACGTATAGGTTCCATAGGTCGCACCTCTTCCACGAATACTCGTTCCTATTTTACCATATTTCATCTATTACTGGAAAGTGAACATCTATAAATGAGGTGACTTGAAGGCACCGTTGATCGACGTTCCAGGCGGACGCTTTCCGAGGTACAGCTTCCATCACATCGTACACATTAATTACCTAATTCTACCATTCACACTTTGATTTTGAACGTATCATCACGCAAAAAAGCCCCAAGAAGCTCCGTGACTTCTTGGGACACTTAAACCTATTCTTTTCCAAGCTGAACAGCCTTCTTCAAATCTTTCAGCGAACGGGATGGCCCATACATCAAGACACCGCCACGGTACACCTTTGATCCGAACCAGCCGAGGATCAAGATGGTCACCACCATAATGCCTATCGAGAGCAAAGGCTCCCATAAAGGTAAGTCAAGCATGCCTACTCGTAGGAACATGACAAGGGGAGCGAAGAATGGGATGAACGACGCGATTTTCAAGTAGCCCAATTCTGGATTCCCAAGTCCAGTTGCTGCGATGATGAAGGCTGCAACAATCAGCAACGACATCGGCATAATCATTTGCTGTACATCTTCTGTACGGCTCACTAACGAACCAAGCAAGGCTGCGAGTGTAGCGTATAAGAAGTAGCCGAGCAAGAAGAATATCACGGCGTAAACAAGTGTACTTACTTCTAGGTTTTCTAAACTAAAGAATGCGGATAGCTCATTTTTCTCTCCTGTGGAAGAAAGTCTATATGCTAAAAATCCTGACACTGCATAGACGAGAATTTGCACAATCCCGAGTGAGCCGATTCCAAGTACTTTTGCGAACATATGCTTAACGGGTGATACACTCGAGATAAGAATTTCCATCACGCGTGAGGATTTTTCAGTTGCGACTTCGGTTGCAATCATCGATGAATAAATAATAACGGCAAAATAAATAACGAACATCAATACATACACCAAGATACGAGCTTGGTTTAGTTCTTCTTCTGATTTTGCTGTTTCTGAAATATTATGTTTCTCAAATTGAATGGGTGCAAACAACTCGGAAACTTGTTCAACAGATAGAGAGAGCCTTTCAGCTTTCACCTCGGTTTGAATGTTCTGTAATGCGTCTTGCAGAGCAGAAGGTAAAAATTGATCTACTAGACTGCTTGTAGTGTAATTCGCTTGAATCGTTTGATCCGCATCGAAACTTAATTCCATGAACGAGGCAATTTCTTCCGATTTTACTTGCTCTAACAGCTGATCTTTCGTGTCTTCTGTCAGCTCTAATGAAATTCCTTGCTCATTTTGCTGAAGATGTTCAAGCAGACGGTCAAATAACACTCCACTTTCATCAACAACCAGTACACGATCATCTTCTTCATTCCCCATCATTTTACCGACCTTTTCCATAATGCTCGGCAAATTCGCGAAAAGAAAAATCCCTGCTACCATAATAAGTGTCGTAATGAAAAATGATTTTGTTTTAGCTTTAGTTAAGAAGCTTTGTTTGAAAATAATCCAAAATTCACGCATGCTCATTCCCCACTTTCGCAATGAATATGTCTTGCAAAGATGGTTCTTCTATTTCAAACTGACGAATCGGTCCCTTTAGCAATGCTGCTTGCAACAACGTATGCGCCACTCGTTCATCCTCCACTTGAAAGACTGCACCTTCTAATGAGTGATGAGTTGTCGTTACGCCTTCGATGCTCTCTAGCTCCATTAAAGGAAAGTCTGCACGAATCCGGACATTTTGTTTGCCGAATGAACGTTTAACGTCACGCAAATTTCCACTGACTAATTGTTTGCCATGGTGAATAATACTGAGTTGCTCACATAACTCTTCCACATGATCCATGCGGTGGCTAGAGAATAGAATCGTTGCCCCGCTGTTACGGAAGTCTACGATTGCTTTTTTTAACATCTCTACGTTAACTGGATCAAGTCCCGAGAACGGTTCATCCAAGATAAGTAATTGGGGACTATGTAATAATGCAGCAATGACTTGTATCTTTTGCTGATTCCCCTTGGATAACTCTTCTACCTTTTTATTCGTATTTTGCGGTACTTCGAAACGATCCAACCAATGAAGTGCTGCACTTTTCGCTGCGGATTTTTTCATTCCGCGCAGCTGTCCAAGAAAGATTAACTGATCTAGCACTTTCATTTTTGGATAAAGACCTCGCTCTTCAGGCAAATAGCCAATTAGCGGACTCGTTTCATACGAAATCGTGCGGCCATTCCATGAAATATTTCCTTCTGTCGGGGTTAATAATCCCAAAATCATTCGAAATGTAGTGGTCTTCCCTGCACCGTTCGCTCCAAGGAATCCGTACATCGTCCCTTCTTCCACCGTCAATGACAGCTGATCCACTGCTGTGAAATCGCCAAATCGTTTAGTTACTCGTTCCAATTCCAAAGCCATACACATCATCTCCTTCAATACTCTCTATCTCGTTCTACGTTCCAAAAGACCATATGTTTCATAATTATAAATATTCCTCCACTACATTCTAACATGAAGTAACTTTTTGCACTTCTATTAAATGAATCATTATTCATTTCACACGATTCATAGTATACTAGGTAAAAGATGATGGAGGCGATATAATGAAAACCTACAAACTAACAGCGTACGAAAAAGATGGTTCATTAATTACAGAAGAGACTTTCACTGCGGAATCTGATGATGCAGCAAAAGAACAAGGTCATCAGCTGCTGACAGAAAAAGATTTGCTCGAGCGAACACACCGCCTAGCTTCCCCTCTTGGTAAACTATTATTATTCCATACATGAACAAATGACAAAATCTCCATTTTGAGGAGGTTTTGTTTTTTATACGATAATCCTGAACAGAGGGATATTGTATTGCGCACAGTTACAAATTTTTATACAAATAGCACAAGATTTTTTCAGAATTTTGTGATACGCTATGTTCGTTAAGAAATCGTAGAAGGAAGTGACTCGTTTGAACATTGCTTTGATTGCGCATGATGAAAAAAAGGCTGAATTAGTCAATTTCACAATTGCTTATGAGCAGATTTTTGCTAAACATACTCTTTACGCAACGGGCACAACAGGATTACGCATCATGAAGGAAACCGATCTTTCTGTCACACGACTCATGTCAGGTCCACTTGGTGGGGATCAACAGATGGGTGCCATGATCGCGACAGGCGAGCTAGATTTAATTTTATTTTTCCGTGATCCGTTGACTGCACAGCCACATGAACCTGATGTGAGCGCCTTACTTCGATTATGTGACGTCTATGGTATACCTCTCGCTACGAATTTAGCTTCAGCGGAGTTACTATTGCGTGCTATAGAAAAAGGCTATTTCTCATGGAGAGAAACAGCCGCTAAGTATCAATAATTCTATAAAAATGATCATAGATATAAACGAGACGCGCAGTTTTCATAGCGCGTCTTCTTTCCATTTATTGGCCTGTGAAGCTCGGTTTTCTTTTTTCAATAAATGCCTGTACGCCTTCGCGATGATCAGTAGTTGAGCGCATAGCTACTTGTGCTTCGCCTTCAAGCTTCAAGATTTTCTCGAGTTCAGCGATGCCTGTTGCATGGAGTATTTTCTTTGTTGCGGCCATGGAAGCTGTTGGGGAGTGCAGGATAACTTGAGCACGTTGTTGTGCCGTATTCCACGCTTCTCCGTCTGCTACCGCTTCATCAACGAGTCCGATATGCATGGCACTTTTTCCATCCAGTACTTTCCCGGACCAAATGAGTTGTTTAGCTCTGGCTATACCTACGCGTTCCTTCAGGAAGAAGTGACCGCCACCATCTGGTACGAGTCCAATGCCGATAAAGTTCATTGCAATTTTACTTGATTCTTCTGCAATGACGACATCGCATGCGATTGCGATACTGCATCCAAGCCCAGCTGCTGCACCGTGTACAGATGCGATCGTGATTTGTGGCATGCTATACATAGATAATGCCAATCTGGATAAGTCGATCATAATATCTTCCATTTTCATCGGGCTACTCGGGTCAAGCATCGCCTTGACGTTGCCACCGGCGGAAAATGCTCGACCTGCTCCCCTGAACAGTACGACATGTACTGATGAATTGTCTTTTAGTTGATCTACGATATCTGTCAATTCTTTCATCATAACTCCATCCATCGCGTTCATTACTTCAGGTTGGTTAAAGGTTACTGTTGCTAATCTTCCTTCAATTTCCACTTTGATTTGTTTTGTCAAAATTAAATCCCCCTTTATATGAATGGTTGTTCATTCATTATATTATACACAATTATCCGAGCATTTGCATAACTTTAACAAAAAAAATTCCCTCGATCAGTTACGACGAGGGAATCCGTATTATTTTATTGTTTCTGAAGACGGAAATAACTCTTCCAAATACGCTATTTTCTTATCTATGGCCTCTTCAAACCCTACTATATAGGCGCCAGGTTCTTTTGGGTTATGGAATTGCGTCAGCTTGCCAGTTGCCGGTTCCATGAACTTGCTTGAAGCTCCGCAACCTAAACCGATAATGGTCTGTGCTTCTTCCATGATCAATATGTTATAAAGACTTTCTTCACCTGGTTTGGAATAACCGACATTTTCAAGATTTCCTAAAATGTTTTTCTGGCGGTATAGATAGTAGGGTATATAGCCGTTATCGCGCGACCATTCTTCTCCGCGTGTCATCATTTTTCCTACAGTTTCCCGATCCGCCACTTGGTACTTGTCCTTATTCCGTGTCATTTCAGAAGCACGCTTGAACGACAATGTATGGATGGTCAAAGATTCCGGCTGCATCTTTTCTGTTTCAGCCAATGAGTGTTCGAATTCTTCAAGACCTTCATTCGGCAAACCGATGATTAAGTCCATATTAATATTGCGCATTCCTTGCTCTCGGGACAACCAATATTTATCGATTGTTTCCTGTACCGTGTGATGACGGCCGATTGCTTTCAATGTTTCATCCGTATAGGACTGTGGATTGACACTGATTCGATCTATGCCCCACTTCTTCAGTACTTCGAGTTTCGGTACCGTAATCGTATCAGGACGCCCGGCTTCCACCGTCACTTCACGAACATGTTCCATATAAGGGAATGAGTCCGTCATCGTTTGATAGAGTGCATCCATTTCATCTGCTTCAATAGACGTGGGTGTTCCGCCACCGAAATAAATTGTCGTAATACGAATATCACGCTCTTTTAACCATTTACCCATCGCGCGCATTTCTTCATGCAAGCCGTCTAGAAATGTTTCTACTCGTCCACTTTTTCGATGAATTGCATAGGCTGGGAACGTGCAATACGCACATTTTGTTGGACAAAACGGTATGCCAATATATATACTCACTTGTTCTTTCAATGAATACAAATCTGGCAATGCATTCAGTTGAACGTCTGCAATTTCTGCAATCAATTCACTTTTTCGTACGGATACCCTATGCCGTTGCTGAAGTAGCTGCTTTGCTTCCGCAACCGTATGGCCATCTTGACGATACATATGATACAACTTTGTAGGTCGGATTCCCGTTAGGATCCCCCACTCTTGATTCATTCCAGTTGCTTGTTCTAGCGCATCTAGCAATACGTGGGAATACATTCTTTTACGCTGACGTATTTGCCCGCGTTCTTCTATTTCCTTAACCTCTTCGGCAAAACGCGACGTATACTGCTTACCTTGCCATTGAATATCCACCGTTACACTTGGTGATTCTTCGTATTCCTCAGTAAACCGTAATTCAATTGCTGTATCATCTGTTTGTTCCGTAACTATTTTAGACTGTTCAAAAAATAAATTGGCCAAGTGTGTAAACATTCGTATCCAATCTTGGGGGAATTGTTGATTTACATGTAATTGTTGCATAATTTTCTCCTACTCTCCATCTGTTGAAAAAAACCGGCCAAGGCCGGTTTCGATGTATCTATTAATTGAAGTCTTCATATAAATCTTGAATCGGTTTCAATACTACACGGTTTACTTCTTCAATCAATTCGCTAAGCTTCATTTCAGCAGTCAGCATAGCCAAGATTTTCGGGTTTTCTTGAGCAAGTTGCGCTGTTTTCTGTGCGTGCTCAAGCTCGTCTCCTTCAATCTCTTCACCAGCCATTTGTTTTTGTTGTAAATTCATTTGGATTTCGCGGAAGCTTTCGAACAATGCAAGAGCTTGTTCGTCACCTTTCACTTCGGCCATTGCTGTTTTCACCGCTACATACTCATCTGTTTTACGTAAAGTAGATTCCAATTTGTTCATATCATCATAAATGTTTACTGACATACTATCTCCTCCTACAATCCATTTAATATAAGTGCAATAACTCCTTGCACAATTCCTATGATACCACCCAGAAATGCGCCCAGAACCGTAATCATTTTAAACTCTCTGCGTGAAATGCCGAGAACTAGATCTTCTAGAACAGCCACAGGGAACGTGTCTACTTGCTCTTTCACCAGCTCATCAAGTTTTAGCTTTCTTAATGATTGTTCAAGGTGCGCTTCAGCCTGTGTGAATAAAAAGTTGACAATTTGTGGTGTTACATTGTTAGCCGTCCATGTGGATCCTTGTGGCCAATAATGTGACAAACTGTGATCGAGTCTTTCTTGTAGTGCCAATTGATCCAGTGCATACTTTCTCACTGAAGCAAACACACTATCAAAGTCGAATCCAGACGTCAACTGTTCCATTGGTTGTTGCTGAACATTTTGCCACTCTTTCGAAATCAGTTTATCTAATAATTCTTTTGTTCCAGGCGCTTCTATAAATCTCAATGCTTCCCGTTGAACCTTGCCGACAAGCGACTCCGATTCTCCAAAAAACATATTGAGCATGCCACCGAATGTTCCTTTTGAAGCCAAGAAATCATCGATCAACTTTTGGAATGTCTGTCTTCCTTCTGCTGAATCCACAAATTGACTTGCGCGAATTAGTACAAAGTCAGAGGCTAAAGGAATTCTTTCTTCGATTTGTTGTTGCCAACGAAGCGGCATAACCTCCTCCACGGTACCTGTTGTTACTTTAACTTTCATCTCATACAATTGTTGATCAATCAATGTGATCAACTTGTCTTCCACTTGTTCTGGAAGTTTGTCGGCACCCGCAAGCTTGAGCCAATCGTTCAAGGTCTTATCTGATTGCAAGATGTATTTATCCATTTGACTTTGGATAAATGTCTCTACACGCTTTTCCATTCCAGGAGTCAACATCTTTTTCCGGAATAGGTCAGGTGTCAGCAAATAATTTGTCACTGTTTTTCCAAGCTGAGTCGCCAATTCATTTCGGCGCTTCGGAATCAAGCCGGGTGTAAACGGCAAACGTGTTTTTCCAATGTATTTTGCCTCATGTGGCCTAAACAGCATCTTGATCGCCAGATGATTCGTTACTCCACCAATCAATGCGCCAATAAACGCCATGAACAAAATAGTTAGTACTATTTTCAATCGCTTCACCTTATTCCACTTGGTCTTCGTTCCAATTATAACAAAAACCAGCTGAATGAAAAGCAATTAGAGGCGGAGATTTCTGACTTTACATTTGATAGCAGTTCAGGTACGTTGCAAGTAGAGTATTACTTACCACAATCCTATGTTTTCACATACCATTAAAGGAGGCAATCATTTCATTGAAAAAAGAAATTATCGACCACTTAGGAAGAACCGTTGTGTATAATTTCCCACCCAAACGAATCGTCACATTATGTCCTGGTATTACAGAAACTTTATTCGGAATTGGACTTGGAAAAGAAATTGTTGGACGCACAAGGTATTGTATATATCCTGAACAGGTTAAGGACGTTCCCGCAGTCGCAGGAACGAAAGATTTGAAGTTGGAAAAAATACATGAAGTACAGCCCGATTTAATTATTATGGAAAAAGAAGAAAACACAAAAGAGATGGTCGAAATTCTTTCCGAGTTCTATCCGGTATATGTAGCGGAAGTGCAGACGATCGAACAAGCTTATAGAATGATTACAGATATGGGATCTTTGACTGATCATGAGCAACAATCAAAATCGCTTGTCGCGGAAATCAAGCAAGCATTCACGACGCTCCCCACACTTCCTGCTGCACGAGTTGCTTATGTCATTTGGCAAAAGCCGTATATGGTTGTCGGCAAAGACACCTATATCAACTCGTTATTACAAAAACTCGGTTTCATCACACCTTTCGCGGAATCATCTGACCGCTATCCAGCTGTAACGGAAGAACAATTAGAGAAAGCCGATCTGGACTTAGTCTTGCTATCCTCTGAACCCTATCCATTTAAGGAAAAACAACTAATTCAGTTCCAGGACATGTTACCTAATTCAAGGATCCAGCTAATTGATGGCGAAATGTTCTGGTATGGGGTTCGAATGCTTGATGGTGCCGATTATTTCAAAGACTTTTCTTTCGATGTTTGATTTAATTTACTCCATTGAATATGGTAGACATTCGAATAGCATGCTCCATATCATCATGTAAAGCGATAAAAATCGGATCATATGCCTCTTCAAAAGGAATCGTCAAAAACAGTTCCTTACACTGTTCCACTGCTTCAAGTTCATTAACTAGCGCATTTTTAGCTGATTCTTTCAAATTCGTACAAGGCGCTGGCTTTTTCGGATTCGGCACAAACTCTTTTGTCATTATATAATGAAGCTGCTGGAACATCTCGTAATGACTTTTTTCATCCTCATACGCATGGCGAATGAATTCCTGCCATAACAAATCATTCGTCAGCTGGTACATGGACTTATAATAAAAATATGATTTATACTTTTCCTCAATCGCATTACGTAGTTGAGTAACAAACACACACTCATCCTTTCGTCCTTTTGGTCAGTTTATGAAATGAACGAACAGGATATCACTAATGGAACAATAAAGGAGAAAACAAGATGCTACAACACTTCAGTCATAAAAAAATGTTTGAAGATACTGATCTACCGGGTTGGACTATCTCATTTTATTACCAGAACAAACAATATAAAGGTGATTACCATAAAGACGGCACGATCAATTGGACAAATGGCACACCGCCAGACGAAGAAAAGATCGTCCTAATGGTCCACGATCTCATGACTTTCCACGTCTATGAATGAGATCCATCTAAACCGACCATCCTCTAACTAGAGGAGGTGCTTTTATGGGCAAAGAACAATCAAAAGGTAAACAACAGTTAGAAAAAGAGCGGTTGAGAGTACAAAACCAAAAAACTGAAAATGTCTTTGAAGACAAAAGCCACATCCCCAACGAGCAAAACGCATTTAAAGAAACCCAGCCAAAATACGGTGAGTAAAAATATTGCCTAAGATTGAAGACTTTCCTTATGTAAAGGACATGGTCTTCAGTCTTTTTTAAAAGATTTTTTAAAACTTTAAAAATACCAAAATTAAATGTAAATGGATAGTGGTTTCACTGTGTATAAGTGTTACCACATCCCCTTTCACTTTATATATCGACACATTGCGTATCCTTAATACGATTTTTTTCTGTTCTGTAAGCAAATCGAATTGTAATTTCTCTATAAATAAATTATTATAAAAGATAACTAACTTTACTTTACAGGAGGTGTACGCTTTGTTCTTTTCCCTCATCTGGGTTAAGCGCGAAGCTATTATTTGGATATTGCCATACGATTGGCAGCATTTGCTGCCTTGATCGCAATCACCGCTTTTTTTGTCGCGTGTGAATTCGCAATCGTGAAAGTCCGTTCATCACGTCTCGACCAACTAATCGTCGAAGGTAATCAACGTGCGGTTCTTTCAAAAAAAATTGCCGATAATTTAGATGAATATTTATCCGCTTGTCAGCTCGGAATTACGATTTCGGCACTTGGCCTAGGTATGCTCGGGGAACCAACAGTCCGCATGATGCTAGCTCCCATTTTTGACATGTTTATACTCGATGCCCATGTCGAAACCATTCTTTCATTCACTATCGCTCTAGCGATCGTCACCTATTTGCATGTCGTGGTAGGAGAACTAGCTCCAAAGACCATCGCATTGCACAAGGCGGAAGAATTATCCTTATCCCTTGCCGTCCCACTGAATCTATTTTACCGTCTTATGTACCCGATTATTAAAGGAATGAACGGATCGGCACGTCTTGTTACACGATTGCTAGGCTTCAAATCCATTTCCGAGTTAGAAGTAGGTCATACAGAGGAAGAATTGCGTATCATTTTATCTGATAGTTTGCGAAGCGGTGAAATAAATCAAGCAGAGTACAAATACGTCAATCGTATTTTTGAGTTTGATGATCGAGTCGCAAAGGAAATTATGCTACCACGAACAGAAATGATGACAGTCGATAAAGAAATGACATTATCCGAAGTGTTTGAATTACTAGGCGTTGAACAGTTTACTCGTTATCCAATTATCGACGGGGATAAAGATCACGTCATCGGTCTGATCAACATGAAACATTTATTGACGGCCTATATTAAAGATCCGTCAAATGGTAGTAAATCGGTCATTAATTATATGCAGCCGATTATCCGAGTCATCGAAACGATCCCAATTGGAGAGTTACTCTTGAAGATCCAGCGCGAACGTATTCATATGGCCGTTCTACTGGATGAATATGGAGGGACTTCCGGTCTGGTCACTATTGAAGACATCTTAGAAGAAATTGTTGGTGAGATCCGCGATGAATTCGATATGGATGAACTACCTGAACTTCAAATTGTTGGCGCAGACCACTATATTCTAGATGCCAAAATGCTGATTGAAAATGTCAATCATGCATTGAACATCGAAATACTGGAAGAGGACATCGATACAATTGGCGGTTGGTTCATGGATCAACGCTTCGAAGCTATACAAGGTGAAAAGATTATTGAACAAGGGTATGAGTTTACTGTCAAAGAAGTAGATGGCAACCATATTCTTTACCTTGAAGCAAAAAAGCAACCTCCAGAAGTTGCAACCAATGAAGCTACCGATTCGTCTAAATAAAGCTTTCCCGTCTAAACGGGAAAGCTTTTATCTATTACCTAATTGTAAGGAGATGCTCCATGAATAAAAAACAGGAAAACTGGCTTCTCTCGATATGGGCCGTCGCATTCATCGCATTACTTGGCTCTTTGTATTTCTCTGAAATCAAAGGTTACATACCTTGTACGATGTGCTGGTATCAACGAATTTTCATGTATCCTATTGTATTGATTGGTTTAATCGCACTCATTCAGAAAAACATTTCGATTGCCTGGACTACGGCTTCATTCGCTTTTATCGGAGGCTGTATTTCTCTCTACCACTATGGTATTCAGAAACTGACTTTCTTACAAGACAGTGCTCCTGAATGTAGCGGAGCCTCTTGTACTGCTACATATATCAATTATCTCGGCTTCATTACGATTCCTTTTCTTGCATTGATAGCATTTGCTTTTATTTTCATCGCAAGTCTTGTAATCTTGAAACAAACAAAGGAGTGAAACACATTGAAAAAATTACTAGCTATTGGTGGAGTTATTGTCGTGATCTTCATTTTAATCGTCGTACTCAATAATAAATCCAATGAAACAAAGCTCGCCGACAATCCGTACGGTACAAATAACCTACAACAATCTACAATTGATTTATTAGACAATGAAAGTTATCAGAACGTCGCACTTCCGGAAGAGATCTTCAAAAAAATTGAAAGCGGTGAACCGACAACTGTTTATTATTTCAGTCCGGAATGCCCGCACTGCATGGATATGACACCGCGTTTAATGCCAATTGCAGATGAATATGGTGTACATGTCTATCAGTATAATCTGCTCGAGTACGGAGATCAGATGAAACCAGAATACGATATTACAGCATGGCCTACACTAGTTCATTATAAAGATGGTAAAGAACAAGGCAGAACAGTTGGTTCACAGCCCGACGAGCAAATTAGAGCATTCTTCGATGAATTTGAAAGCAACTAAGGAGACTACGTAAATGACAAGTTTTCATTATACGACTACACAACCTGGCGAGACGATTGAAAAACTACTAAGAGAACAATGGCAAGGTGGTAAGAAATCTGTGCACCAAATGCGCATGGATAAAAGTGTAACGGATACAGATGGACAACCAGTGGATTGGAAAGAGCCCCTTCCGGAAGGCACCGAACTGGTCTTCGGTTTCACTGAGGCACAATCTGCCTACAAACCAGAAGCATTCAATTCCTTACGTGTACTATGGGAAGACGAACATATACTTGCCGTACACAAACCTGCAGGGGTGTCCGTACACCCGGAACACTTACCTGGTACCGGCACATTGATGAACGAAGTCATGGGTTATATCGAAGCAAAGAGCGGTACCTATGCAGAGCATATCCACCGATTGGATCAACATACAGCTGGAGTTTTACTTATCGCAAAACATCCACTAGCGAAAACGATGTTCGACCGGATGTTGGAACAGAATCAAATCGAACGCTATTATACGGCTGAACTTGAAGGCCAGCTAAGAAAACCGCGTGGCACGATTAATATGCCAATCGGTAAAGATCGCTATCATGCAACAAAGCGTAGAGTATCACCATCCGGTCAATCCGCGGTCACGCATTTCAAGGTACTTGAACGTAAACCTGATACGACACTTGTTGAAGCTCAGTTGGAAACAGGACGAACACACCAGATTCGTGTCCACTTCTCCCATCTGGGTCACCCTGTAGTTGGAGATCAACTGTATGGTAGCGAGACCATATCAAGAGGACCTTATAAGTTAGTCGCTACAAAGGTCACTTTCACACATCCCATTACGTCAGAGATGATTGTAGTGGAAACTGAATAAAAAAAAGAGCTATCCAGGAGGTCGTAGAGACCACTTGTGACAGCTCTTTTTTATTTCTGTTTGATTAATTTCTTGGAAAGTAGGTAGTGGACTTGTAAACTGTTGAGCATTTGAACCTGAATCTACTAATGTCTAAAGTCAAAAAAATTTCACACATTAACAACAGCTACATATCGTCGTCTAAATAGTTGTCCACTTCTTTTCAACTTGATTCGTTTAACTAAATACATTCACTTAAAACGAATCTGGATCTGTACCTGTCCGTTCATCACGGTTTAACGCATCAATCATCGCCATATCAGAAAGTGTCAATTCAAAATCAGCCACTTCACTATTTTCTTGAATACGATCAAATGACACAGACTTTGGAATAACAATCAATCCATTTTGGAGATGCCATTTGATGATGACCTGAGCTACAGTCTTCCCGTGTTGCGCAGCGATTGCAGTGAGTGTTGCATCCTCAAGAATTTGACCTCTAACTAAAGGACTCCAAGATGTTACTGCAATTTGATGTTCACTACAAAACAGACGCAACGGCTCTTGAGTTAGACGTGGATGGAGTTCTATTTGATTTACCATAGGACGAATATTAGCAATCGTAAATATCTCTTGTAAATGTGACGCGTGGTGATTGGAAACACCTGTTGATCGAATCAATTTTTCATCATATAGCCTTTCAATCGCGCGATATGTATCTACGTAGCTGCTGGCAACAGGCCAATGTGTCAAATATAAGTCTAAATAATTCATATCCAATCTAGTTAATGAACGCTCAAATGCACGTAGTGTTTCATCATATCCTTGGTTATCATTCCATACTTTTGATGTCACAAAGAAGTCTTCACGCGCAATACCAGTGTGACGAATTGCTTCCCCCACTGCTTGTTCATTTTCATAAATGGATGCAGTATCAATTGCTCGATAGCCTATTGAAACCGCTTTCTCAATAGCTTGAATGGTTTGCTCAGGTTCTGTCATTTTATAGGTTCCTAAACCGAACTGTGGCATTTGCACACCGTTGCTCAGTATAACCATTTGATCAAAAATTGTTGTCATGAAAAATCCTCCTCTTTGAACTACTCCCTAGTGCAATTGTACATTATTTCACAGAATTTACGAATGCTTTTTCGATATAACAGGTTGATTTCTTCTAAAAAAACGAATATTATTGTCTATGGACTTCATTACGTTCGTAATATAAGGAGAGAATACACAGTGTTCCAATTAAAGAAAAATCACACGACTGTCAAAACAGAATTACTTGCAGGAATGACCACTTTCCTGACGATGGTCTATATCGTCATCGTCAATCCAATTATTTTATCCGAAGCCGGTGTCCCATTTGATCAAGTATTTTTAGCCACCATTATAGCGACTGTGATCGGTACGCTTTGGATGGCCTTATTCGCAAACTATCCCATTGCTATTGCACCCGGAATGGGATTGAATGCATACTTTGCATCCATCGTAGTTGGGTCTGACGGTCAACTCGACTACTTGACAGCTTTTTCTGCAGTCTTTATAGCGGGTCTAATCTTTGTCTTATTATCGATGACTTCCTTCCGAGAAAAGCTAATTGAAGAAATTCCCGAAAATCTTAAACACGGTATCACTGCCGGAATCGGTTTGTTTATCGCATTTATCGGTTTACGTTTATCGGGATTAGTAGTTCCCCACGAGTCCAACATCGTTCAGCTAGGTGAACTTACCTCGCCCGCCGTATTACTGACATTGTTCGGATTGCTCGTGACCATTATTCTAATGAACCGCAATGTCTATGGTGCTATTTTTATTGGAATGATTGCAACAGGTATTGTCGCATTCTTTACGAAGCAGTTACAGTTCGATGGTATTGTGAAAATGCCCCACTTGCCTGAAGGTATTTTAGTGTGGAATCCGGTACTGGCGATGCAAGATGTTATTTCTTACGGTTTATACGGTGTTGTTCTGTCGTTTCTACTCGTCACTTTATTTGATACAACCGGAACAATGATTGGGGTAGCCAAGCAAGCTGGACTTATGAAAGGCAAATCTTTACCACGTGCTCGTCATGCGCTTCTAGCCGACTCAGTGGCCGCTACAGTTGGTTCAATGGTCGGAACCAGCCCTACATCCGCTTATGTCGAGTCGTCCTCTGGCGTAGCTGTAGGTGGGCGTACAGGGTTGACTACTTTAACAGTTGCAGTGCTATTCATAGCCGCAGCATTTTTCAGTCCTATCGTTAGCGCATTATCTGGTGTCGCGGCCATTACAGCACCTGCTTTGATTATTGTGGGTAGTTTAATGATCGGTGCGGTAAAAAATATCGACTGGGATTCATTTGATGAATCGTTCCCTGCATTTCTGGTTATTTTGACCATGCCGCTTACATCCAGTATTGCGACAGGAATCGCCCTTGGGTTCATTACATACCCATTACTGAAAATTACAAAGGGACAAGGTAAACAAGTTCCCCTATTAATGTATATCTTTGCGGTATTGTTCACCTATCAATTGCTTTTCTTGCCTCATTAAGATTTGTTAGTAACCTGTCACATAAAATGCCGAAGATTATTTCATTTATATAATTTTTACGGTATACTGTAAGAAGGACTATTGATTTCATAGGAGGTACAAACAATGAGACTAATTCTAATTATTGCTGTTTGTTTTGCATTCTTATCTGCAATCTTGACTGGCGGATATGAAAATAAGCCAGGCGAATCAAAAACGAATCAAATGAAATAAAATAGAAAAGGGATTGGCCATGAGCCAATCCCCTTTTTTTATACATTACGTTAAATGTGCAAAACGCTGTTGACGAAGTGCTTCATAAATAAGAATTGCAGCAGTATTCGACAAGTTCAATGAGCGGATATGCTCATCGTTCATCGGAATGCGCAAACAATTCTCTTTATACTTATCCGTAATTTCATTCGGCAACCCGGTAGTTTCTTTGCCAAACACAAAGAAAATATCCTGATCGGTATTCGAATAATCAAACGTATCATAACTCGTCTCTCCGAATTTTGTAATGAAATAAAACTTGCCTTCTGGATAGGCATCTAGAAACTCCTGGATTCCCTCATGATACGTAATATCAACATGCTCCCAGTAATCTAGTCCAGCGCGTTTCAACATTTTATCCTCAGTAGAAAAACCAAGCGGCTTTATTAAATGGAGGGCTGTATCGGTGCCTGCACAAGTTCGTGAAATATTTCCTGTATTTGCAGGAATTTGTGGTTCAAATAATGCAACGTGAATCGTCATCTTACTACCTTCTTTCAATTAATATGCAGCAGTTCCATAGCCTTCGTAATTTCACTTACTACAAACTCATCTTCTTCAATGAGCAACACTTCTTTTAGCACCTCGTGCCCTTCTGTCGTACCAATTTCCCCAAGTGCCCATGCGGCTGTTCCTCTGATCATGGGTCGTGGGTCTTCTTTTATTAATCTAGTTAGTTCTGGTATCGCTGATTCATCCTTAAAATGAGCCAATGCTATCAGTGCATTTCGTTGAATGGGATTCTTTCCACGCCAAGAGCCTGACATATGGCCATACTGTTCCTTAAATTGCCGGTTTGATAATGACAAGAGTGACAGCAACAAAGGCTTAACGAGCTCGGGCTCAGGTGTGAATGCCAGTTGGTGCGTATGATTCATTCCCTTGTTTTTCGGACAGACCGTTTGGCATGTATCACAGCCATACAAGCGATTCCCAATCTTGTGCCGGAATTCTTCTGGCACAGGCTTCTTCGTTTGTGTCAAAAATGCAATACAACGCTGGGCATTTAATTGTCCCGGCTGTATTATCGCACCCGTAGGACAAACATCCAAGCATAAATTACAGTCTAGACATTGATCTTCCATCGGCTCATCTGGTATAAATGGCAGATTCGTAATCATCTCGCCTAGATAGACGTAAGACCCGAACTCCGGTATAATGATCGAGCAGTTCTTAGCCGACCAACCAATCCCCGCACGTTCTGCTACTGCGCGATCTACAAGCTCTCCTGTATCCACCATGGAACGAAGCCGCGCATCCGGTACCTTAGTAAGAATAAATAATTCCAGCTGTGCTAGTTTGTCACGCAATACTGTATGGTAATCTTCACCCCATGAAGCCCTACAAAATATACCACGCCGCTCCCCTTTTTTCCCACGGGGACTATCCGATAATTTCGATGGGTATGCAACTGCAATAGCAATAATACTTTCTGCCTGATCCAGTAATAATAAAGGCTCCGTTCGCTTCTCTATATCCGGCTCCTCAAAACCAGATTGATAATTCAATCGTTGCTGTTGTTTTAGACGATCCTTCAATTTTACAAACGGGGCTGCTGTCGTAAAACCAATTTTGTCTATTCCAATGGACGCCGCAAACGTTCGTATTTCAAGCTGTAACTGAGCGACATTCACCATTCCCCGCCTCCCTTATGATAAGATGAAATAAAATTACAAGCAGGTGATACTGATGCAACTTACTATTGATTCTTCTATATTCACGAAAATCCCTGATTTTAAATTAGGCATAATCTATTATAACAAAACAATCGTCTCCGCATCACCTCAGATGCTAAAAGGGCGACTACAATTATTTCAAGAACAACTCTATTTCGAACTACTTGACAAAGAAGTTACCGATTTCAACGGTTTAGCGGAATGGCAATCCATCTGGACAACTTTCGGAGCGGACCCATCAACTAAGCCACCAGCTCTTCAGTTACTCTTACAACAGATCCAAGACCGTCTCTATACCCCTTCCTTCCATAGTGCAGAAGATCTCAATACATTCTTTTCCTTGCAATACGAAATCCCAACAGTGATTTATGATGCTGATAAAATAGCCGGTGATGTTATTTTATCTGTCGGCACCGCCCGAGATGGCTACGAAGGATTGAATAATCAATTCAATACCTTTGAAAACATCTTACTGCTAAGCGACGGATATAGTCCGTTCGGTAGCCCGTATATTGATTCTATACGAACAGCCGTAACCGAAGAAACAGAAAACATCATTCAATTACTATTTATTCGTCCTTCATTGGATCAAGACAAGGCTCAGCAATTAGCCGAAGCTTGCGGTAAAATGTTCACTAGCATAAACGGTGGAGACTATCAAAGTTCTATATTGGATAGTCAAAATCCTAACTTTATACTAACAAACGAGGTGTAATCTTGAATATTACATTAGCTGAAGGAATTAAATTAAAAAGTATTCTGTCAAGGCAAATACGGGAATTAGAAACAGAGGCACAACGAGTGGCTTTCATTACAGTGGAAAAAGGGGCACCACGTCCTATAACCAGCCGGAAATTAGAAGATGTAGAAGCTGAGATGGAACAAGTAAGAATAGATCAACGTAAACTAGACTATCTCATTTACGTAGCAAACAGTACCCATACAGTAGAATTTGAAGACAAACAAATTCCATTAGTTGAAGCTATTGAACTGGCTATCCAATTGCGTGCAAAGTCTTCATACTATAAACAGTTCTCTTTAGCGAGTAAAGAAGAAATACAATATGGTTTTGCCGAATCCACGACGATTTATCGTGTAGCATTGTTTGATCCGGAAGAATATCGGCAAAGAGCACAACAAGCTGAAAAAGCAGCACACCAACTATCGAATCGCATCAACATGAAAAATTACACTATCACTCTTGACTTTGATGGCACTAATTACTTTTAACCTCAAAAAGGTGAGACTCCTTTTTGAGGCATAGGGCGGGGAATATGAACATAAACTTGCTAAAACCAATCACTTGTTACCCTTTACACATTGACCAATGACCTATAACCAACCATGTCCATGGCAATGACCCCTTACTGAGTAACATCCTTTCATATTTCTCCTCTATGGCCTGCTGCCTGTCATGTTGACAGGCAGCAGGTAATTTTATATTTTTTCCATATAAGAGAAGCGGAACACAGCTAGCCAAAAGCTAAAGGCCATCGAATGACCGAAATGATGGCAAGCTTTTTATAAAACGTTACTATAAAAGCTGGATCTTCTAAATAAGGCACGTTAAATTACAACACAGCACTGAATTCCGATGCTTGTTTGGAGGTATTTAACAAATTGTATATAGTATAGAAAACAGAACTCAACATGCTTCTTTACAATGCGACACACGGTATTTTATTTTTTATTAGTTTCCGTTCACTATTCATATTGCCTCGCCATCTACACCTTGACCTTCGAACTCTAAGCAACCATGTCGACATATATGAAGCTACACTTTTTCATATACGGCTTCCGCTACCGCATGACATTTTTCGATGATATAGCTTTATAAGCTTCTCTTGATTACCTTTTATAGCGAATTACTACTTCTCGAACTCCAATAATTCAGACACCTGATTTTTCCTGAGCTAAACTTATTTCAATCGCTTTCCTATCTAATACCTTTTCAAATTCTCTTCTTCCTAATCTAAATGCGCTTCCTAAATTAGAAATACGCGGAGTAAAATCACCTTAGTCTATACTACATAAAATTCATTATTATGGGCATCCTAATCGACAGGAACTTAATCTACATCAAACTAATTGAAAATAACTAGGTAAGGGGTTTTTATTTTGAATATAGGAGAAAGCACGTTATCCATTTTTGCTTTGGGTGGTATAAATGAAATCGGTAAAAATATGTATGTACTCCAATATGAAGATGATATTATCATTATAGACTGTGGTGCCAAGTTCCCAGATGAAACTTTATTAGGTGTGGATTTAATTATTCAAGATATATCTTACTTACAAAAAAACAAAGATAAAATTCGTGCATTGATTGTAACTCACGGGCATGAAGATCATATCGGTGGTATTCCATACTTATTAAAACAGTTAAGTATTCCCGTGTATGCGACTAAATTGACACTTGGTTTAATTAAATTGAAATTAAAAGAACACGGACTTCAACGTGCAACGGAACTTAATGAGATTAATGCGGATTCGAACTTCGAAGCAGGTACGTTAAACTTGACATTCTTCAATGTAAATCATAGTATTCCGGATTGTTTGGGTATTGCGATTCATACACCAGAAGGGACTGTGGTACACACAGGCGACTTCAAATTTGATTTGACCCCTATAAATAAGAAATATACAGATTTTCATAAAATGACCGAAATTGGAAACAGCGGAGTACTACTTCTATTATCTGAAAGTACTAATGCTGAACGCCCAGGTTTCACACAATCTGAACGCGTCGTTGGCGAACATATTGAAGATGCATTTCGCAAGGCCAATCAAAAGATATTTATCTCTACATTTGCATCAAACGTTTACCGTGTTCAGCAAATCATTAACGCTGCCCTTAAAACAAATCGAAAGGTCGCGTTGCTCGGCAGAAGTATGGTGAATATAGTATCCGTTGCAGCAGAACTCGGATACTTAACAATACCTGATGGCACTTTGATTGATACAAATGAAATCAATCGAATAGCACCTGATAAGGTTGTCATTATTTGTACAGGCAGTCAAGGCGAGCCTATGGCGGCATTATCACGTTTATCCACCTCAACATACCGTCAAGTATCTGTATTGGCTGGAGATACCGTCATTCTGGCGTCAAGCCCTATACCTGGTAACGAAAAAAGTGTGTCGCGCATCATCGATAATTTATTCCATTTAGGGGCCAAAGTTATCTATGGATCCGGTAGCGCATCGGGTATGCATGTTTCAGGACACGCTTTCCAGGAAGAATTAAAACTTATGCTCACTTTGATGAAACCAACTTATTTCATTCCCATTCATGGTGAATTTCGTATGCTTCAGCAACACCGAACATTAGCCGAATCGGTTGGCGTGAAAAGTGAGAACATCTTCATTATTAACAATGGAGATGTTGTAGATATTACGAATACCGTTGCTAGTCAAACTAGACGGATACAGGCTGGGAATGTTTTCGTGGATGGACTAGGTGTTGGAGACGTAGGAAAAATTGTATTACGTGATCGTAAATTGCTTTCAGAGGAAGGTATGCTGATTGTTGTGATTTCCCTTAGCAAAACGGATGGACATATCATTTCAAATCCGGATATAATTTCCCGCGGGTTCGTATATGAACGGGCTGCGGAAAATATTTTAAATGAAGTGAATCAGTTAGTTATTACGATCGTTACCGAGTCAAGACAATCGAATGGGGATAAACGAAATGAATTAAAACATACTCTAAAAAAGTCAATTGAAAAACTCTTATATACACAAACAAAGAGAAGACCGATGATCCTTCCCTTCATAATAGAGATATGAAACAAATTCACAAGCCAATAATAGTGTCAATTTAAATCATCACGCTTAACCAGGCGTGATTGAAACATGTTTTGTAAAAGTCAGAAGTTTAATGAGATGTTCACTTCAATTATTCTCGGTTCCAATCTCCTCTCACAAAATATTATTATAATTAACAATAGACTTTTGAAAAGCTTAATCGCTTCTGCTAGTGCATTTTTATTTCAAGGTATTACATGAAAAACCCGCTTTTGAGGCAACTGTTTTCTTTTCAAAATACAAGACAACTCGATACCAATTTAAATAGATTATTAAACAAAGTCTTCTTCTAATTAGATATTTCAAAATAACTTTCTACGTTTAATGTCACACTCATGTATACATGTTTTGATGGGCATGTAATTCAATTTAAGGACTTCCATGAACGCTGTCAGCGAATGAATTGGACATATGAATCTAGGGATAAGCTGAAGACCATTTCGCATATGTGGAACAAAATAAGCGATGTTGTTAAATATTGATGTAATTTAGATCTGTAAGAATATGCTAGTATGAAGGTTTTAAAAACACCTCGTATTTCATCGTATTTACTCAAAATAAAAAGCATCTACAAACGTTATTATATCAACGTTTGTAGATGCTATAGGTCTTACTAAAAATAACACAATAAGACTTGGTGATACCCGAGGCCGGACTTGAACCGGCACGCCTCGCGGCATCGCATTTTGAGTGCGACGTGTCTGCCATTCCACCACTCGGGCATGTGTAAAGTAATTATATAAACTTATAAGGCGGCAACCGGAATCGAACCGGTGGTAAGGGTGTTGCAGACCCGTGCCTTACCGCTTGGCTATGCCGCCAACATAGTGGAGCGGAAGACGGGATTCGAACCCGCGACCCCGACCTTGGCAAGGTCGTATTCTACCACTGAACTACTTCCGCAAAACTGACTGGGGTAGCTGGATTCGAACCAACGAATGACGGAGTCAAAGTCCGTTGCCTTACCGCTTGGCTATACCCCACTAATGGGGCGGACGAGGGGAATTGAACCCCCGAGTGTCGGAATCACAATCCGATGCGTTAACCACTTCGCCACGCCCGCCATGTTATGATTACTTATAGTATAGTAATGATTGTTAATGTTTTTAAAAATAAGGGGCGGACGAGGGGTATCGAACCCCCGAATGTCGGAATCACAATCCGATGCGTTAACCACTTCGCCACGCCCGCCATAGTAATTATTTATTTAAAAATACAGGGGCAGTAGGAATCGAACCCACACCAAAGGTTTTGGAGACCTCTATTCTACCGTTGAACTATGCCCCTAAATGGTGGTGGGGGACGGATTCGAACCGCCGAACCCGGAGGGAGCGGATTTACAGTCCGCCGCGTTTAGCCACTTCGCTACCCCACCAGTAAGGATGCCGGCGAAAGGACTTGAACCCTCAACCTACTGATTACAAGTCAGTTGCTCTACCAATTGAGCTACACCGGCATATAAATGGTGGCTCAGGACGGAATCGAACCGCCGACACAAGGATTTTCAGTCCTTTGCTCTACCAACTGAGCTACTGAGCCACATTTGTTATTTCCATAAAAACGCTTTTTGAAGCGTATGTATAAAATGGCGGTCCCGACGGGAATCGAACCCGCGATCTCCTGCGTGACAGGCAGGCATGTTAACCGCTACACCACGGGACCTTGGTTGCGGGGACAGGATTTGAACCTGCGACCTTTGGGTTATGAGCCCAACGAGCTACCACTGCTCCACCCCGCGATAAT